>DATHOY010000058.1:0-57178 GCA_035484435.1 Vulcanimicrobiaceae bacterium | reverse complement strand
GCCCAAGAAGCCGTTAGCCGGCCTTCTCGAGCAAACTCCAATTGATTTCGTGGCCGCGGACCATTTCGGCGGTGACCACAAAATCGCGTACTCTTTTCTGCATCGGCAGGTGGTACATCAACTCCAGCATGAGGTCTTCGAGGATCATACGCAAGCCGCGCGCGCCGACTTTGCGCTGAAGTGCCAACTCCGCGACGGTCTCGAGGGCGTCGTCGGTGAACCGCAGCCGCACATTTTCGAACTCAAACAGCCGCTGGTACTGCTTCATCAAGGCATTCTTCGGCTCGGTCAAAATCTTCATCAGCGCGCCCTTGTCCAGGTCGCTCATCACGCCGGCCACAGGCAGGCGGCCGACAAATTCGGGGATCAGGCCATAGCGAATCAGATCGCCAGGCTGCACCTGCTCCAGCAATTCCGTGTTGCGGCGCTGCGCGGAGGTCGCTCCAGCCTCGGTATGGAAACCCAGTGACCGGCGGCCCACGCGCTTTTCGATCAATTTTTCCAGCCCCACGAACGCGCCGCCACAAATAAATAAGATGTTGGTCGTATCCACCGGAGTAAATTCCTGGTGGGGATGCTTGCGGCCGCCCTGCGGAGGCACATTGGCAACGGTGCCTTCGAGAATCTTCAGCAGCGCCTGCTGCACGCCCTCGCCGCTAACGTCGCGAGTGATCGACGGGTTCTCATCCTTCTTGGCAATCTTGTCGATCTCATCAATATAGATGATGCCTTGCTGGGCCTTCTGAACGTCCCCGTCGGCGGCCTGCAGCAGCTTCAAAATAATATTTTCCACGTCCTCGCCGACGTAGCCGGCTTCGGTCAGCGTGGTAGCGTCAACAATCGCGAACGGTACGTCGAGCATGCGCGAAAGTGTCTGCGCCAGCAGCGTCTTGCCAGTGCCCGTGGGACCAATCAAAAGAATATTGGACTTGCTGAGTTCGACTTCGTTGGGCTGCTTGTTCAGGAAGATGCGCTTGTAGTGATTGTAAACGGCCACAGCCAGTTTCTTTTTAGTGCGGTCCTGCCCGATGACGTAGCTGTCCAGGAACTGCTTGATCTCCGGCGGGCGAGGCAACCGGCGCGCCGGCGCCGCGGCTTGTTCCCGCTTCTCATCTTCCAGAATCGTCTGGCAAACGCCCACACACTCGTTGCAGATGTATGCCCGGGGATAATCCGAAGGCGAACTGATGAGCTTCTCCACCTGCTCCTGCGTCTTGTGGCAGAAGGAGCAGCGAAGCGGTTCGTCTGGGGTATATTTTTTCACGTGTGTGAGGGCCTCTCCTCCGGCTCAGCTTCCGGAGTCATTGGATACCATTCTAGGCCGATTTTTCCCCCGGGTGAAAGAGAAAGTGTGACCCCTGCCGTCAAATAGAAACGCTTGTGGATTTCTCTCCGCAACCAGCCAGTCCGGCAAGCGGCGAATTTCTACCGGTGCTTGTAGATGATCTCATCGATCATCCCGTATTCCTTGGCTTGCTCCGGATTCATGATGTAATCGCGCTCCACATCCTTTTCGATTCGCTCTACGGGTTGGCCGGAGTGCTTCGAAAGGATGTTATTGATGGTGGTGCGCATGCGTAGAATCTCTTTGGCGTGCAGGTCGATGTCGGTGGCCTGGCCGCCGAGGCCGCTCATCCACGGCTGGTGGATCAGAATGCGCGCGTTGGGCAACGCAAAGCGCTTCTTCGGCGAACCGCCGGCAAGAAGAACCGCGGCGATCGAAGCCGCCTGGCCGACGCAGGTGGTAACCACGTCCGGTTTCACGAACTGCATCGTGTCATAAATCGCAAAGCCCGCGGTGATGGAGCCGCCCGGGGAATTGATGTACAACTGAATGTCTTTTTCCGGGTCTTCGGCCTGCAGGAAGAGCATCTGCGCCGTGGCCAGGTTGGCAACGTGGTCATCAATCGGCGTGCCGATAAAGATGATGTGCTCTTTCAGGAGGCGCGAATAAATGTCGTAAGCGCGCTCGCCCCGGCTGGTCTGTTCCACCACCATGGGTACCAGAGTTGTCGCGTGATAGGTCGGTTCTTCGTAGTTTCTCATAGGGAAAATTTGGCTCGTGGGAGCGGGGTCAGGATCACTTGGCGCTTGCCGCGGCTACCGTTTTGACACTGGCGTTCTGCGCCAGCCAGTCAATCGTTTTGTCACTCCGCAGCTTCGCTTTCATCCTATCGAGCGCTCCCTGCTTTGTCAAACGAGCGCGCAACACTTCCGCGGATTCGCCCGAGTGGCCGGCCATGTGCTCCAGCTCATGCTCCACTTCTTCGTCGGTGACGTCGATCTTTTCCTCGGTCGCGATGCGGTCGATCACCAGCTCGGCCTTCACGTCATCCTTGGCGCGGTCTTCTTGCCGCTTGCGTAGGGTCACCCAGTCAACATTGACTGCCCGGGGATCCACGCCTTGCTGCGCCAGCGAGCGAACCACGCGCTCCAGCCGCACGTCCATTTGATGTTCAACCAGCGATTCCGGCACAGGGAAGTCGTGCAGCTTCACCAGTTCGCCGATCACCTTTTCGCGCTGCAGGTCCTTCTGCCGGTGATCGCGCTCGTGCTCCAGGCTCTCCTTGATTTTGGTCTTCAGCTCGTCGAGGGAAGTGGCGTCGCTGACGTCCTTGGCGAATTCGTCGTTCAGTTCGGGCAGCTTCTTGGTCTTGATGCCGAGAACATCCACCGAATAGTGGAACAGTTTTCCGGCGAGCTTGGCGTCCGGATAGTCGGCGGGATAGTTGACGTCAAAATCCTTGTGATCGCCCACATTCGCGCCGCGCAGGTTTTCGTTGAACGGCTCCATGGTCTCTTCGGCGCCGACGTGGCAGAGCACGCTTTCGGCATCCAGCGGATCGCCGCCGCCTTCCGGCGCGCCATGCAGTTTCACCTGCACGAAGTCGTCGTTCTCAACGGAGCGCCCCTCGACCGGAGTAAACGCCGCAGCGCGCTGCTGCATCTCGGCCAGCGCTTTGTTCACATCTTCGTCGGTCAAATTCATTTCCGGCATTTCAATTTCGAGCTTCTTGTAATCCGCCAGAGTAAATTCCGGCAGCACGTCGAACGACGCGCGGAACTTCACCGGCTCGCCTTCCTTGAATTCCAGCTTGTCCACCTGCGGCTGCGAAACCGGCGTGAGCTTCTGCTCCGCCACGGCCTTTTCCACCGTTTCCGGCACCAGGTTCTGCAGCACTTCGCTCTTGATGTCTTCCGCGAACCGGCGCTTGATCAGCGAAATCGGAGCCTTGCCAGGGCGGAAGCCCGGCACGCGCGCCATCTTCGCAAATTCCTTCGCAACCTTTTCAGAGGCCTTGGTAACTTCTTCGGCGGGAATTTCCAGTTCCAGTTCTCTACGGCAGCTAGCGTCCGCCATTCGTCTTCTCCCTTATTAGGAAATCGATAGTTGAAATTGCCGGTCCGGCAGGCGGATGGTGCGGGGCCAAAAACACTCATCCGGGTTCCTTCACGCCATCCCGCGCATCCTGCGGAATTTTCAAGGATTACAGTGCGGAACCCAGCGGAAATCCTGCAAACGACACCGAACCTCAAGTATAGGCGAGCGCGCCCTCAGGGTCAACGAATCGCCTGATTGCCGCGAAAAAGTCACGCACGAGAAGGCGCCCCAGAAAGCGACGGTCGTTTGATGCACACCCGAGCGCAACTGCCATGGGAAAACCGGGTTATATAGTATGGAAACCAGAAGCTATGTTACACGGTTAGCCAAGGGCGCAAGAAAACAGAAACTCAATACGCGCCTGGATCATCTAAAGAAGTAGAGCGCCGCGGGGCATGGGCGCACGGAGGTTGACGAAGATGAACATACTCGAACGCGGGGCATTCCGTTTGCTGGCTTCGTGGTGCAGAAAGGCTTCCGCCGTCGTGTTGGCCGCCGCGATGCTCTTCGCTGCTGCGCCTCTCGATACTCGCGCGGCGCAGGATCAGGATCAACCCGCTCCCGCCCAGACTCCGCAGGGGCCGCCGTACGAAACACAATCTCCCGAACAGCTGCAGCAACTTGTGGCGCCGATCGCGCTTTATCCTGATTCGCTGGTGGCGCAGATCCTTTCGGCTTCCACTTTTCCCGAGCAGGTCGTCGAGGCTGACCGCTGGGTGCAGAACCATTCGAATCTGAAGGGCGATGAGTTGGCGCAAGCTGTCGACAAAGAACCCTGGGACCCTAGCGTTAAGGCCCTCGCCGCTTTTCCCGCGGTGCTCGGCAACATGGACAAGAACCTCTCCTGGACCTCGTCGCTTGGCGATGCATATTACAACCAGCAGCAGGACGTGGCGGACGCCATCCAGGTGATGCGCCAGAAAGCGCAGCAGGCAGGCAACCTGAACACTACGCAGCAGCAGACCGTCACCTCGCAGGGCTCCACCATCGTCATTCAACCGGCTGCTCCCGATGTTGTATACGTACCCGCCTATGATCCCTGGCTCGTCTACGGTCCGCCGCTGGTCGCGTGGCCGGGCTGGTATCCTTATCCCGGCATCTGGTTCGGAGGACCGAGCTTGTTCTTCGGCGCAGGCTTCGGCATCGGCTTCTTCGGCGGATACGGCTGGGGCTGGGGCCACTGGGGCTACGACTGGCACAACCATTACGCGGTCTATAATCACGAGCGGTATTTCTCTCACAGCACCACCTTCTATAACCGCAATGCGTATTACCGCGGCGGACACGGCGGCCCCGGCGCTCCCGGCCGGGAAGGCTTCCGTCCGCAAGACAGAAGCTTTGCCGCCCACGGAAACGTCTACAACCGTCCGGGCGCTTCGCCCCGGCCGTTCGAGGGAAACACCCGCGACGCCCGTGGATTTACTCAATCTCACGGACAGAGCAACGTGCATTCCGGCGCCTTCAGCGGCTATGACCATGGGGGAGAATCTCGCGGCTATTCAGCCCGCGGCAGCGCCAGCTTTGGCGGTGGAGGCGGGTCTCATGGCAGCGGTGGAGGTGGTGCGCACGGCGGCGGCGGCCACCACTAATCCGGGCGTTTAGCGGTTCAGCCAAAATTCCGAGATTCGAAAGAGGAGGGAAGTGCTATGCAGGTTGGGAACATGAGCCATCGCGTTGCTGAACTTTGCAAATTTTGGAGGACCGCGGCCGCCGCAATTCTAACGGCGGGTCTGTCTGTTGCGCCGGCCCTTGCGCAGCAAGCCGGGCAGAAAACCTTCGCGTCGCCAGAGGAAGCCAGCAAGGCCTTGTACTCGGCGGCAAAGAGCAACGACGAAAAGGCCATGCTCGAACTGCTGGGGCCCGATGGAAAAGATATCGTCTCGTCAGGTGACGAAGCCGAAGATGCCCAAAACCGCGCCGAATTTGCCCAGCGGTACGAAGAGATGATCCGCCTGGTGAAGGAGCCCGACGGCAGCGTGACCCAGTATATCGGCGCGCATAACTGGCCCTGCCCGATCCCGTTGGTCAACAAGGGCAAACTGTGGTATTTCGACACGGCCGTGGGGAAGCAGGAGATTCTGTTCCGCCGCATCGGCCGCAACGAAATATCGGCCATTCATGTCAGCCGCGAACTGGCGGCGGCGCAGAAGGAATATTTTTCGGAGCAACACGGTGAGTACGCACACCGGATATATAGCGAAGAAGGCAAGCACGACGGTCTCTACTGGAAAGCGGCTGAAAACGAACCGCAGAGCCCGATCGGCCCGCTGCTTGCGCAAGCCGCTTCCGACGATGAAACAAAAGCCCGCGGCACCGCGCCTGTACCTTTCCGCGGCTACTATTTTCACATTCTGACCAGGCAGGGAAAGAACGCTCCGGGCGGCGCAAGACTCTACCTGGCCGACGGCAAAATGACCAGCTTCGCGTTCATTGCTTATCCCGCGATGTATCGTACGTCCGGTGTGAAAACCTTTTTAGTGAGCGAAGACGGGGTCGTCTACGAGAAGGATCTCGGGAAGAAAACGGAAACGCTGGCAGTTTCCATGCACGAATTCAATCCCGACTCCAGCTGGCAAAAAGCGGAAGTGGATCAGCAAGCGGCCAGCGGCGCTCAGCCGCCGAAATAAGGCCAAGCCCGCGGCCCTATTCGGTCTGGGCCAGGCTGTATACAACGTAATTCAGCATAGAAAGAGAAACGCCTGCGGCGAACGTTCAGCGCTGCAGGCGTTTCGTGCGTCTAGAAGCGGTATTCGAGCGTCGCCATCACCGTGTGCGCGTGGTACGAAGGCTGGTCAACACCCAGGAAGAGATAGCGCGCGGACGAAGGATCGCCCACCACGAACCCCGGGTAGAACGGGCTGGGCGCTCCGGGCTGGGGGTTAGGAGTGTTCGATGTCAGGATGGGTGCGGTGCATCCTGGCACGCTATTCGTGACCGGTGGTCCGTTGGGGATAGGGCTGACGCAGCCCATATAGGGCGTCATCACTGAGGTCTGGTAATCGCGATTGTCCCACTGCTGATAACGGTATTCAATGCGCGGCGTGAGCTTGTCCGTCAGCTTGTATTTGAAAATCACGCCCACTTCGTGGCTACGCTCCACCGTTTCCGGGTACGGAGTCGCTGCGTTCGTGCCGACCAGCAGAAATGTGTTCGGGTTTGTCGTAGCGGGAGCTATTGGAGCAATTGTGGGGTCGCCGAGGAATTGCGAGACCACATTGCCCTTGCCCGCCGAAAGCGTGTAGTAGGTGGTGAAATACGCCTTTTTGCTCAGGTAAAGATCCACGCCCACGGAATAAACGTCAACTGGATCCGTCGCGGTGCTCTGCCAGTCGTTGTTTGCGGTATCGCATCCGTTACAAGTGGTGATGTCCTGGCCTGTCCCCGGTGGCGTGCGATACCGGGTAATCATCCGCTGGTAATAGTGTTCGCGCGAATATTCGGCGTACAGCGTGACGTGGTTGGAGAAGGCATAGTCCACGTCGAATCCGTAGTTGTAGGAGATGTCTTTCTGCAGGCCGTAAAGATAATAGGGGCTCACGGTCGCTGCGGCGCCGGTAAGAAAATTCAATGGCGTCAGGCTGTTGACGCTGCCGCGCTTGTTGTAGTCGTTCTGCAGCGTGCCGCCAAACGCGGAAACCGTCAGTTTGTCCCACGGGCTGTATTGCACCAGAAAGTCGCCGCGGTTCAGGGTGCGCGCGGCCTCGTCGAAGCGGCGATTGCAACGCTGGTCGGCGGTGAAAGATACATTGGTGTTGTCATTGCAAACGACATCCGCACCAGTGGTGGGATCTGAAGCTTGATCGTCCTGGTAGGTGTCCGGCGTACGGTTCGAATGCCGGTAAGAGAGCCGGATCAACAGGTCGCGAATCGGCACCCAGTCGCCTGAAACGAAGAACGTGTTGTCGAGCGAGTGGGAGACGTCGCGGTTGGTGCGATCCATCCACAGCGCGTCATAGCCGGCTTTGATGGAGCTTTTCTTAGCGAAATACCATATCCCGCTGACTTCCAGATCCTTGCGATTGAAACCAAACGGCGTGTAGTCGGCTGGCCCCGCGGGAGCGGCCGCATCGCCCTGCACCGGCGTGAAGGTGCGCACAGGTGTGTTGTCGTTGTAATCGTACTGGCGGTAGTTCGCTTTGAAAGTGACATTTTTCCAGCTGGCCGTGGAGATCGTGTAATTCATCGCCAGGGTCTGTGCGTCGCCGCCAAGATTGGCCGCGGGCAATACTGCCAGCGAATTGCAGGCCTGCGTTCCGTCGCCGCAGGTGGTGATCGCGGTGTTGGTGGTATAGGGCAGAAACGCCTGGCTTTGTTTCAGAAATCCGGGCGTGATGCTGGCCGTTACGTGGAGATATTTTCCTAGATCCGTGCCTGCGGCGAAACTGAAGTAGTTGGCGTGATTGTCCGGATAAAGCGCCATGGCTCCGGTCAGCGGGTTGGTAATCTGCTCGTTGGTTAGGCGGAACGGATTGTCCCACATCAACGTGGATGTATTATTTTGGAAAAAGGAGCCGATATAGGCGCCTTGGACAACTAGCGACCGCCAACCGAAGTCGGCGCCGATGCGCACCAGATTCGTGAAGTAGTTGATGGGTTCTGGTAGCTCGACTCCGAAACCCCCCGTGGTCGCGGCACTCGGACTCCCATTCATTACCAGTCCAATGGGCCGGGATCCTTTCTGGCTTTCCCGGAAAAACATCCCGTTCACGTTCCAGTGGGAGTTGAGGTTATAGCCTGCCGAAATGGTCCCGCCTTTCCGGTAGAGCGCCGGCGTAATGAAATTCAACTGGGGCACCACCTGCGTGTTGACGATGTTTGGGAGGGTGTTGGCGGGCGTGGCGGCCTGCAGTGCCTGGCGGATCAGCGCCGGAAAACTGTACACCCCGGGAGAGGTCTGGGTGAACAGCGTTCGCGTGGTGTCGCTGAAGATGTGAGGGATTTCGTCGTAGCGGAACTGGACCTTGAACTTGCCGTACTGGCCGAACGTCGCCAGATAACTCTGGTCGTGGTACAGCGTGCTCTGCGACTGCAGGCGGAAATAGTTTTTGGTGTGCAGCACATTGTCGAATTTTACGTCCAGCCTTCGGACGTAGAATCCATCGCGTACATCCTGATACTCATTGAATTGCGAGGCTTTCAACGAAGGCTGGAACGGCAGATCCGGCCGTCCATAAACGTCGCCGGTGGCGACGCGGACGCCAAACTCCACGCTGCCGTGGTTCGCGTCCTTATCGTCTTGCCCAAAGGCGCGGTAGGAAAACAGGAGCAGGCTGAAGACGGCCAGAATCACAAGTGCAGTTGATTTTCTCATTATGTGATCTCACTTTTCCTACCGCAAAAATGCGGAACCCGATGGGTGATTGGACCCGTGAATATGGGAGTGGCAGTTGGTGCAGCCACGGTTGAAGTTCTTGATCGAGCTGAGCGGCTGCGCCTGCGTCGGGTGGCGGCTGCTGTCGTGGCAGTCGTCGCACACGCGCGGCATGCGCACCTTCAGCAGTTGCGGGTTGTTGCTGCCGTGCGGTTCGTGGCAGTTCGCGCAGTTTTCCAGTACAGGCGGGTGTTCCCACAGGAATGGCCCGCGCCGCTCGGTGTGGCAGCTCAGGCAGTTTTCGTTTGTGCTGCTCTGAATAAGCTGGTTCGGATTCGGCGTGCCGTGCGGATTGTGGCAACTGGTGCAGGTCACTTTGCCTTCGCGGTACGGCATGTGCGAAGAGCGCTGCAGCTGTGCACGGCGCATCTGATGGCACTGCAAACAAAGCTCCGGCTGCCGCTTCTTTACCCCGCGGTTGTCAGAAAGCGGCGCGCTGTAGCGGGCGTCGGAAGAGAGGGTGGTATGAATCTCCTGCTTCACCTGGTGGCAGTCCACGCAGGCAACGCCACGCGATTCGTGCGGGCTGCCCTTCCAGAACATGTGGGTCCCGCGCGAGTGGCAGTCCATGCACACGGCGTTCTGCTCGGCAACGGAGTTCTTCGAATCCTTGCCGAAACGCATCGGAATGGTTTCCTTCCCGCCTCCGGCTTCCACGTGCGTGCGCCCCGGCCCGTGGCACGATTCGCAACCCCGGGCTTCCTCTGGCGTATGCGGATTGCCCAGCATCGCTTTGCCCATCACCGTGTTCTTGAACCGGCGGTTTTGATCGTCGTGGCAGGTGATGCAGGTCTCGCTGCCGACGTAGTCGCCGTCCGGCCCCTTCGGTGGAGGGGTCTTGGCCTTATCTTGCGAAGCCGCAGGCGGGGGAGCCACCGAGTTACCTTGGGCAGGATTTGCTCCCGTCGCGGCAGGCGCGGCATCCTGTGCGGGTTGCTGGCGGGCGAAGGAGTAAACCGCCGCAAAGAAAAATAGAATCAACCCCAGAATGGGGAGGAAAACCTGGCGAGGCGGTATAGTTCCTCTCATCGACCCTCCTTAGGTGACACTCCGGCTCAGCCGAATTTCGGCCTGTCCATCGCAGTACGCAAATGGCATGCCAGTTCGGCGGGAAAGAGTGTCTCTGCTGCTATTTAGTGAATTGACTGCGTGCTAGTTCGCTTTTGGGCGGGAACTCGATGCCTTCTTGGGCGGGTACAAATCTTTCAACAAACAATACTCCAATAGTTAGAAAGAGTTAAGTGAGCAATGGGAAGGATGAACTTCCGGCCAGCTCTGCGTAGCCCACCATTCTGCTTGTGGCTTTGCCCGCAAGTTATCTAAGCTCATCAACTTGCCAGAACATCAATCCGCTTTGCCGTGATGCCGATGCAATCCCGTTCTTCCGGTTTGGCACCGTGGAGTCCCAAATGGCTTTGGTTTTTTCCCTGAAGTCTTTTGGCCGGAACAAAATTGCGCCCACTTCTAGGCTATTTCCCCCACAACTGTGTGAAAATTCTCACTATCTAGCGCAGTTGAGCCCACGTCCGGCACTCCGCTACGCTGACCGGAGCGCTCAATGGTGGGCTAGTCTTGAAGTGAATCACCCCATCGGACGTAGAGCAGAAGCTTCGCGTGCCCGTATTGGTGTTCACCGGCGTTGCCACCACCACATACTCCTTGCATGCGCGCAGCTTGCAGACGGCAGTCAGCCGGAATTGATATCCCGACTTGGTACACCAACCGTCGCCCGTGCAACTGGCGTTTCCCAGCGTTTCGTTTATCAAGTTGGCGTGACTTGGCGAATCGCTAGCCGGCTGGCGCGGGTCAGGTCCGAGGGAAGCCAAATCCGGCGCATAGCCATTCTTGGGATACATCGATGCATAGGTGGCTTGCGAGGTGATCACTGTCCGGGTCATTCCGACTGCGGACGATTCATTAGCGGCTATTTTCGAGCGCAACAGGTTGGGAATCGCAATCGCAGCCACAATCAGCACTGCTGGCACGTCAAAATCCCCGCCCCGGCTCGCTTCCCGGATCGCCGACTCCTCCCCGTAAAGCGCGATCAGCCCCGGGACACTTTCACTGCCCGCTTCCGCAAGGGATTTCGCCATCTCTGGCGAAAAGCCGCGGAGTTGTAGCGAAGCCATCGCGATCGGGTCCTGGTAAAAAAGCGCGGAAGCTTCCGCCGTGTGGTTCGGCGGCAGAGCCGCAAGAAACTTCTTGGACCTTCCAAGCGAACCGCCGGAGACATGCAGGTGAATCGCGTTCGCCACCGCCTCCCGGCTGGAGCCGAGGATCCAATAGCCATCCACAATCGCGTAGCCGATTTTTAGCCGGGTCTGCCCGTTAGGAATCTCCACCGTTGAAATGGTCGTTCCCTCTTCTTCGAACTCCTCCGCGCGGAACTGCGCCGTCTTCAGCAGGGAGCTCAATGTCTGCTGCAGGTGTTTTGGATCGCTGGCTTTGAGGATTGCCCTCCACTCGGGCTTCGGCGGAGTGACGCTGTCGAGTTCCAGCGTAACCTCACCCGCCAGGCATCCCAACAAGTCGTCCCGCAGGCTGAGTTTCATTACCTGTTCCATCTGGGCGAGATTGGCAAATATGCCTGCGCTTGCCGTGCCGGTAATCTCTTTGTAATCGTCGAACATCCGTGCAGGGTTCGTCAGCACCACGGTCACCGCAACAATTGCTTTTGGTGACACAAAATCCAAACTTCCCAGGGGTGCCGGTTTTGCCAGCCACGCGGCCGCCGCCCGCCGCGGTCCGGTGAAACTCAATTCCGCTTCGCTGACGGTCTGGCCGTTTAACCGGGTGTGATCCCAAACGAGAAATTTCATGTCGCTGAAGCCGCTGCGCTGCAACGTCATCTGATCCGAGTTAGGTGTCTGAGCAACCTTACTTAGAATTTTCTGAAGATCGGCGGCTGCCAACATCGTCACTCCGCCGGTATACGCCTGATCAACCTTGTGCCCAAATGGAGTCGCCACGAATCCCCGGCTCCCCTGGTCCAGACGCGAATTGAATTTGCGAAGCGTCGCCAAGTTAAGCGCTGCCACCACAAAATCGGGGCGCACCAGGATCAGCAGGTCGCCGGCCGCGGGCTTGGTTTCCGCTGCAGCCAGTTGTTGCGGATCCAATACATAGACACCCGATTTCGATTTGCCGGCCAACTCCGCAATCATCTGCTGCAGATATTTCTGCAATCCTGGCTTGCGGATTTCCACCAGGATCAGCAGATTCGGTTCTTTGCCTTCCATCGTTCCCGAAACCGCAATTTCCTCGCCCAGGTACTGGTTCAGTTGCGAAAACTTTGCCAGCGAATCCTCAATCTTGGGCCCCACCGTGGCTGCCTGGCCGTGCTGCCACCATTCGCGGAGTACGGAACTCTCCTTTAACTCCTCCCGGAAAACGGCAAGCGCCTGGCTCGCGGCATCACCATAGTTCGGGAACGCGCCGTAGGACATCGTCGTTTCCGGCAGCAGCGGCAGCAGCCTGCTTTCCCGCCGTGTCGCGGGAAGCTGCACGTCGCGCTGCAGCTTTTTGAACAATTGGCCGAATTCGGCCAGCAATCCCGGATATTTGGCTTCGAACTCCTGGGCCCAGTCCTGCTGTGGGGTTCCGCCCGCCTGCGTGGACTGAGCGCCACCGGCGGAGGTCAGCAACACACTCACGACGGCGGACGCCAATCCCTTGCTCAACCAATGCCGCATTCTCTTCGGAATTCCCACGTATCCCCTCCGTTATTGCGCCGTGTTGGAAATAATTGAGGATAGACTGGGGCACGCGATTCTTCCACAGGAATGCCGTCGCTCTGCGGCGCAGTGGTTAAGTGAACTCCACCGGTGGGAAGCCTCGGGAGAGCAGATTCGCCGGAGCGGGAAAGTTGACGCTGGATCCTCGGGCGTTTCCGGCCTTTGCATCTATTCACCCTCTGCGCTCATCCAATTCCTGGTGTCCCGGGTGGGTCCTGTTGTCCGATGAAATCCTCGTTCGAACCAGCGACGGACAGTGGGCGGTGTAAGGCGCTTGCCGGTAGTTTTCTCCGCGAGCTTACGCTAACCTCTTTAGGGGACAATTTCGCGATCCCTATTCAACTACAGGTCAGTTCAAGGACTAACAGGAGGTCCGCAGTAATGAAGAAATTGCTTTCGATCGCAGTATTGGCCGCATTTTTTGCCGTGATGGTGGTGGCCGCGGATGATGCCGTGAGCGCGGTTCACGGGGTTGTTACCAAAGTAGACGCCGCCGCCAAAACAATCGTGGTGAAAACCAAGGACGGCACCGAGCACACCATCCATTTCGTGGACAAGACCACCGTACGCGGGGGAGAAGCCGTTGAAACAGGCGCAAAGGATACCTTCCATGGCGTAAAAGAAGGTTCCGAAGTCGTTGCGCGCTACACCGTGAAAGGGACGGACAAGACCGCTGTGGAAGTCGACAAGGTCGGCAAGGACGGCTACAAGTCCGTGGAAGGCACGGTAACCAAGGTTGGTGAAGACGGCAAGACGATCACCGTGAAAGCCGCCGATGGCACCGAGCACACGTTTGAAGTGGCCGGCCACGGAACCAAAGTCGCTGCCGTTGACACCGCGAAGGGAACCGAGAAGGGCGCTAAAGTGACCGTCTATTACACGGAAAGCGCCGGCAAGAAAGTCGCGCACTTCTTCGAGAAGCTCTAACGCTTTCCGGACGATTTTCGCGTCGCGCAAGAAATAAGCGGGAATTCATCCCGAGGCAAACCCTGCTGGAGATTCTCCGGCAGGGTTTTGTTTTTTACCGTCAGGCTCAATCGGCCGCCATCGGCCGGACCAGGGCATTCGTCATGTCCGCGTGCAGGAGGCGGTGGAACAGGTGCTCTCCGGCTTCTCTTCGAAGCGATAGCCTTCCCGCGACATACGCGCGAGAAGACAGGCCCCGCTGCACCGAATCGCAAATCGCCATGTCTTCATCCTGAACTTTTTCGCTGACCGCAATACTTTCCTGGTGATGTTTCGCGGCCGCGGCGCTGGTGTCAGCAAAGTAGTAGTCGAAGATCACCGCGCATTTGCCGACTCCGAGGGGCAGCACCAGGTTCGTGTCCATCACGCCGGAGTAAGCATTCAGCATGAAGTTCGGATACACCCACAGATAAAAGGCCGTGCCTTGCCGCGTGGAGCTGATCGCAGTCTCCAGCGTGCCCGAACTATCCAACGGACTGGACTGCAGGCACGCCCGCTCGTAATTCTCGATGGTGTATTTGGTGTACTCCACCACGCTGCTCAGCCCTTTGTGCGCGTGCGGCACGTGGTACCCGCCGTCGAGATAGTTGTCGACGTATACCTTCCAATTGCAATTCAACGTGTAGATGCGCCGGTCGAAATATTTCAGCGTCTCCGTAATCTTCAGCGGCGCCACAAGTTCCGGAACTTTGCCCAGAAACTCGCGCAACGAAGACGCGCGCCCGTCCAGATTGACGAAGATGAAATTCTCCCAGGTATCCACGCGCACGGGCACCAGGCCGTTGTCGGCGCGTTCGAAATTGCACACGCCTTCGAATTCGACCATGCCCTTCAGCGCCCCGTCGTTGCCGTACGTCCAGCCGTGGTACGGGCACCGGAAATTCTTCGCGCAACCTGCCGCCTCGGGCACCACGGCCGCGGCATGATGGCGGCACACGTTATAAAACGCGCGCAACTTTCCGTCGTCGCTGCGAACGACCACCAGCGGTTCGTTGTTGATGTCGATAGTGAAAAACTGCCCCGGCTCTTTCACCTGGCCAAGATGCCCGGCCATCTGCCAGTTGGCCGCGAACACGCTTTCGCGCTCCAGCCGGGCCAGGCGTTCATCAAAATACCAGGGAGCGGGAATGGTCCACGCTTTTTCCAGCGGGTTGGCGGGGTTGTAAAGATTCAGGAGATCGCGAACGCTGCGCTCGTGCATAACGAATGACTCCCAATGATCAGGTCAGGAACAATTAGGCATCATTGTTATGCAAACGCCGGAAAGGCGCAAGGAATCCCGGGTCGAAAAAATGAAGCGCGAAATAGACACTGGCACCTGTTGAGGGGCCAACAGGTGCCAGCATTCATCGTCCTCGACCTGGGAGAGTTATAGGTTCAGCAGCGCTCAGGAGTAAAAGCGTTTCAGCGCCAAACCGCCAAGACCCAACGCACTCAGAAGCAGTGTGCTCGGTTCGGGCACGTTGTTATTGCCGCCGCCGCCGGTCAACACTGTGCCGACTGGGACGTTGGAGAGGGTCATGTCAACAATCACATCGCCAGGGCTGGGCGGATCTGTGATCGTAATATAGTTGTTCCCCGCCAGCGCCAGGATGCAGTTGGTCAGGCAGTTAAAAATATCTTTGTTTTGGCCGGATTCAACGCAAAGGCCGGTAGCGGCGCTGTTCGGATCTGGACAGGTCGCGGGTCCGGAGGTAATGGCGAAGGAGTTGCCCACACCATTGCCAACCAGAGGCAAGAGAATATTCTGAACACAGTTCGCCGCGCCACCGCATGCTATGACGATATCCAATTCCTGGCTTGTTCCGCCATTAACGTTTGGCTGAAACGCATCGAACCCGAACACCACGTCCCCGTCTTGGTTATTTTGCACGGAGCCGCAGGGAACGCCAAAACACTGGCCGTTCGCCGTGCTGCTGTCGAACGTGGTTCCACCAAACGCCGAACTTGTAAAGTCCCAGGAGACCAAGGTGTTGGTGGTTACGTCGTATTTGAATGTACCCGAGACAGTGTTGCTGTCAACGAAAGTAAGGGTGGTGCTATCGGCCATTGCTGCGCCTGCTCCTGCTAGAAGCAGCACCGCCAGCCACACCGCCACTCTGGGAAATGCTCGTACCATGTCATCCTCCTAAGTTGCCAGACGAAGAGTTCTGGGCCCGATGCCCATTTGAACTGAATGTTGCACGGGTATTGCCAAGTTAATGAGAAACAAAGGCTTACCAAATGCGAGCGAAATGTCACTGGGCCCCACCTTCAGAATGCTTGGGTTAATAAACCAGCCAATCTTGTTCTGACCTGAATCTGACCCGCAAAAGTGTGCAATTTAGAAGGAGGTTTGATGTCCGAATTCCCGAATTGTGCAAGACATTGCACAACTCTGAGCGCCACAAAGCCAAACCTAAGGTGCGTGGGGAGTATCATTTAAGCCGAATGCGCGACTCTCAAACCGTAAATCTCAATTGTTGATGGCTTAGCTTCATGCTAGCATCCGGTCCAATCGTTCCACTGACGGAGGCTCGGGATCAGGATGACGAGTTTGTCAAACCCCCATCCCGCTTGTTCTTTTGGCCCTTTCCGGGTCGATTTCGAAACCTGCGAAATCCACAAGCATGGAATCCGCCTCCACGTCCAAAGCCAGCCCGTTCGCGTTCTCTGGTTCCTGGTTGAACGTCCGGGCCAACTGGTTAGCCGCCAGCAGTTGCAGGAAAAGCTCTGGCCGGGCCACGCCTCTGAAGAAGTAGACGACAGCCTGAACTCAACCGTTAAGAAACTCCGTGAAGCGCTCAGCGACGACGCGGCAAAGCCTCTATACATTGAAACGATCCCTCGCCGTGGATACCGCTTTATCGCTCCCGTTAAGTTCGAAACTCTAGAGCAGCGGCCCGGAGAAAGAGAAACGGCCGCCGAGCCCAGCTGGTTGACCGCGGAAACGCTGGTGCATGTTACAGCCGTCTCGAGCAGCACGGCGGGCTGGCACAGGTATCGGAAATCGGGTGCGATTGGCTTGTTGGCGGTGATTATGATTGTCGGCTTGCTCTCGATAACCGCGTTTCTGAAGCGGGCCGGCGCCGATGCGCAAATCCATTCCATCGCCGTCCTTCCGTTCGAAAATCTATCCGGTGATTCCAGTCAGGATTACTTTGCCGAAGGCTTAACCGATGCGGTCACAACTGACCTTGCTCAGATCGGCGCCGTCAAGGTGATTTCCCGCTCTTCGGCAAACCATTACAAGAAGGACTACAAACCGCTGGTGAAAATTGGCCAGGAGCTTGGCGTCGACGCCGTGGTGGAAGGCACCGTCGCGCGCTCCGGCGACCGCGTGCGGGTCAACGCGAGGCTGATTTCCACCGGCGACGACCGCAACCTCTGGGCGCAGTCTTTCGAACGCGACACCGGGGACATCCTTTCCCTGGAAGACGATTTGGCGCAGTCCGTCTCGCGTAGGATCGAAGTTGCCCTGAAGCCCGCGTTCTTGCAGCGGCGGGAAGAACCTCATCCGGTAAACGTTCAAGCCTACGAAGCCTATCTCAACGGCATGCACGACCTGAACAACCACCGCACGAATAACGAGCTGCAGAAAAGTCTGGAACAGTTCAACGAGGCCATCACCCTCGATCCCAAATTTGCCGCGGCCTACGCGGGCAAAGCAATTGCCTACAATCTGCTCGGCGATTACGACGAGATCCCTGGCAGCCAGGCGGGGCCCAGCTCCGAGGCCGCGGCTCGCCGCGCCCTGGAACTGGATCCAACTCTCGCCAATGCGCACTCCGCGCTGGCCTTCGCGCTGTGGAAATACAGCTGGGACTGGAAAAGCGCCGAATCTGAATTCCAGAAATCCCTGGCGCTGAATCCCAACAACGCTCACACGCAACACATCTACGCTGTGTTACTCGCCTGCCGCGGGGACTTTGCCGGCGCAGACCAGCACATGCGCAAAGCCCTGGCGCTCGATCCGCTCTCCATGATCATCCGCACCAACATCGGCTGGTTCCATTATTTTCAGCGCGACTACGCAAAAGCCGAAGAGGCGTATCTGGAAGTATTGAAACTGGACCCTGGTTTTCTGCCCGCCAGACAAAAACTTTGGATCACCTACGCCCTCGAAGGCAAGACCGAGCAGGCGACCTCGGAACTGGAAAATCTCATGCGCCTCTTCGGCCACAAACAACTTCTGCAGCGTGTAGAAGCCGCAAAACCCGCTTCTCGCTACCAGGCAGCGGTACAGGGCTACACCGAGGCAGGAGCGCTGACCCCTTACGAGCGCGCAAGATATCTTGCTCTTCTGGGGAAATCTCCCGAAGCATTGCGCGCTTTGCACGAAGCCGCAGCTCAGCGGAGCGCCTGGATGGTTTACCTGCGGATCGAGCCGGCATTTGATGCTCTCCGATCCCGCCCCGAGTTTGCGGATCTGGTGCGGCAGGCAAATATTCCAGAGCTGTCAGGGAAGGCCTTAGCGAAGGCCACCGGGAGTTCGAATTAGGCGCTGGTGCGCTTTGCAGAAGATAGGGGAATTCGCGGGGAGAAATCAGCGGAAAAGTGGAGAGCCCATGGGATCTGCCCAGCGGCAGATCCTCCAATGGAAGACTTGGTGCGGGAGAGAGGATTTGAACCTCCAAGGACTTGCGTCCGGTAGCTCCTAAGGCTACTGCGTCTGCCAGTTCCGCCACTCCCGCGTCTGCCGAATACAAACAAATGATACTTGGTCTGCCCGCTTTTTGGCCATAGCCGGGCCTGGGGTTGTGCTGGAAACCCTTCCCGGACTGGAGCATAATAGTGCTCCCCGCGGCGTTTCAGGTCGGTGAACCAGCTCCATGATTATTCAGCAAACGAACGACCCGATGTTGGTGATCCGGCAAACGGACCACGCCATCTTGAGCGGCTTTTTTGCGCGCGAGTGGGGGAACGACTCCTTTCCCCGCCCCGAACCGTTTTCCTCGTTTTGTCTCGCCGCCGCCGAACACGACAACGGCTGGCAGGAGTGGGAAATGGCGCCGGGCGTGGACCCCAAGTCCTTCGCGCCGTACACTTTCATGAGCGTTCCTACCGACGAACACGTCGCGCTCTATCAGCGGGGAATCGACCGGGTAGTGAAATCGGATTTGTACGCCGGCTTGCTGGTCGCCAGCCATTGCATGGCGCTGTATGACCGCGCCAAGGCCACCATGCCGGGCTACTCCGCCAAGTACGTCAAGGCGCAGGAACAACATCACGCCAACGATTTTGTGCAGCGTCTGCGCCTGCAACAATTGCGCCTGAAAGTCGATCTGCGCAACGATCCGGCCACCAAGGCATTCACCGACGAAAAATTAATCACCGCGAACATCCAACGGCTCGCCGTGCTCGACCGTCTCTCTCTTTATTTCTGCCTCGGAGCCGACCACGACACCACGATTGAAGGCGTCCCGATGGACGACAACGGCGAAGATACCGATTGGGAACTCCGCTCCGCAGGTGGCAACGAATTCACTCTGGACCCCTATCCGTTCCGTCGCGAGCCGCTGGAATTTGCATTGCTCGCCCGCCGCATTCCTCGCCGCCGCTACATGGACGACGTGGATCTGCAGACGGTATTATCGGCCGCGCCTTTTTTTCAGTTGAAATTCATGCTGCGCCCCAGCATGGGCAGAGACCGTTCCTTCGCCGCGCGCCGTTAGAATCTCCGCGTTAAATATCCTAATCACCTTGCTTTGCGCTTGACTTTCTTTCGCAACCCGTCCATCGTTTAGAGCTTTGCTCCCCTCTGCGCCCTAGCCCGGGCAGACGCGGGGCACACCCGTTCTCTATGACCAAGGTCCGACTCTGTTTCCATGATCGCTGTTTCGATGGCACTGCTTCCGCGGCGCTTTTTTACCGCTTTTACCGGGAACGTTTCGATCCCAAGGCCGAATTCCAGTTCAGCGGCATGACCCACAAGGCCAAACATCCCTGGGAAGAGGGGTTGTTTGACGGCGACGAAAACGCCATCGTCGACTTCAAATATTCCAATTCGCCCAAAGTCACCTGGTGGTTCGACCATCACCAGAGTGCCTTCCTCACTCCCGCCGACGCCGAGTATTTCAAGCGCTTTCCCGGTCCGCACATGTACTACGACCCGGAATATAAGTCCTGCACCAAATTGATCGCCACCGTCGCGAAGGAAAAATTCGGGTTCAACACCAAGCCACTGGCCGACCTGATCCACTGGGGAGACATCATCGACGGCGCGCAATTTCCCACCGCCGAATCCGCCACGCAACTCACCGAACCCGCGCCGCAACTCGCCCTGGTCATCGAAGCCGCGCCCGACAACGGCGTGCCCGCGCAATTGATCGCCGAACTCGCCTATCGTCCGCTCGCCGAAATGGTCAAGCTTCCTGTGGTGACGAAATACCTTGGGCCGCTCCTCGAACGCCACCGCAAGTCCATCGAAATCCTCCGCGAACGCTGCGAATCCAAGGATGGCGTCGTGTTCTTCGACGTCAGCGACCTGGACCTCGAAGGCTACAACAAGTTCATTCCCTATCTTCTGCACCCGGAAAGCGTCTATTCGGTCAGCGTCAGTGCTTCGCCCGTCCGCGCCAAGGTTTCCCTCGGCACAAATCCCTGGAACCAGGCCAACGCCGACCAGAACCTGGCCACCCTGGCCGAAAAATACGGCGGCGGCGGCCACCCGCGCGTCTCCGCCATCTCGTTCGATCCTAACGACCTTGCCAAAGCCAAGCAGGTCGCCAGGGACCTCGTGGAGGTTCTGCGCACCAAGTGGCGGGATTCGGCCCACTAAGCAGTGACGGCCGCACCAGCCTCGAAATCATTTTTTCAACCGATTTCACGCAGGTCAGAGTCGACAACAATTTTCAGACTGTGTAAAATAATAGTTTCCCCGTGGACCGGTAGCTCAATGGTAGAGCAGTTGACTCTTAATCAACGGGTTGGAGGTTCGAGTCCTCCCCGGTTCACCAAATTCTTCCTGCGTTAACTCCCAGCAGCAACGGCTCACCCAAACCCGACTTCTTATAGGCAAAGCAGGCAGTCTCAGTCCCAAAACGCCGTGCGTTTATCTCGTGTCAAAGGCTTTGATTTGTTATGCGCTGAACAGGGGCTTGATGCATCTGGTTTCTTGCTCGGGGATTAATCGCTGACGTGGGCACTTCTTTTTTCCGCTATTAGACCACTGGCCCTGATCGCAGCCACGGCGTCGTATCGGTTTCGCGCTTCAACCTGCCGCATGACTCGGCGGAGGTGATTCTTCACGGTGTACTGGGATAGGTTCAAGCTTGCCGCAATTTCCTTGTTCGACAGGCCATTGGCAACCAGGTTCATCAGTTGAACTTGCCGGTGCGTCAACCGGCCAGCGGTTGCTCCCGTCGAATAAGAGGACTCCGGATTCGCTCGTTCCTGGCGCCAAACATATTCGATCAACACCATACAAAGACTGGGCGGGCAAATGGCCTCGCTGCGGCCAACATGCCGTATGGCGGCCACAATTTCCAGTGCGGAGGCATCTTTCAGGACATAGCCTCTGGCTCCCATACGTATCGCCTGCATGAAGATGTCGGGATCGTCCTCCATGCCAATAAGGATGATTTTGAGATCCGAGTTTATCCGTTCCAAATCGCACAGCTTCAAAAAGCTGCCGGAACCAGGTGCAAAATCCGTAAGCACCATGCCACAGGCAGACTCCTGAACCTGCTGGGAGAGGTTTTCCGAAGTGGCGACCACTCCAACCACGCGGATTCCGGACTGTTTTCGGAGCAGGCGCGCCAAGGTATCGCGGAGCAAGCGGTTTTCTGTGGCAAGGAATACATTTACTTCAATAGATTTGGCGGAACTGTTGGGACAGACCATACGACCATTCCCCCATTTCAAAATGGCCCCACCCGCTAGTCAATTCCGTAGCTTTGATGGCTGTGGTAACCAGTCGGCCACGCCACTGTAGTGTTATAAAGTTGATGTGTCAATACTTACTGTATTACATACCTCCAATGATCCCTGGGCAGGCGCGCCGAAAGCCGGCTGGATGATGTAAGTTGGACGACGATTGGCCGCAATTGGATTCCTCGGGGTGAATTTGTAACGATTTGTTTAAATAGCAAGGGTTGGCACTTTTTTGGTGCTTCGAGGCTGAGCACCGCTAGTTCTTTGTTGGTACTTCGGGTCGGCGGAACACTAGCTGCTCTTAGTCCATTCCCGGCGTTGTTCGGCGCCGCCCGGCTCCATCCAGTTCTGATTTCTCCGTGATTCTTTTTTGATTCCTCATTGAACCTATTCAACTTCAACATTCATTTGATACTTATTCGCCAAGACTGGTCCGTGAGAGGACAAAATGGTTAGAACGTTTCGGATCTTGGTCGCGAACAAACCCAAGCTAATGCGCGAGCTGCTTCTGGAGACACTCGCCGAACAGCCTTGGATTGAGATTGTTGGCGAGGTGGAGGATGAAGCCGCCATTCAGGACCACGTCCAAAAGTCGTCGCCGGACCTCCTGGTCGTTACGGCGGAAGAGCACGGGAAACGCCCCGACATTTGCGACACACTCTTTCGCCATTTTCCGGAACTCCGCATCATCGCTGTTGCCCCCCATGAGAATCACACAGTTTGTTATTGGGCTTCCGTGGACATTCATTCGGGGGATATCGAATCTTCCGAGGAAGGGTTGCTCACTGCTGTCAGACACATGGCGGAAGGTCAGGACGCTGTATCGGGATGAAACAGGAGCGCAACTTTATGACGCCGGTAAGCACAGCTTGGACAACTTGGAGATTCAAGGTTCTGCGCTTCGGATTGAGGATTAGCGCTGTAGTCTTGGCTTCCACCTTTTCCCTCCCTTTGAATGCACAGCAGTCCGTTCAGAAACGAAATTCCGAAAATGAACCGGTTACCCAGCGCCAGCAGCCTGGGCTCTCCGAACTTGAAAAAGAAAACTTAAATTTCGTTGCCGCAGCGCCGGCCCAGATCAAAGAAGTATTGATCAAGGACCCAGGCTTGCTCGTCGAGCTAAAGCGTTGGATTGCCCGGGAAGCAAGCGATAACGGGCAGGTGGTCAACGAAGAAGACCTGACCGACAACGCCGTGTTCGACCGCCTGAGCAGCGACGTGGTATTTCGGTCCGTCGCGACGAGGCTCGTTCAACGCTATGGTTACCTGCGCCCAAATTTCAATCCTGACTCCGAGATGGGGAAGGAGCAGGAGCTTCTTATCAAGGAGAGGGTAAGGCGGCTGGTGCAAATCGAGGCGCAGGAGGACACGGAGTCCATCAAGCCGCCGAAGGCGGAGACTCGTGAAGCCAAATCCGTACCTTGCGAACTGAACGAAACCCGCGATTGCGCCCAGGAAGGGCCCACGCGTCCGCGTGGCACGACCGCAACTCCCGAGGAAAATGCTCCGCAGAGGGAACCTTCGCCCAACTATCCGAATGAGGGGCAGCCGCTGCCGTCTTCTCCGCGAATTATGCAGGCGCGCGGCAATGAAGATACGTCTGCGTACGGCCAATCCCCCGACGGCAATGATTTGTTTCTGAATATATCCGGACCCGTGAAACAGCCGGGTGATCCGAGGTCGGGTGCGATTGCACCGTCCGATCCGTTGAGCAGCGCGCTGCTGGATCAGGCTCGCGGTGGCACGGCTCCAAATCCAGGAACCGGGAGCTCCGGCGACCAAATAACCGCCTCGGCGAGCGCCAAGTCCGACTTGATGGGAGACTCCTATTCTCGCCGCAAATCGCGACTGGCGACAGATCGGACCGTGCCAGGCGGCATGCCTGTCCGGCGACCCAATCCCTATGCGGACATTCCTTCGTTATACGACCTCTATGTGCAGGCTCCCGCGACGGACCGTCCACCGCAGAGATTCGGCACCGAAGTTTTCCGCGATGGCCTCCGCGACCCGCGCAGCATTCCCATGGATCTGCCCGTCGGTCCCGATTATGTGGTGGGCCCCGGCGACAGTTTGACGATCGACCTTTGGGGCGCCATTTCGACAAAGCTGGTGCGCGTCGTGGATCGGCAGGGAAGAGTGACGCTTCCCGAGGCCGGGCCGGTGCTGGTTAGCGGCAGATCGCTCGGCGAAGTCCAGCAAGCGGTGCAGAGAGCAATCGGGGCGCAGTACCGCGACACGTCGACGGATGTCTCGGTTTCTCGGCTGCGCACGATTCGCATATATGTGGTCGGTGAAGTGGAAGAACCCGGCGCGTATGACATCAGTTCGCTCTCGACCGCTCTGAATGCGCTTGTCGGAGCGGGAGGAGTGACTCCGCGGGGATCGTTGCGCTCGCTGAAACACATGCGAGGAAAGCAGGAGCTTGAGGAGATCGACGCATACGACTTGCTTTTGCACGGTGTTTCCGCAGATGCAAGGCGACTCGAGAATGGCGACACGTTGATGGTACCGCCGGTCGGCCCGCAAGTGACGGTGACCGGAATGGTGCGGCGGCCCGCGATTTACGAACTGAACGGCGAGGAAACCGTTGAGGATGCACTCGAACTCGCAGGCGGCATCCTGCCCGCGGCCGCATTGCGGCACGTTGAGGTGCAACGCCTGGAGGCGCACGAAAAGCGCACCATGCTCAGTCTCGATTTATCTCCGGACAATTCCGCGTCAGAACAGCTTGCGTCGTTCAAAGTGCAAGACGGCGATGACATTCATATTTTCCCGATCGCGCAATACAACCAGGACACGATCTATCTCCAGGGGCACGTACAGCGGCCCGGCCGGTACTCTTATCACCAACCGATGAAGCTCACCGATCTTCTCGCTTCCTACAAAGACATTCTTCCGGAACCGGCGGCGCACTACGGAGAAATCATCCGGCTGAATCCACCGGATTTTCACCCCACCGTAGTCAGTTTTGACTTGGCCGCGGCGATGGCCGATCCGGCCGCGGCTCCACAGCTGCAGCCGCTGGATACAGTCCGGATTTTCAGCCGCTTCGATTTTGAAGCGGCGCCCACTGTCTTTGTCGTTGGAGAAGTGCGCTCCCCGGGCAACTACAGAACATCGGGGCAGGCTTCACTGCGGGATGCCGTTTTTCTCGCCGGAGGACTTAAACCTGATGCGGCGCTCGATACCGCTCAACTCTTCCGTATCAACCCGGATGGAAGTTCCAAAGTCTTCAGTGTGAACCTGGGGTCCGCGCTGAACGGAAACGCCGCAGACAACATTTTGCTCCAGCCGCGTGACCGGCTCCTGATCCACAAGAACACCTCCCGCGTGGAGCCCAGCACGATAGAAATTACCGGCGACGTGGCAAAACCAGGCCGCTATCCGTATACGGAAAATATGCGCGCCGAGGATCTGATTCGTGCCGCCGGCGGCCTGAAACGCAGCGCGGATACAAGCACGGCCGACTTAACGCGGTACGCGGCGTCCGGCGGCTCCTCGCAACATCTGCAAATCTCGCTCGCCTCGCTTAGCAACGGAAATGCCAGCGAGGATTTGCCTCTGCACAGCGGAGACGTGCTGGCGATTCGTCAGGTTCCCGGCTGGAGCGACATCGGCGCCTCGGTCAAAGTCAACGGCGAGGTCATGCATCCCTCGACCTACGGCATTCGTCCCGGTGAACGCCTGAGTTCGGTGCTTGAACGGGCCGGGGGATACTCAAGTCAGGCATATCCCTATGGCGCCGTGCTGATGCGCCGCGAAGTTCGTGAGATGGAAGCCAGGAACCAAACGGAACTCATCAATCGAATGAAAGCGGAGCGAGCGCAACTCAAAGCCCTGCCGGACGGAACGACGGATGAGAAGAACGCGAAGCTTAACGCAATCGCGCAAACCGATTCGACCATCACTCAGCTTTCCACAAATCCTCCCATCGGCCGGGTTGTAATTCACATCCAGTCCGACATCAGCAAGTGGAAGGGATCGCCGACGGACGTGGCCTTGCGTGACGGCGACATGGTGGTGATTCCAAAGAAAGCCAACGTCGTGACGGTGAATGGACAGGTGTTCAACCCCACGGCAATCAGCGCGCAATCGGGGCGGTCGGCGAAGTGGTATCTGAGCCAGGCCGGCGGACTGACTCCGATTGCCGACAAGAAGGCCGTGTTCGTGATCCGCGCCGACGGTTCCGTTCTTTCCGCGAAAAACAATGGCGGGGGTTGGTTCTCGGGCGATCCGTTGAACACCACGCTTCGCCCGGGTGACGCGGTGGTCGTGCCTGAGAAAACGCCCAAGATTGGCGGCGTGAACTGGCAATTGATTATGCAGACGGCTCAGTTGGCGTCGTCGATTGCTCTCACAGCGGCGTACATCCATCCGTAGATGAGCCAAAGATGATGATACGGAGAAACACAATTTTGGTTGCAATGCTGGCGATGGACTTGTTCGCGGCGAGTGCGGTGATGGCCTTTCCGCAAGCGCCCGACAATCCCGAGCCCGCGGCGCAAGCCAAAAAGAGCAAAGAGATGCAGCCGGAGCCAAAACCCAAACCATCACTGGCCGCTGAAGAGGCGGACAACGACACTTCCGTGCGGCTCTCGCATAATTTTCGAGGACTCGGGGAGAGATTCCTTCTGGATCAGAAGGAAATCTGGATCAGCCCCGCCAAGCTCCGGTTCACCGATTTGGGATGGATCATTCCGTACGGCGGCGTTGCGTCGACTCTGTTTCTCACGGACAAGGATGCAAGCGCCCACATCTCGCACGTTCCAAGCACTGTGAGCCGTTACGACAACATCTCGAACGCCGGGATCGCCGCCATGCTGGGCGGAGCCGCAGGCATGTGGATGTTGAGTTACCCGAAACACAACGATCACTGGCGCGAAACCGGGTTCCTGGCCGGCGAAGCGGTCCTCAACAGCCTGGCAATCACCGAGGGGATGAAATATTCGCTGGGCCGCCAACGGCCCAACGAGGGGAATGGGAGCGGCCCCTTCTTCAACGGTGGCGTTTCCTTTCCTTCGGAACACGCTTCGGCTGCATTCGCCGCTGCCGGTGTGATCGCCCATGAATACCCGGGGCCGCTCACCAGGATTGCGGTCTACGCCTTGGCCGGCTTGGTGGACTACTCGCGGGTGCGCGCGCGCCAGCATTTCCCCTCAGACGTGTTCATCGGAAGCATGCTCGGCAACATGGTTGCCCAGAGCGTTTATAGCCGCCACCACGATCCCGAATTGGGCGGCGAATCCTGGCTCTCGGCTTCGGAGTTCATGCGCCGGCACTGGAAGCCCGAACCAGAAAGCATGGGTTCACCGAACGTGCCCCTCGATTCCTGGGTTTACACGGCGATCGAGCGCCTTGCCGCGCAAGGGTTGGTCCAGTCTGAATTCTTGAATGTGCGTCCGTGGACGCGCCTTGAGTGCGTCCAGTTGATGAATGAAGCCGCTGGCAAAATAGACGAGAGCTCTCCGCACGGAGAGGAGATGGCGGGTATTGTTTCGGCGTTGCGCACCGAATTTGCCGGTGAACTCCACGCCATGGAAACCGGTGAAAACCAGTCTACGCGCCTGGAATCGGTATACACCCGTGTGACTGGAATCAGCGGGCCCCCTCTCGCCGACAGCTATCACTTCGGGCAGACGATTTATAACGACGAAGGCCGGCCGTATCAGGAGGGCTTCAATAGCATCACTGGCTTTTCAAGTTATGCCACCTCCGATCGGTTCGCAATTTACTTCAGCGGTGAAGTCCAGCATGCCCCCGGCGCGCCCGCGTATCCGCTGGCCGTGCGTCAGGTCATCGCAAACGTGGACCAGAATCCTTTGCAGCCCGCGACTCCGGTCGCAGGCGTAGACCGGTTTACGATTCAAAACGCCTACCTCAGCACAAATCTCGAGAGCTGGAACTTTTCTTTCGGCAAGCAGGACCTGTGGTGGTCGCCCGACTCCGGAAGCTCTTTTCTGTTCAGCAACAACGCGGAGCCGATCTACATGTTCCGTCTCAGCCGCGTGCGGGCATTCACGCTTCCCTGGATATTCCGCTATATAGGCCCCATGAAAATTGATTTGTTCGTCGGAAGGATGCGCGGAAACGATTTTCCATCGGACCCGATTATCCACGGGGAGAAAATCTCCTTTAAGCCAACAAAGAACCTTGATTTTGGATTCAGCCGAACCACGGAATTCGGCGGTGAAGGGCGCGCCATGACGCTGGGAGCTATCTGGCACAGCTACGTGTCCTATACAAGCTCGGTAAATTACGGCCCCAACGACAATCCCGGCCATCGCCTCGGCGGCTTCGATTTCTCTTACAAACTGCCTTTTGTCCGGAATTGGCTGACCCTTTACGCGGACTCGATGACCAGCGACGATCCGAACCCGATTGATGCGCCGCGCCGCGCGCCCATTGATGCGGGATTGTATCTCGCGAAGTTTCCACGCATCCCGAAACTGGATTTGCGTGTCGAAGGAATTTTCACCGATACCACGACCTCGCGAAGCCATGCCGGGCAATTTTCCTATTGGGAACTTTTCTACCACGACGCGTACACCAACAACAAAATCATCATGGGCAGTTGGATCGGACGTGAAGGCACGGGCGAGCAGGCATGGATGAATTATTGGTTCAGCCCGAAGAGCAGCCTCCAATTCGGATACCGCCACCAGCAGGTTGATGGTGACTTCATACCCGGCGGCGTGAAGCTACACGACGAATTTGTAAAAGCGAACCTCTGGGTCCGCGGGAATCTGAACCTGAGCGCTTTGCTCCAGCACGAGCAATGGACCGCCCCGCTCCTGGCACCCACGCCGCAAACCAATTGGACTTCGTCGGTCGGGATCACTTTTCAGCCCGGCAAATTGTTCTCGCGCGGGCAGCATCCGGGGGACACGACTTTGACTGGAAGATCGGACGGGAGCCCAACGCCATGACCGAGCGGCGGACACAAAACGACCTCGAATTCGCCAACGGCGAAATGGTTGCGTTTGCGGACCCCACTCCGGAAGAAATGCGCGCCGCCCAGGAACGCACTGCCGCTCACGTCCGCTTGCTTTGGGAGCGCCGGCGATTTCTGCTGCGATGGACCGTCATTGGACTTGTCTTGAGCCTTGGAGTCGCCTTTCTGATTCCTTCTCGCTACGTGGCCACGACGCAATTGATGCCGCCCGACAACCAGTCCGGTGGCGGAGCGGCTGCGCTTTTGGCGGCGACCGGCCGCAGTGGATCTGGTTTGGCGGGACTTGCGGGAGATCTGCTGGGTACCAAGAATTCCGGTGCTCTGTTCGTTGGAATTCTCTCCAGCCGGACCGTGCAGGATCGCCTTATTGAGCAGTTTGATCTTCGAAAGGAGTATGGCGATTCGAAGATGGAAGATGCTCGATTGGATTTAGCGAAACACACCGGGGTTTCCGAAGACCGGAAGAGCGGCATTATCTCGGTTTCTGTATGGGATCACAGTCCGCAACGCTCGGCGGATCTAGCCGCCGCCTACGTCAAGGAATTGGATCGCCTGGTGGCAGAGGTGAGCACTTCCGCAGCGAGGCGTGAACGCATTTTTCTGGAAGAGCGACTACAAGCGGTGAAGCAGGATCTGGATGCTTCCGCAATGAAATTCAGTGAATTCGCCAGCAAAAATACCGCGATCGATATCCCGGCGCAGGGCAAAGCGATGGTTGAAGCCGCGGCAACGTTGCAGGGACAACTCATCGCCGCGGAATCAGAGCTCCACGGGCTCGAAGCGATTTATACGGACCAGAACGTGCGCGTGAAGGCGCTGAAGGCGCGCGTTTCCGAACTGCGCACACAACTCGGGAAACTCGGCGGCGAGTCCGGCTCAGCTGGGGCCCTGTCACCGAAGAGCGATCCCTCTCTCTATCCTTCCATCCGCCAGTTGCCGGTGCTGGGCGTGACGTACGCCGACTTGTACCGGCGGACAAAGATTCAAGAAACGGTTTTCGAGCTTCTGACCCAGCAGTACGAGCTGGCTAAGGTACAAGAAGCGAAAGAAATTCCCAGCGTCAAGGTTCTGGACTCGGCCGTTGTGCCAACCAAGAAGTCGTTCCCCCCGCGTGGCGCGTTCACGGCTTTTGGTGGCGCACTTTTCTTCCTCGCCGCGTGCGTGTGGATTTTCGCGAATCGTACATACGCGTCGATCGATCCACAGGACCCAAGAAAGCTGTTAGCTGAAGAAGTGCGGCTAACACTGAAAGCCAGGAGCGTAACGGCTACGGCCGGAGCCGCCGTCATGTTGAAAGGAATTGTGGCGCGTGGCTCGGCGGAAGGTGCGGCTGAGGCTTCGAATGGAGACGGCGTTGGCGCTCCAGACAAATCTGCCAATCGAGCCGGGCCGGAAGATCACCTCAGCCAGGCTGCGAGGAGTGGAACTCGTTGATGACGGAGAATGGACAAACATGGGAGCGCTGAACGGAACCGCCGCGAGAAAAGCCACGGCCGCTCCTCCCGCTCAGTGGGAGCCGCCGAAGGAGCTCCACGCGCGCAGTTGGACTGAAGAGCACGCGCGGTCCGTTTTCCATGCGCGCAAGTGGCGGACGCAGGGCGGACTGGCCCGGCAATCCGTTTACGCGATCATCGACATCGCGTTGGTGTGTGGCAACGCCTTGATCATTTTTGGAATCCGTTTCGGGTTCACCAACATGTTGACCGCGGTCGTTGCGCCGAAGCAGGTGATTGGCCACATTTCGGTGCAGGCTTATCCCAGTTTCCTGATTCTCTACTGCTCGTTGATATTTCTGGGTTGCGTCAGTCAACGACTTTATCGGACCCCGCGCGAGGTGTCCACGCTGGTGGAGTCGGCACGTGTTGCGAAAGCGGTCGGAATCGCCACGGCGCTGTTGGTGCTGTTCATTTTTTCCTCGGGCAATCGGGAAATTTCGAGACTTGTCGTGGTCCTTACCGGCGCGGCCAACATTGTGGCGCTTTCCGGGTGGCGGTACGCGAAGCGCCGGCTGGTTTTGCATCGCGCGGAGAATGGCCAGGGGCAATCACGAGCGCTCGTTGTCGGTGCTGGTGAAATGGGCCAGGCATTTGCCAGCTGGCTGCAGCACAACCGGCATTTAGGGTATGACTTTTGCGGTTTCCTGGATCCTCACCCGAACGGGGACAAACGCGTGCTGGGCGGCGTGAGCGATCTGCGGAAAGTCGCGCTGGCGCAATTTGTGGATGAAGTATTTGTCACCATCCCTGCGGACGGTCCGATGATCAAGCAACTGTTTTTGGAGGCGCGCGATCTGCGGCTGGATCTGCACGTCTTGCCGGATTTGTATGACGGGCTGGCGTGGCGGGCACCGCTGCACATGATTGGCGGATTCCCGATTCTGGAGCTTCACCGCGAGCCGATTCCAACCACTGGGCTTGCCATCAAGCGCGTGATCGACATCCTCGCGTCGTTGGCCGGATTGGTGCTGGCGTTGCCACTGCTGGTGGTTGCGGGGATTTGGATCCGGCTGGATTCGGCAGGTCCGGCGATTTACGGCGCGCCGCGCGTGGGCAAAAAAGGGAATAAGTTCACGTGTTACAAGCTGCGGACGATGGTGGCCTCCGCGGACAAGGAAAAAGAGCAGCTGCGAAAAGAGAATGAACGCAACGGACCGTTCTTCAAGATGGAAGACGATCCACGGGTGACGCGCTGCGGACGGTGGCTAAGGAAATTCAGCCTTGATGAATTGCCTCAACTGGTGAATGTGCTGAAGGGAGAGATGAGCTTGGTGGGGCCACGGCCGCATCCGGTGGACGATTACGAACAATACACGCTGGAGCACTTGCGGCGGCTGGACGTGAAGCCGGGTATGACCGGACTGTGGCAGGTGACCGCGCGACGTGATCCGTCGTTCGAGACCAATATGAAATTGGACCTGGAATATATCGAAAACTGGAGTCTCGGGCTGGATGCGGAAATCCTGGCAAAGACGCTGCCGGCGGTTTTGCGGGCGGAGGGGATTTGAATTGTGGGCGAACGCGGAAGCAAATCGCGGAAAGGCGCTGCGGCGGTGACGTCTCAGCCTCTCCGGGAGATTGCGGCTGAACCCGCTTGCGATGTTTGGCGAGCGCTACATGGGTGGGAAGAGTGACCCGACGTTTGACGAGGATATTAGGAACGAAATGGGACTGACTTCACCGGATGCTCCGCCAGATGTGAAGGACTAGGAACAATCCGGGTCATGGCAGTAGAAATGGTTGTAAATATTTGAAAAACAATGGGTTAGGTCAGAAATCCCCTTGTAACTGACGGGGCGAAGCTGTCAAAGAAATGGAAGGAGCAAAAGGTGATCTCGCAATCAACCCATGCCGGTGCTCCGGTGGAGCAGTGGAATTTGCCCACTGACTATACCGAGCCGCGATGGTATGCGGCGTACACGCGCGCGCAGCACGAAAAACAAGTGGCGCTTCAGCTTGATGAGCGCGCGGTGGAACATTACCTACCGTTATATGAATCTGTTCGTCAGTGGAAAGATCGGTCCAAGCGCGTCAGGATGCCACTGCTTCCGGGGTATGTGTTTGTGCGTATTCCTCTCCTGAACCGCCTGGACGTACTGCGAATACCGGGTGTCGTGCACCTTGTCGGATTCAATGGCACGCCCACGGCATTGGATGATGAAGAAGTCGAAAGCCTCCGGTGTGCGCTTGCCCAAGGCGTGGGCGTCGAGCCGCATCCGTTTCTGACCATAGGCCGACGCGTCCGCATCACTGCCGGTCCGCTCGCGGGACACGAAGGCATTCTCGTGCGCCGCGAGCGCAACTTGCGCGTCGTTCTTTCGATTCATCTGATCCAGCGCTCGATCCTTGTGCAAGTCAACTCGGACAGTCTCGAGCCGCTGATCTAGACACTCCGCGAAAAACGCAACTTTCTACCGATTCCCCCGATCAACGAGCGGACCCGCGGCTAGACCACAAATTTGGCTTTTCCGTACGGCGATTAAACAAACTTGCAGGACCAGGAGGAGTAATGAACATTCTAATTTTGGGAGCTGACGGGTATCTAGGCTGGCCCACAGCAATGCACTTGTCACGTCGCGGACATAAGGTCGCCGTGATGGACAATTTCGCAAAGCGCCGGTGGGAGACCGAACTCAATGTCGAACCGCTGCTCCCTATCTGTACGCTGCATGATCGCGTGGCGGCATGGCGTGAGATCAGCGGCGAGGCAATGGAACTGTTCGTTGGCGATCTCCGGAACTATGGCGTCGTCGAGGCTGTTTTGAGCAAATTCCAGCCGGATGCCATCGTGCACTACGGCGAGCAGCCATCCGCTCCCTATTCGATGATCGACCACAATCGCGCGGTGTTCACGCAAGTGAACAATGTGACTGGGACGCTGAACGTCCTCTGGGCGATAAGAGCGGTTGTCCCCGAATGCCATTTGGTCAAGCTTGGCACGATGGGCGAGTATGGGACGCCGAACATCGATATTGAAGAAGGATTCATCGAGATTGAGCACAAGGGAAGGCATGATACCCTTCCGTTTCCCTGTCAACCAGGCTCCTTCTATCACCTTTCGAAGGTGCACGACAGCCACAACATACGCTTCGCCTGCAAGGTATGGAAACTCGCGGCCACGGATCTGCACCAGGGCGTCGTTTACGGCATCGAGACTGACGAAACGGGACTCGATCGGCGCCTTGAAACCAGCTTCCATTATGACGAGGTCTTCGGCACAGCGCTCAACCGGTTCTGCGTGCAGGCCGTCGCCGGCATTCCCATGAGCGTGTATGGAAAGGGTGGTCAGAAACGCGGCTTCCTGAACATCCGCGACACACTTCGGTGCGTGGAGTTGGCAATCGTGAATCCGGCCAAAGCTGCGGAATATCGAGTGTTCAACCAATTCACGGAGACGTTCAGTGTGATACAGCTTGCCGAACTCGTGGTGCAGCAGGCGAAGCAATTGGGAATTTCCGCCACGGTCGAATCCCTGCCCAATCCGCGCGTCGAACTTGACGAACACTATTACAATCCGACGCACACCAAACTGCTGGCGCTTGGCCTGGAACCCCATTTCCTCTCCGACGTACTCATCGATAGCGTTCTCCATCGCGTCAAAGCGCAAGAATCGCGCATCAAGCGAGGCATCATTCTTCCGCGCGTTAAGTGGGACGGCAAAGAGAACGAAGCGGCAGAGATGAAGCTGATGTGGGCTGGGGCATAAAAGTATGACCAGCCAGCGTGACACAGAGCGAGTCGGCAACAACGGCGGGGGGGATCGCAAGCGTCTCCTCGTAACGGGTGGTGCGGGGTTCATCGGTGCGAACCTCGTGCGCCTGCTCCTGGAACGCGGCTACGAAGTCAGCGTGCTGGACAATCTCTCGGCAGGGCGCCGCGAATTCCTCGAGGGGTTGCCCGTGGAACTTATTCCGGGCGATATCCTTGACCGTACGACAGTGGAGCGGGCCGTTGGCGGCAAAGACGGCGTCATTCATCTCGCTGCGCAAACCGGTGTGCCGGGCTCATTGCGCGACCCGAGAAAGGATTGCGAGGTCAACGTTAGTGGCACGCTCAACATCCTGGAAGCGTGCCGGGTGGAAAAGGCGCGGGCGCAGGAGCAGGCCGGCGGGGAGCACAGTAGCGGTCCGCGGATGATTTTTGCTTCGTCAAACGCCCCGCTCGGGCGTCAAACCCCGCCTGCCACCGAGGATAAGGCGCCGCTGCCGATTGCGCCATATGGTGCCAGCAAACTGGCTGGTGAAGCCTATTGCCTTGCGTACCACGGTTCCTGGGGGCTGGGAACGGTCGTGCTGCGCTTCGGCAACGTCTACGGGCCTTTCTCCCGGCATAAGGGAAGCGTGGTCGCAAAATTCTTAAAGGATATCTCGGCTGGAGGCAATGTAGTCGTCGACGGTGATGGCGGGCAGACGCGTGATTTCATCTATGTCGGAGATCTTTGCCGCGCGATTGTGCTGGCGTTCGAGAGTGATGTTTGCGGCGAGGTTTTTCAGGTCGCCACGGGCGTAGAGACAACCATCAGCCAGTTGGCCGAGTTGGTGAAGCAGGCGAGCCATTCGGATGCCGCCGTAACTCACGGGCCCGCGCGCCAAGCCGATATCCGTCAAAATTATTCCGCCATCGAGAAAATCCGCCGCACCCTTGCCTGGGAACCGGAAGTGAACTTGAGACGAGGCTTGCAATTGACGATGAACTGGTTTGCGGAGTGGCCCGGGGAGCAAGCAATGTCTCTGGAAGCTGCCGCCGGCCGTCCGGAATAAATAGTATGCATGCCGACGACACTCCAGCATTGAGTTCCGCAGATCCTGTTGCGACGATTGCAGCTCCGCCGCCACTCGTAGCGGAAATTCCACGCACGAAACGATTCGGGCCCCGGGCAACATGGCTGCTGGACTGGGGCACCAAGGGCAGCTTAGCCCTCACCGATCAAGGGCTTACTTCCGGAGCGGGATTCGGGGTGAACCTGTTGCTGGCGAGGTGGATGCCGGCTGAGGTCTATGGGGCATTCGCAGTTGCGTTTGCCGGGTTCTTGTTCATCGCGGGTTTTCACAACGTCTTGCTGCTTGAACCCCTAACTGTATTCGGACCGTCGCGCCATGCGGAGAGGCTCCCTGCGTATTTCCGCGCGCAGTTCATCATTCATGCAATTTTGGTTGGCGCGTTGGCTGGGATAGCGCTACTAACTGGGCTACTGCTGTGGCGCCTGTCTCCCGATAGGCCTCTTAGCGGCGCAGTTGCGGGCGCTGGATTGGCACTGCCGTTTCTTCTGCTGCTGTGGTTGGCGCGGAGAATGTGCTATGTGGTCCAGCGTCCTTCGATTGCCGTGGCGGGGAGCACGATTTACCTGGCAGTTATTATCGCGGGGCTATTTCTGCTTAGGCACTTCGGATGGCTCGGATCGTTCACGGCGTACCTTTTGATGGCGAGCGGAAGCGTTCTTGCTGGAGGCGTGCTGCTTTGGCGGCTCGGTTTGCTGAAGAGCGGGCTAAAACCAGAGCTAGGGATTTCGTGGCGCGGGGCCCTGGAGGAGAACTGGACGTACGGGCGCTGGATGGTGGGCAGCACAGTTCTCTTTTCCGTGTCCACCCAGGCACAGACATTCCTTGTTGCGGGACTGCTCGGTCTCGGCGCCGCAGGAATTCTTCGAGCTATGCAGTTCCCTTCATTGGTGATGATGCAACTGACGACGGCGGCCGGCCTGCTGGTACTTCCCGCCTTCTCCTACGATTTCGGGAAGGGAGCAGTAGAAAAATTGCGGCGCAAGGCGACGATGGTAAGCCTTACCCTTGTCTTCGGAGCACTGTGCTTCGCAGCATTGTTGGCGCTTCTTGCCGGGCGTACAGAAAATGTGCTCTTCGGCGGCAAATATGCTGCCTCCGCCTGGCTAATGGCGGTGCTTGCGTTGATCCCCGTCTGCACTGGATTTTCCGCGGGTTATTCGATGGCCTTGCGTGCTGTTCAGAAACCACATTTTGACCTCTTTGCAAATGCACTGGCGGCATCCGTCGGGGTCTTGTCTGCGGCCTGCTTCATAAGGTGGTGGGGGCTTGGGGGAGCAGTAAGCAGCATGGTTTTGAGTTCTCTAGTGGCGGCGCTGGCAAACTTCCTGTCCTTTCAGCGCTGCATCGAGAACAGAACTTGGAGTTAAGGGTGGCCGATAGGAAAATGCCCAATCACTTGGTCGAAGTGCTACACCACCGTGTAAGAGGATTGCCGCGGACTCTAAGTGAGCTGAACTATCCAACGGTCGAAGAGAACGTCTTCGCAGTTTGCGTCTTGCTTTATTCGTCCAGCGCATTTGCGGTATTTCTTAAGGGTTCCAACGAAGTTGCAGTGGGGATAAGTACGGGGTTTCTTGTTACGAATTCGATCTCTGTCTTTATTTATCTTGTGGGGGCTTATTTTCTGGTCACACGATGCAATTGGAATCTGCAAATTGTGCGTCAGATCCCATGGCTTTTCGGATTGACGTTGCTTCCGGTGGCGTCTGTACTGTGGTCAGATGTGCCGTGGATCACGACGCTACGAGCGGGAGCTTTGGTTGGAACTACGGTGGTTGGGGTGTACTTGGGGGTTCGGTACGACTCAGTAGCATTGTTGCGCCTACTTGGGTGGTCTCTTGGGATTGCGGGTGTACTTAGTTTCCTGGCGGGCTGGCTTGTTCCTACGTATGGTATTGGCACTGGGGTATTTGAAGGCGACTGGATCGGCGTGTTCGCACACAAGAACACTCTTGGAAGCAACATGGCGCTCGGGTTCCTCGTCTTCTCCCTGCTCGCGCGGACTTCGCGCTATGCGAGGTGGTTTTTGTGGGTTCTCTGCTGCTTGTCCCTGGCATTGGTTTTTCTTGCGGATTCTGCGGGCTCCAAAATAACGTGTGCGTTTCTCGTTTCGGTAATGTTTTACGACGCGGCTATCCGGCCGCGAGTAAAGCGCATATGGATGCGTTACGCCGTGGTTTCTTCTTTGGCATCTTTGGTCGTCGCGCAGGCATATCTCCGCTTACAGGACATTCTTGGCGTTCTTGGGCGGGACGAAACCATGACCGGTCGGATGGAGGTATGGTCACTGTTGTGGCCAATGCTTCAAGAAAGAACGTGGCTCGGCTACGGCTACGGAGCCTTTTGGCTCGGATACGACGGGCCATCGGCGGAAGTCTGGCAGGAATTAGGAGAAGGGGCTTTTTCCAGTTCTCACAATGGATACTTGGAGATTTGGACAAGTTGCGGCTTGTTGGGCCTAACGCTGTTCGCGATTTGCCTGTTGGGGGCACTCCGAAAGGCCTTTGCGCGTTCGCGCGAGGGCGCAACGCCTGACAGGAGCTGGCCACTTTACTTTCTATTATTCCTCATTATCTACAATTTGGCGGACACCACATTCTTGTTGGCCAATCATATCTTTTGGTTAACCTTCGTTGCCGTGGTAGTTCAGTTGTGCCGATTGGAAGGAAAGTCAATGCCCAAAAGGCAGTTGCTGAACGCACAAATGCAGCCGAGATTTGAACCCGGATTTCCGGCTTGAAACTCGGTGACAAGGGTGTAGAAGTCATCCGCTGTCTATGGCGGTTGAAATCGGAAATTCCGATTCAGGAGGCTTTCTGCGTTATTTGATCACTGGCGGTGCCGGCTTCATCGGTTCTCACCTCGCGGGGCGGCTCCTCGAGCGCGGCAATCACGTTGTTCTGCTCGATAATCTCTCAACCGGCAGCATCGAGAATATCCGCCATCTCAAGTCCTCGCCGCGCCTCCAATATCACCTGGACAACATAGAGAATCGTCAACTGCTCGCGGAACTTGTCGACGATGCGGATGTGATTGCCCACTTGGCTGCCGCGGTGGGTGTCAAACTCGTCGTCGAATGCCCCGTAAGGACCATCGAGACGAACGTCAACGGCACTCAGGCGATCCTCGAAGCCGCGTGCAAGAAAAAGAAGCTCGTCCTCACCGCTTCTACGTCGGAGGTTTACGGCAAGAGCACCCACATTCCTTTTCGCGAGGATTCCGATCTCGTCCTTGGGCCAACCTCCAAAGGCCGCTGGAGCTATGCGGCCTCCAAGGCTCTTGACGAATTTCTTGCGCTCGCTTACTGGAAAGAAAAGAAACTTCCCGTCATCGTGGTGCGCTTGTTTAATACAGTGGGTCCTCGGCAGACCGGCCGCTACGGAATGGTGCTCCCCAATTTCGTCAAGTCGGCTCTGGAAAACTCTGCCATAACCATCTATGGCACTGGAAAGCAATCCCGTTGCTTCTGCGATGTGCGGGATACTGTCGAAGGCCTCATTCGTCTGATGGATTCAGAGCGCGCTGTTGGAGAAGTGATAAACATCGGCAACACCGAGGAAATCACCATCGAAGACTTGGCCCATCGAGTGAAGGACCGCGCGGCAAGCACTTCCCCGATTGAGTACATTCCGTATGACCAGGCCTACGAATCAGGCTTTGAAGACATGATGCGGCGCGTGCCTTGCGTGGATAAGCTGCAAGCGTTGACCGGCTTCCGGCCTCACACTTCCCTGAACGAAATCATCGATCGCGTCGTCGCCCATTCTCAGCAGGGAGGCGAAGAAATCGAGCGTGGTCGAGCGGCGACCATCAGCGCCGATTGAGTTGGGTTGCCTATAGTCGAATCAAATCTTTTTCTAGAGGAAAACGTGAACGAGGGCCCGAAAGTCTGTCTTCTTACCAATACTATTCCCCCCTATTACCTCTCCGTCTTTGAGCATCTACGAAATCTTGTAGGTGGGTTGCGGATCTTCGTGAGCACGGCGGTGGAAGGAGGCCGAAACTGGAAACCAAAATGGGGGGATCTTCCGGTCACGGTTCAGAAATCCTGGACGTATCCCACGCACAAACGCTATGCGGGAGGATTTACCCTGGAATTCTGGCGCCGAATCCCTTATGACACCCTGCCGCTCTTAATTCGCGAGCGACCTGAAGTAGTGATCTCATTGCAACTCGGTTTCCGTACTTTACAAGCCGCGATCTATCGGAAACTGTTTCCGAAGAGCCGACTGATTGTGTGGAACGCACTCTCTGAGCACACGGAGAAGGGGCTGCCTGCGTGGAGAGTCCTACAGCGAAAGGTGTTGCTCCGTGCGGCCGATGCGGTACTGGTCGACGGCGCGAGTGGAATGCGCTATCTGCAAAGCCTCGGAGTACCCCCGGAACGGATCTTCCCCCTTCCGTACTGCGGAATGATCGCCCCGCATCTCGAGTTGCCATTGGAGCGAGACCCAAGCGTGGCTCGCCGATTGCTTTACGTAGGGCGGCTTATCGATCTGAAGGGGCTTATGCCCTTTTTGACAATATTGTCGTGTTGGCTGAGGAACCATCCTGGGAACCGTTGTGAGTTTTGGATTGCGGGTGATGGGCCTCTACGGACTGAGCTGGAAAAGTTTCCCTCTCCCCCCGAGCTTCAACTGCGTTTTTTGGGCAACGTAGCGTACGAAAAGTTGCCCGAGGTTTACTGGCAGGGAGGTATCTTTGCCTTTCCCACCCTTGCCGATGAATGGGGCGTTGTCGTAAATGAGGCGATGGCCGCGGGGCTTCCTGTTTTGGGCAGTCGTTACAGTCAGGCTGTGGAAGAGCTCGTTACGGAAGGAGTTCACGGATGGACATTTCGTCCGGACCATCCCGAGGAAATGTACGCGGCACTTGATAGAGCGATGACGGCCCGCCTCGAAGAGCTCCATGAAATGAGGGGCTCGTGCCGGGAGCGGATCCTGCCCTTTGTCCCTCAATACGGGGCGAAGTACTTTCACGCAGCCATTGATTTTGTAAGGCCTCGTGATGGCGCCGGGGATCGTCCTCCAAAAGTTTCTGCAGAAAGTAGCCTGGGAATGGACGCGGCGCGAGGGGACGATCGCGTTGAAGGAAGTCTGAGGTCGTAGTCAAAATTACGGTTTAACGGGAGGCAGAGGACAGATGCGTAGCCACAAGTTGAGAGATATACCGCGTTTCACGCAGCGCGCAAAAGCCATGGTGTGGCCAGACCACTTCGCCAAACGGGTTTACCCGCTGGTCCGGGAACACACACTTCTTCGTTACGAATCGTTGCGCTCACTGTATAAAGCAGCGTGTCACGTTGTAAGACAGGGCATAAAGGGCAGTGCCGTGGAATGCGGAGTAGCCAGGGGCGGCAGTGGGGCGACGATTGCCACTGCCTTGAACGAAACTGATCCGAGTCGCCAGATTTATTTGTTTGATACGTTTAATGGGCTTCCCCAGCCCACTCGCGAGAATCCTGACTATGAAAGGGCAGTTCAGTTCACGGGCAAATGTCGCGGCGGGCTGGAAGAGGTCGATGGTTTGTTCCAGCGCCTGGGATTGCGCAATTATCGGCTCATAAAGGGATTGTTTCAGGAGACTCTGCCCGTGGCCGAGACAGGAGCAATCGCTCTCCTGCATATTGACGGCGATTGGTACGAGAGCACGAAAGTTTGCCTCGAGAATCTATGGGATAAGGTTTCCGAGGGCGGGATCGTACAAATTGATGACTACGGCGAGTGGCAGGGCTGCAAGAAGGCGGTGGATGAGTTTTTCAACGAAAGAGGCATCGATGTCCAACTGGAATACGTAGATCCGTCGGCGCGAAAGCTAGTGAAGCCGCGCTCGCGTATCCCTGCAGCGTGAACTTATAGTGATGTTCTACCAAACTCGGACAGTCTTTCCTCTCATGTCAGATCCGTATCAAAAAGAAGAGGCACACGTTGCCGCATCATAGTTTTCATGTGGCCGGAAACAGAAATGGCTTTCTCTCAAACTCAAGTTGTCCCGGAGCGGATCCCTGCGAGGCTCGGACACATACCCACACATGGTAAGGCTCTGGGAAGAGCTTTGCGAAATTATCTGCTGCCCTGAGGACCGGGAGGGGCTCGACTTTCGCGGTTCGGAGTACTTTTGTCGATCTTGCTCTGGCCGCTACCCCATCGTATCAGGACGAATCGTCGACCTGCGGCCACGGTCGCCGCAATCGATTCCAGGCGGGACGAATCCCGAATTCGCTCGCGATTACCTGGACGTGTTTCACGGTCCGTTGGAGCAGAGCGGTGAGGCTCTGGCCTGGGGTGCGACTGAGGTTGTGCCCCCACGATGGGCACGCCTACGAGAGCGGGAAGTGCGGCATGTGCTGAGAATTCTGGAGGAAAAGGGGAGCGCCCTACATACCTTTTGTGACTTTTCCGCAGGCGCTGGCTACTACACCCTTAGCTACGCGCGCGCGTTTCCGCTGGTGCTTCACTGCGATCTATCAGCCGATTCACTGTTCTATGCGTCGCAAAGGTCGGAGAAGCTGGGAATGAACAACATTGTGTTTCTTCGAATCGATTATCTGAGGCCCCCCTTTGATGGCCAGCTTGACTGTGCGATCTGCATGGATTCCTTGGAGCGCGGCGAAGGGCATGAGCGAATGTTGCTTGGAGCGATTCACAAGTCATTGAGGCCCGGGGGCGTGGGGGTGGTCGACTTTCATAATTGGTGGCATAACCCGCTGCGGCGGTTGGGGCTTTTACCACAGAACTTTGGCAATAACCGCAGTTATTCTCACCGGGAAGCAGAAGCGCTGCTGAGTTCTTCGGGCATCACAAATTTTCGATATCACCCTTTCCACCAGGAGTTCGAAGAAAACGGCGTGACTAGTCGAATTGCCCGGGTCTTGCTGCCTTCGACAAGACACTTATTCTTTTTCACGCAAACTGGGAGCTAGTAGCTTCCCGGCGGTCCATCGCTCTCGCCGGAACAATAGCGAGGCAAAGAAGCCTTTGAGGCACCACTACTGAGACATCAGGCCGTAACCACGACGAGTTGGGACGACGGGCATCCCTTAGATCAGCGGATTGCCGGTCTACTGGCGAAGTACGGCTTGACCGGAACATTCTACATTCCCTTGCAGAATTCCCGCCCGGTGATGACCGCGTGTGAAATTCGCCAACTGAGCGAGACGTTCGAAATTGGCGCCCACACTTTAAATCACGTGATCCTCACGGAAGTATCCGTGGAGACGGCTGAAAATCAGATCCGCGGCTCAAAGAAACAATTGGAAGAGCTTACAGGAAGGTCTTGCGATTCCTTCTGCTTTCCAAAGGGCCGTTTCCGCCGGTGTCACCTGGATATGGTCCGCGGGGCCGGTTTTCGCTGCGCGCGAACCGTTGAATTGCTATCTACTCGATTCCCCGTGCGCCGGGCAGACATCTATATGATTCCAACCACGCTTCAAACGACACCGCATACACGGACTGTGTATCTGAAGAATTGCGCCAAACGGCTTGCCCTGGGAAATCTGGGGAACTTTTTCCTTTACGCCCAATCGCGAAATTGGACGGAAACCGCTCGCTCGATGCTGCAGGCCGTAGCCCAGCATGGAGGTGTCTTCCACCTGTGGGGACATTCATGGGAGATCGAAGAGCAGCAACAGTGGCCGCAGCTTGAATCTATTCTGCGGCACATGGGGGAACTGCGTGCGACTTTACCGTGTGTTCCGAACTCGAAGCTCATTCGTTTGGAGGCTGCACCTTATGCAGCCTCGGTACCGGTGGCGCGATGAACATCCACAGGGCGTATGCGCTGCTCGGTCAGAGGTTTAGAAGTCGCAGAATGGAGCTATTCAAGAGGTCATTTGCCATGTCGGCTCAAACGGGCATCGTGGATCTTGGGGGGGCGGCTGAGACCTGGGGACACTGCAATGGAAACGCGCGGGTAACGATTGTAAACGTTGATCCTAAATGCATGCAAGGGGATCACCTTTGCGTAGTAGCCGATGCCCTCAGCTGCCCATTCCCCGACAGGAGTTTTGACATCGTCTTTTCCAATTCGCTGATTGAGCACCTGAGCACAGAGCAGCGACAAAGAGCCTTTGCGGACGAGGTCCGCCGCCTGGCACGAAGCGGATTTTTTGTCCAAACACCGAACAAATGGTTTCCTATCGAACCGCACTACCTCGCACCATTCGTACAGTTTGTCCCGGAGCGAATCAGGCCCACCATCGTCCGGTGGATGACCCCGTGGGGTTGGCTTACGAAGCCGCCCCGCCAGCGATGCGTTAAGGTGTGCCAGGAAATCCGACTACTTGATGCTCAGAAGATGCAGCAGCTCTTTCCCGACGCGGAAATCGTCCGAGAGCGGTTTCTTGGGATCACGAAGTCCGTCATCGCCATCTGGCGCTCGGATGCACCCCCTCAGGCAAAGTGACCTTTGACGCGTATGAAAATCCTGTGCGCCCATAACCGTTACCAGCACCTGGGCGGAGAAGACTTGGCCGCCAAAGTGGAGATGGAACTCCTCGAAAGCCGCGGGCATACCGTTGAACTGTTCGAGGCAGATAACGCCGAGATTGTGGGAGTTCCCGCGCAGTTGCAAGCGGCACTGGGGACGGTCTACTCGCCCGGTGCAAGAAAGAGATTTGCGGAGAAGATTCGAGCGTGCAAGCCGGACCTGGTTCATATTTTCAATTTTTTCCCCTTGCTCTCACCTTCGATTCATTACGCCTGCCGGGAAGCCGGCGTACCCGTCATTCAGAAGATCTCCAATTTTCGTCTCCTGTGTCCCAGCGCACTTTTGTTGCGCAAGGGCCGCGTTTGTGAAGATTGCGTCGGCAAACTTGTCCCGTGGCCCGGCGTTTTGCATGGCTGCTATAGAGATAGTGTGGTGGGGTCGGCGGTGGTGGCAACGATGCTTGCCACGCATCGGCTCATGGGAACGTGGGAAAAAGTCGTTGACGGGTACATTGCGCGCACGAATTTCAGCCGAGACAAGCTAGTTGAAGGTGGATTGCCTGCGGAAAAAATCGACATTATTCCCAGCTTCGCCAACGATCCAGGCAATTCGCGCGATCCTGGCGAAAGAAATGGCGGCTTTGCCCTGTTCGCCGGCCGGCTCACGCCAGAGAAGGGAATTGCGACCCTGCTTTCGGCATGGGATCGCCTGAAAGGCACGCCGATTCGCCTGAAAGTGGTGGGCGGCGGCCCCCTGGGAGGGGAAGTGGCGCGCCGATCCGTGGGAGGAAATGTCGATTACCTGGGCGAAATGTCACGCACGGAAGTCCAATCGCTGATGCGCGCGGCCGCATTCCTGATTTTTCCATCCGCGTGCTACGAGAATTTTCCATTGGCCATCGTTGAGGCCTTCGCCGCCGGCGTGCCGGTAGTTGCCTCGCGGCTGGGAGCGATGGCAGAAATCGTCAAGGATAGCCTGACGGGGTTGCACTTTGCCCCCAACGACGCCGAGGATCTGGCCGGCAAAGTCGAGTGGGTGTGGGGCCATCCGCAAGAAACGAGGGAAATGGGGCGCAACGCCCGAGCGGAATACCAGGCGAAGTATACGCCCGAACGCAATTATCAACTGATGATGCAGATGTACGAGAGAGTCCTGAAGGCCCGCGGGCTGGCGACGCGATCGGCCACCGCCGTTGCCACATAGGACGGTTCACTAAAGGAGGAGTGAAATCAATGAGCGAGGAAACAAACACAGGGGGACCCGGGAATCGTTGGAGATTGTCGCTCGACTCATGGGCCGTGCTGCTGGCGCTGCTGATCGCACTGCTCGTTCGCACCGGCGTATTCAAGCACGTCCCGTGGTGAAAACTTTCTGAGGAGGGAGACTACGAATCATGGCGAGCGCAATCACAGTTCCCCAGGTCCAGCCGGTCCAGCCCGTATTTCGGTTTCTGCGTGTGATTCCAGGCGTGTTGCTGCTCGCCGCCGTCGGATACGCAGGTAAGCTGCTGGAACAAAATGTCGGCACGTACGCCAAGGCACATCACTGGACATTTCCGAACATTGAATACGTCTTGTGGGCCATCCTTTTAGGCTTGCTGATTTCAAACATCGTGGGTGTGCCAGAGATTTTTCGCACCGGTGTCGCGACCTACGAATTTTGGCTGAAGGCGGGCATCGTGTTGCTCGGCTCCCGGTTTCAGCTTGGCGATATTCTTAAGCTCGGCGGCGTCAGCCTGGTGCTTGTGGCGGTCGAAATCACCGGTTCGATCGCCTTCATGTCTTACCTTGGTCGCGCCTTCAAGCTAAAGCCCAAGTTGACGTCGCTCCTGGCGGTGGGCTCCGCGGTTTGCGGCGTAAGCGCCATCATCGCCACGAAAGGTGCAATCGATGCCGATGACGAGGATTCCTCCTTTTCCATCGCCGCGATTCTCGCGCTCGGAGCCTTTGCACTCTTCACCTTCCCTGTTATCGGGCACTTCTTGCATCTGAGCGACAAGGCTTACGGGCTGTGGGCAGGCCTCGGCGTTGACAATACCGCGGAAGCCGCTGCCGCGGGCTCTTTGTACTCCGACACCGCTGGCAAACTCGCCGTGCTCGTCAAATCTACGCGCAACGCTATGATCGGTTTTGTGGTTCTTGCTTACGCCATCTACTGGGCCGGCAAAGGACAGGCCCAGGCGGTGGGGAATAAGGCCGCGTTCCTCTGGCAGAAATTCCCAAAGTTCGTCCTGGGCTTCCTGCTGATTTCCCTGCTCGCCACCTATCACTTCTTCAATAAAGATCAGGTCGGCACACTGGCCAATCTTTCCCGCTGGGCGTTTCTTCTCACCTTTGCCGGTGTCGGTTTACGCACGAATTTCAAGGAGATGCGCAAACAGGGGCTCCGGCCATTTGTAGTCGGCGCGATTGGAGAAGTTGTCATTGCCGCCTTCACCCTTGCTCTGGTGATCGGGGTCGGGAAACTCTTTGGTGGATAGCCCGAGATATTCGAGCTGCTGTTGGCGTAGGCAGTTTCTGCCAACTAGGACTGACGACGTCCGATGCATTCTTCAGTGACGCTCCGTCCCCACTTCCGTGCGGCGACAACCTGACACCGAAGCGGACCCGCAGGCAGATCAAACAGGCATAAGTCTGGAAACCAGATATCGGCCGACGCCACCGAATCAAAATGAGCGAATGAAGGGCGATTTACGCTGTGGTTCAATCCACATTTGTACGCCTGTCCGCTTCGAAATAATCGCAATACGTCAGTGATTATCTGCGCTGGAAACATAAATGGCGACGACGGTACCTTTTGGAAAAACGAAAGTGCCACCGCCCGAAACGAAATCGTTTCGAGTCCTTGGGGTGCGGGTGGATGCGGTGCAGATTGGCGACGTGGTGTGGCGGATAGAGGACTGGATTGCGAGGCGGGAAGGGGGCCACTACATCGCGGTGACTGGGATGCATGGGGTAATGGAGACACAGCACGACGAGGAGTTTGGGAGGATATTGGAGGGGGCGTCGCTCGTGGTGCCGGACGGGTATCCGCTGGTGGTGCTGGGTCGGCGGAAGGGATTTGCGTTGGGGCGGCGGGTGTACGGGCCGGAGTTGATGGAGGCGTTTTGCGAGGAGACGGCGAGTAAAGGGTATCGGCACTATTTTTATGGAGGAGCGGAAGGAGTAGCCGAGGAGCTGGCGAAAAGGTTTGCGAGGCGGTTTGAGGGGATGGAGATTGCGGGGACCTGCTGCCCGCCGTTTCGCGCGCTGACGGCGGAAGAGGAGCGGGAAGTTTGCGAGAAGATACGCGCGTCGAGGGCGGATGTAGTGTGGGTGGGGTTAAGTACGCCGAAGCAAGAGAAGTGGATGGCGAGGATGAAGGGGGCATTGGGCGTGCCGGTGATCCTGGGAGTAGGAGCGGCGTTTGATTTTCATACGGGGAGGGTGGCGCAGGCTCCGCGGTGGATGCGGGAAAACGGGATGGAGTGGTTCTTCCGGCTAGTCAATGAGCCGCGGAGATTGTGGCGGAGATATTTGGTGAAGGGGTCGGAGTTTGCCTGGCTGGTGATGCTGGAGCAATTGGGACTGAAGAAATTTTAGTTTGGCCGGGGGAAACAGTGAACGAGAAGAGCGGAAAGCGGATCGTGGTGACGGGAGCGGGGGGATTTATCGGAGGGAACCTGGTGGCGACGCTGCGAGTGCGCGGCCACGAGAAAATTCGTGCCGTTGATAGGAAGCCAGTGACGGAGTGGTACCAGAAATTCGAGGATGTGGAAAATCTCACGCTGGACCTGAACTTCAAAGGGAATTGCGAGATTGCGGCAGAAGGCGCGTGGGAGATTTATAACCTGGCGGCGAATATGGGCGGGATGGGTTTCATCGAGAACAATAAGGCGCTGTGCATGCTGTCGGTGCTGATCAATACGCACATGCTGCAGGCGGCGTTGAAGCACGGTGTGGAGCGATATTTTTACTCGTCGTCGGCGTGTGTGTATAACGCGGACAAGCAGCGGACGTTTGAAGCGCCTTCACTGAAGGAGGAAGACGCTTACCCGGCGATGGCGGAAGACGGATATGGCTGGGAAAAACTTTTTTCGGAGCGAATGTGCCGACATTTCCGGGAAGACTACGGACTGAGAACACGAGTTGTGCGGTTTCACAATGTGTACGGGCCGTGGGGAACCTGGTATGGCGGGCGTGAAAAAGCACCGGCGGCGATTTGCAGGAAGGTGATCGAAGCGAAACTCAGCGGCACGCACGAGATTGAGATTTGGGGCAGCGGCGTGCAGACGCGGAGCTTCATGTACATAGACGATTGCTTAAAGGGAATTGATCTCATCATGAACTCGGAAATTCTGGAGCCGATCAATTTGGGCTCGAGTGAAGCGGTGACCGTCAATCAACTCGTAGATATTGTGGAAGAGATTGCCGGGATCAAACTGAAGCGCCGGTACGATTTGAGTTCGCCAAAGGGCGTGAACGGACGGAACTCGGACAACAAGCGCATTCAACAGTTGCTCGACTGGCAGCCGGATACTGCCCTGAGGAGCGGCTTGGAAAAAACGTACCGCTGGATTTACGACCAGTATCTTGCTCGCGAACGCGGCGATGCGGCTGTGGTGCGGGAGTCCTTCGCCGCTGCCCATTAGAATGGAAACCTGCCGGCCAGGAACCAGCTCCAAGCAGAGTTCGGTAGAGAGAATATCGGGCTGCTCTGTCCCCCAAATCCGCAGGATGGGTCATACGACGCGGGCCACCTGAGGTGTGATCGCTTCGATCGGCGTAGTTCCGCATTGCTCTGCCGCGAAATCCGTAGACGAGCCGTACGATTTCAAAATCTGGGAACAAGTTTGGGAACAAAACCGTGCCAAACACCGAGCTAAACCGTGATACAGGACGCAAAGAAATGCTTGAAAAGCCAACTACATAGCATTTCCGGATGCAACAACGGGTTGGAGGTTCGAGTCCTCCCCGGTTCACCATATTCCCACCATGCGCGTAGGTGTCCACTTACGGCTCTGCTGTGAACAATGCGAGTCGGGTTCGACCTGAGTGTTGCGTCGACCCATTGAGACCACCGCCTAGATCGGGAGTTGACTAAGACAGGCGCCGGGTCCTTATGTACTTCAGCGAGCCAGCGTGCGAGGCAGAAAATCTCCCTCCAGTAGCCAATGCTACCCTTAATGGAATGCTGTCGAAACGAATAGTCTTTGTGTTCTTTTCGTGCTCTTTATGCGGATTTTCCTTTGCTAGCGGCAGGTTCGCTCTTCGCCTTCATCGATTTAACGAGATCGGCCGACGACGCTCCTTCCAGCGACAATCCATAGCCGACTTCCCGCACAATGCGCTCCTTCAACGGTTGAATAAAGTGGATACGCGTGTTGCGGCGCGTCACTTCCGGAGCTTTCAGGTACAACTCGGCAAGTTCGCGCGCCCGGCTGAGCGCCTTACCGCTCGGCACAACTTCGGCAACCACTCCCCACTCGTGCGCGGTACGCGCCGGGAGCGGCTGTGGATTTAGCAGGAAGGCCTCTGCTCGCCCTGGGCCAGCGCGATAACTCCATGTGGTAAAGATTCCGTCGCCGGGCGCAACGCCCGCGGAGAAATGGGCCACATCCTCGAAGGTCGCGCTTTCCCCCGCCACAATGACGCTGGCAAGTAGCGCGTAGTCTGAGTGCACATGGGCGCGCCCTTCAATAGCCGCGATGACCGGCACCCGTATGTTGGCTATGTTTTCCAAAACCTGAACGCCTTCGTCATGAACCTGACTCCACACGCCGGGATCGGTGACATCGCCGAAAGAGGACCAATCGACATCAGTAATGAACTGCCCGCCCGCCCCCGTCAGAATTACGATCTTGTTCGCTCGATCCTGCGCAATCCGGTAGAAGGCATCGACAAACTCCGTGTGAGATGCGGCGGTCATGAGGAACGGTCCGCCGTTGGTGTGGAATTCCGCAACCAGCACACCTTTCTCATCGCGTGTCAGCTTTAGGTTGTGATAGTCCGATAGATAGTTATTTTGAAGTGGCATTGCATTCTCCTTTTTCTCCTCTTGCGAGGTGTACTCGCGAACCGAATTCACAAGTGGGTTACCAACTCCTTTGCCGGACTGGCCCCCAAGTCCAGGTCTGGTATAGACCAGGCGACTCCTGCAGCGCACGCAGACAGGCCTCCCAGTGCAAGGAAGACCCAACGGTATGCCGCGATCAATGCCGGCGATATCTGAGAAGCTTCGTGGCTCAAGCCAATCGAAGCAAATTCCCGGTTAAGGATGTTCCGGGCATTCGGATCCAGGACCTGCAGCGCTCCTAGCAAAACTGCGGAGGCAAGAGCGGCGCCCATCACGCCTCCGATTGACCGGCTGAACGACACCAGCGCCGTGCCCACACCAAGGCGTTTATCGCCGGCTGCCCATTGGATCATCGTCTGTGCGGCCGGCATGGTTGATCCAAGGCCGGCGCCGATCAGAAAAGTCAGCAGCACAATGAACAGCGGTCCAAGCTTGATTCCAGCCGCGAGGACCAAAAAAGCGGCGGCAACAATGGACAGCCCCGCGGCCATCGAGGTGCGAGGATGACCGGTCGATGAGATTCGCAGACCCGTTGCGGTGGAAACAGCCACTTGCGCCAGCGTGAGCGGGATAAGCAGTAGCCCGGAGATCGTCGCGCTTGTTCGCAGCGCCATTTGAAAAAAAACGGGCAGTTGAACGATCAAGCCGAAAAGAACTGCCGCGAAAAGAAGAACTGTCAGTGAAGCACGCCAGATAACGGGCTCTCCAATCAATTCCGGAGGGATGAGCGGATCAGGGCTTTTCTGCTCGACTTTTCGAAGAAGGACAAATCCGGCAGCTCCCAGGCTCGCGAGCGCGAGCAGAACCGGGGATGCCCACGAAACCTCATGACCGCCGATACTCAGGGCGAGTAGAAGTGCTGCGGTCGATGAAAAGAAGACGGTTGTTCCGGTATAGTCCAATCGGCATATCCCCGTCCCGGCAGACGTTTTAACGCGCAAGGCAGCGGCTGCGGCACCCAGTCCCAGCGGGATATTGATCCAGAAGATGCTGCGCCAACCGAGATGTTGCGAGAGAGCACCGCCAACTACGGGACCGAGAGTGCTGGCAAGGGCAAAATTGGCTCCGAACCATCCTTGAAACCTCCCTCTCTCTTTTGGAGAAACGACTTCTCCGATGAGCGCTTGCGCCAGAGTCATAAGGCCGCCACCGCCAAACCCCTGCAATGCACGAGCGCCGATTAGCACGGCAAGGTTAGGGGCAATTGCACACGCACCGGAGCCCGCAACAAACAGGCCGAGCGCCCAGAGCAGCATGCGTTTGCGCCCGAAGGCGTCCCCCATGCGGCCGTATAGCGGGGCCGCCACTGTCGCGGCGAGGAGATACGCGGTAACCACCCACGCGAGGTAGGAAAGTCCGCCAAGTGAACCCGCAATCGCGGGCAGAGCAGTTGCGATAATGGTTTGATCGAGCGCTCCCAAAAACATTGAGGGAGCGACATGGAAAAACGCAGAGCGAAATTGCTCCTTTTTTTCTTCCGGCAGGGAAGTGGGAGCATTCGCAATGATTGTGCTGACTGGCAAGATCGTTTCGCTCCGGTTAATCCTTTGAAACTATCATCCTGGATGAATCACCTAGCGCATACCCAAGACCGTTCAGACTCCTCCTAAAATTTGTAGCCTGCCCAAAGGGCCAAATAGTTCAGGTTGCGGCCGGGTTGCGTCTCCTTCAGAAAGCTGCCGGCGAAGAAAATTCCATAATCCGCCTGGAACCACAGATGGCGATTCGCCTGCCACCGGACTTCTCCGCCGGGCCTGTGTCCAACGAATCGCGCACGGCTACCATCGGCAGCGCGAATGAGGAAGCCTGGTACGGCGTATACACCATCGTTGACGTTTTCCCGCCACTGAACGATCCAATCGAAGGAAATGCTCACGCCGTGGGGAAGCGAGGTTTCCACGCGCGGGTGAACGTCTATGAAGTTAATCGGTCCAGGGCCCGTGGTGGCCAGAACGCCAAAGTAATTGCCTTTTGGAAACAACGGATTGAACGTTCCCAAAGTCCTGGAATTTGGGTTGTCGCCGCTCGAAATATCCGCCTTGGCGCTAAAGCGCGGTTTCAGGGGGATTGTTGGGATGCGATAGCCTGTTTCCGAGGCGACAGTCCAGGCCTCAATGTTCCCCGAGCCGAACGTGCCGAACTGCCAAAGCGCTTCATAGTCGAAATCCCAGCCGGCCTTTTCGCTGGCAATAGGGCGGGAAAATCTCGCTCCCAAGGTGTGGCGTACCTCTTGCGCCGTGCCACGCTGAAAACTTGCTTCCTTACGATCCAGGCCCAGGTAATACGCCTCTAGAGAATTCTTGCGGGGCAACGGGCGCGAAGCGTACACGCCCCAAAAACCAACGGCGTGATTCGGCGCGTTGTCAAAGAAGCCTGGTTTGTCTAGGTCCGGACGCACGGCAAATCCGTCCACTTGCCACGCGTCGAGCCTGCTTTTGACCATAAAGCCGTCGAAGCTGAGCCGGACATTAGGGCCTTCGCGAATGTCGATTAATCGCCCCGAACCGTACTCCAACTCCTGCCGGCCGGCGCGCAGACTGATCGAATTTGAACCCGACGAAGTGCCGAGCTCCAGAAAACCTGCTTGAAAGTCGAGCTTCTTTTCGTCGATCGGCCGTGGACCGCCGATCCGATAAGAATTGATTCCGCTCTTCAATTCCACGAACGTCCGCACATGTTTTCCGTAATGCAGGTCAAAATGGAGCATGTACCGTTCATTAAAATAGCCATTCATAAATGGCTGTTGGCCCCAGTTGTCGTTTCCGATCTGCTCCCAAACCTCGCGAGCTTCGCCGCCCATCGACAGGAACCAATCATTCCGATCCGGCCGCAGGCGAATGTATTTGATGGGATCCCAAAATTCCTGCCGCTGGGCCGGATCGGCAAGAAAGCTCCAATCGTCGTCCTGCCGAAGCAGGTGATAAATCCGTTCGGGGGGCGGGGATTCGGCAGGCGGAATCGATTGGCCCCGCAGGAACAATGGGCTCGCAAAGAACATGACCATCAAGATCGCGAAGGTTCGCATCTATTTCTTCGTTCCACCCTGTATGAGGCGATTTCTCCGGCCAGTATTGTCCGGCCTTGGCTTGCCGTTCTATTTCTTTGCGACGGAATGAATCTCGGCGATATATCCTCCCGGAAACTGCACGACAGCCGCATCGCGTTCCTCATTTTTGTACGGAGGTACGATAACCTCGACGCCTGCCGCCTTAGCCTTGGCAAGGGTGTCCGCCAGATTCGCCACTTCATATCCGGTCATTTCCCGGCCGTAGGGATACGGAAGATGCCCGTCTGTGATGAAGGCGGTGAGCTTCCCAAATTGCGATTCAACTCTTACCCGGCGGTACGTTTCTCCCGATCGCCCGATTTCTACCCCCGGAGCATGCGAATCGTCGGAGGCTACTCTGCCGTGCGAGAACGCAAGAAAGCTGCGAACGAACTCGTCGGCTTTATCAGTAGATACATAGACGCGATTTTCAGGAACAGTCTGGATCGACGCGTAAGACGGCGCGGTGGTATGCCAATAGAGTTGCGTATTGACGCCGCCTGGCCACTGGATGACCGCGTCTCGCCCAATCGGGTCGTTGAAGGGAGCGACCAGGACATCCGCACCGGTAGCGCGAGCCGCACGCACAGCCACATCCATGTCCGTGACCAGATAGCCCGTGCGCTCCAGGCCAAACGGATAGGGGATGGGCGTCTTGAAACCAAACACGGATATGGACCCAACAGGGGTCAGCACCAATTGTGACATTGTGCTGCTCGGCGTCGGGGTTACTGTGAAGACCCCCTGCTTGGTCGCTGTGCCGCCGAATGTGGCGATCAAGCTGGCGACGAAACGGTCAAAGTCTTGGGGACTTACATAGACGTGCGTCGTGTCGTACTGCGGGGCGACAGCAATGGCCTTGGTTTCGGCTGGTCGCGCCGTTTGGGCGGACGTGCTGAAGTGCTGCGAGTCGCTCGTGAACGCAATCGTCAAGAGGATTGCAACAGAAGTTCTTGCGACTATCTTTTTCAGATCCATTCGTTTCTCCCGGAGTTGCAAATTCTCGCGAGTGGAAGCTAAGGCGCTTCCGACCGATTTGGCCGGTCGTAGCGCTCACCGACAAGGCAAACCGATGCGGCACGCGAAACGTCCAGCTTTTTCGTCTGGACCCAAACCCCGAACTGTTCGCCTATCACCATTCCCAAAAGACCGAGCAAGGCGACAATGGGCGGCGCCGGACTCTTCACGCGGATCAGACCGTACAAAATCCCCACACCCAGTCCAACTACAAAGGATAGAAACAACACTTTCATCGCATTCCTCCTGCAAAGGTCATGCCGGAAGGCTCCAAGGATCTGCACAACGTGACGCGCAGTAGAGGCCGCATCGTTTGTCTCGGTGCTAAAAGTCCAGAGCCGTGGGCCGGATGACGGCCTCGCTGATTTCTACGTCGGCTGGTTGCTCGATGGCGTAGGCTATCGCGCGGGCAATCGACTCCGCCGGAATAGCGATCTTGTAGAACTCGCGCAAATTCTTTCTGGTGGTTTCCTCCGAGCTGCTTTCGGGTAGTTCCGTTGCAATCGCGGCAGGAGAGATCACCGTGCAACGAATGTTGTCGGCCTTGAGCTCCATGCGCAGGCCCTCAGTCAGCGCCCGCACGGCGAATTTCGTCGCGCTGTAGACGGTGCCGCCCGGTGCGAAGACTTTGAATCCCGCAACAGAAGAGATGTTGATGATGTGGCCCCGCTTTTGCTTTTGCATGATCGGAAGCACTGCGGCCACCCCATATAAGAGGCCCTTGATGTTCACATCGATCATTCGATCCCATTCTTCGACCTTGAGCGCCGCCATTGGTGCGATGGGCATGATCCCGGAATTGTTCACGATCGCGTCGATTCGGCCGTACCTCTCAACTGCGCCTTTAACCAGACCCTCGACATCTCCGCGCTTGGTCACATCAGTCTTGAAACCGAGAGCGCTGCCTCCCTTGGCGTTAATGTCCCCGACGAGGGCGTCGATCCGATCTTTTCGCCTCGCTCCGAGCGCAACTTTCGCGCCATTCTCTGCGAGAAGGCGAGCCGTGCTTTCGCCAACACCGCTGCTGGCCCCTGTAATTACTACAACTTTGTCGGCGATATTTGATATTCCCATTCTCTCTTTTTCTCTCTGTTAAGAGTTCGGCTGCCTTTTTTCAAAAAGCAAAGCAATCGCAACCCAGTTCCCAGAGCCCCAGGTCGCCCAAAACAGGCAGGTGCCAGCTCTTTTCCTGCTGGGAATGGTTCGGCAGATGGGTGCAGACAGCGGAGTGGGAAGCTCCGAGTGCCTGGTCCGAAGGCTTGGCATATCCGCCATACTGTTTGACGGGAGACCAGTCCGGACTCACGGGCAGGGCTGGCGGTGCGAGTTTGGAGAATTCAGCAGTGGCGTAAACGACCTTCCCGCCAACGACTGTGAGGACCGATTCAAGTTGTTTGATCTCCTCTTCCGGGATGGAAAAGTAGTCCGCCGAAAGAACCGCGAAATCCGCAAGTTGTCCCGGCGCGAGCGCCCCCTTCTTGCCGTTTTCCGTCGAGAACCAACTGCTCCCGAGCGTGTAGAGCTTCAAAGCTTCCTCTCGATCGAAGCGATTCTCGGAGGGGTACAGGCTTAGACCTCCGATCGTCTTCCCTGTAATGAGCCAATAAAGTGAGAGGAACGGGTTGTAGCTCGAGACTCGCGTAGCGTCTGTGCCGGCTCCGACGGGAACGCCCATTTCAAGCATGCGCCGGATGGGCGGCGTGCGTTTCGCCTGCTGCGCACCGTACCGTTCGACGAAATACTCGCCCTGGAAGGCCATGCGATTCTGGATGGCAATGCCTCCGCCCAAAGCTTTCACACGTTCGATATTGCGGTCAGAGATCGTTTCGCAATGATCGAAAAACCAATGCAGGCCGTCGAACGGAATCTCCCGGTTCACCTCTTCGTAGACATTCAGCGCCCGCTCGATTGTTTCGTTGTAGGTCGAATGCAGACGAAACGGCCAGCGATTTTCCACCAGATGCCGAATGACCCCTTTCAGTTCGCTCTCCATTACCGGGAGCAGGTCGGGCCGCGGCTGGAGGAAGTCCTCGAAATCGGCGGCTGTGAAAACCAGGTTCTCACCCGCGCCGTTCACGCGGTAAAAGTCGTCGCCCGCGCCGGGTTTCGTCATTTTTGTCCAATTTTGGAAATCGGACAGTTCCTGTTTCGGTTTCTGCGTAAAGAGGTTGTAGGCGAGGCGAATCGAAAGCTCCCCGTTTCGGTGCAGTTCGTTTACGACTCCATAGTCGTCGGGATAGTTCTGGAAGCCACCGCCGGCGTCAATCACGCTGGTAAGGCCAAAGCGGTTGAGTTCCCGGAAAAAGAGACGCGAGGAGTTGAGCTGGTCCTCGCGCGACAGCTTCGGTCCCTTAGCCAGTGTGGAATAAAGAATATTCGCGTTGGGTTTTGCGATAAGCAGCCCGGTGGGATTTCCGCGCGAATCCCGCTGCACTTCTCCGGCGGGAAATTCCGGCGAGTCCTTGCCGTAGCCCACGGCGCGCAGGGCCGCCGCATTCAACAACGCACGGTCGTACAGGTGAAGAACAAAGACCGGGGTGTCGGGAGCCGCTGCGTTGATTTCATCGAGGGTAGGCATGCGTCGTTCTGCAAATTGGAATTCCGTCCAGCCCCCGACCACCCGCACCCACTGCGGCGCCGACGTACGTGCTGCCTGTACCTTCAACATGCGCAATGCATCGGCAAGAGACGCCACCCCATCCCACCGTAACTCCATGTTGTAGTTGAGGCCGCCCCGAATTGGATGCATGTGCGAGTCATTCAACCCGGGAATCACGGTGCGACGCTTCCCGTCGATGACTTGCGTCCCCGGCTCTCGCAGACGAAGAATCTCTTCGTCCTTGCCGACAGCTGAGATCTTTCCCCCAGTTATAGCAATTGCCTCGACAAACGATGGGACCCCGTTCGTTGCGATCTTGGCGTTGTGAACTATCGTATCAACAGACATAGGAATCTCCTTCCGCGGTTCGAAACGGGTTAATGAGGGCAGTGAGCTAGCCTGCCCTCCCTGTTCGCTATTTGTGAGCGGCTGCGCCAACTGGCTTACGTCACCGCAGCAATCCTCGACGACGTAGACTTCGTAACCGTCGTGGATCGCCCGGAGGATGTGCTTGTGGCAAGAACCTTTCCATCCCCAACAGCCATAGCTTCGGCGAAGTACGGAGTCGAGTTGGTCGCGATTTTTCCGTTGTGACAGATCGTCTTCTGAGACGTAGCATCCTCCGAGGTTATCGAGTTGGTTTTGGAGTAAGTAAAGCGGGAAAGGCGTTCACGCTTCCCCGGGTACTACTTACTTGTGGGCTAGCTCAAGCGGTGGCGTCCAATTGGGAAGTTCCGTTGGCGACGCACCATGCACCATCGTGTACGCATATTCGACGCCCATGCCGTACGCTCCTGCGTGCGTCTTTACAATGTCCATTACTGCGTCATAGGTTTCCCTGAGAGCCCAGTCCCGCTGCCACTCGAGCATGACCTGGATCCAGGTAACCGGTTTGGCCCCCGCCTGTTCCACGCGGCGCATTGCGGCATCATGCGTCTTGACATCGAGGTCGCCACAGAGGTCTTCCACCACATACACTTCGTAGCCGTCCGTAATAGCCTGGATCGTGGGAAAAGTTACACAAACCTCCGTCCAGAGTCCTGCGAGCACGATCTTCTTACGACCTGAGGCCTTGATGGCCGCAACGAACTTTGCATCGTCCCAGGAGTTCATGCTGCTGCGTTCGATGGGCGTGATGTCGGGGAACTGCGCCTTGAGCTGCGGCCAGATATAGCCGCTGAAGGCTTTCGTCTCGACCGTGCTGAGGACCGTCGGTAGGCCGAACACTTTAGTCGCCTTTGAGAAACCCACGACGTTGTTGATGAGGGTTTGACGATCGATGCTGGTAATTCCGAACAGCATCTGTGGTTGGTGATCGATAAGTGCCACGACGCAATTGTCTGGTGTGAGCAACCCCTTTTCACTTCGTTTTGCGAGTGACATAGCTTCATCTCCTTTGTTCGCGTTATCAGCGCGTTCGTTTAGATTTCGTTGCAGCGCGTCTGTGCACACAGACACTCCGCGCCCGTTGTCCGTCGTTCACGGGAGTTCCAGCACTG
>DATHOY010000057.1:0-3317 GCA_035484435.1 Vulcanimicrobiaceae bacterium | reverse complement strand
CCAGAAGTAGTGATCCAGCGCATTGCTGACTACCGCTCGGAGGATAAAGCAGATCCCAATTACTACGCCCGTCACACGGTGGAAAAGGCGTTGGCCGAGCGCAAAGTTCCGCCCTCTCAATCCAGAACCGGCTCTCCCACGGACGCTGGTAACAATCGGGAGCACAACCATTAGTCTTCACTGACCCACATGGGTCACTCGACTAGCTTTGAGAATCAAGAATGGAATCAAACACACCATTGATGTCGGGCCGCGTGATTGATACAGTCGCGAGAGCGACGCCAGAAAAGCGGGAAAGAAGAAAGTGCATGAGCCGCCGATCTGGTCAAAATGGCCACATTGAAGTCAGAGGTAAATACTACGTCGTAAGGTTTTGGAAGGATGTTGTGGGCCAGGAGAAACGAATGCACGCTAGTGAAAAGATATGCCCAATCTCCGGGCCTGGACATCTGACCAAATCCGAACGAGAAAGGAAGGCAAAGGAAATCATTGCCGAAAGCGGAGCCGATACACCCGAGTGCCTTGCCCACGCGGAAGGTATTTCTAGCGGTGTGACGTTTCGTGAGCAGGCGGCATGGTGGATCGAACACGTGCAACAACGAAAGCGCAAACCCATTGCTCCAGCGACCGTCGAATCGTGGCGCGGCTGCCTTGACACATGGATTCTGCCGAGCCTTGGAGATGTTCCCCTATCGTCTGTAGGGAATCTCGCTCTCAAAGGGCTCGTGGAAAAAATGGTCAAGGCTGGCCTTTCACCCAAGACGGTCAATACCTACACACAGGTCGTGAAGTCGGTCGTGGCTTCTGCTGTTAACGAGGAAGGTGAGCAACTCTTCCCTCGCAAATGGAACCATGAATTCGTCGACATGCCAGTGGTGGACAAGAGCAAACAAAACACACCCCACTTCACCAGCGAAGTAGTGACCGGGATTCTCGGGTTCTCCAAAGGGTACAAGCAGATGTTTTGTGCCCTGCTTGGTGGAACGGGGCTCCGCGCTGGAGAAGCAATGGGGCTTGAAATTGACAAGCACATCTCAGAGGACTTCAGAACGCTCTACATTCGCCAGAAAGTCCGGAGAACGAAGTTAGAACACTTTCTCAAGACCGATGCTGGACGTAGAGACGTTGATCTCTGCCCTGCTCTCGCAGCGATGCTCAAGGCGTATGTGGGAAACCGGACTTCCGGCTTCCTCTTTCACAACAGGAAGGGGAATTTCCTCTCACAGACGAACCTATTGAGACGAGGATTGCACCCACCATTGATAGAGTTGGGACAACCCAAGGCAGGCTTTCATGCCTTCCGGCGTTTCCGTACAACCTGGCTTCGAAAGAACCGAGCGCCAGAGGATCTCATTCGTTACTGGCTCGGTCATGCGGACGAGACGGTCACGGACGGATATTGCAAACTCCGGGAAGACGTGGAATACAGAAAAGAAGTAGTGGAGAGAGTTGGGCTGGGTTTTACGTTTTCGACGAAAAACCCCTCAGTTGTACCTGTTGTACCCAAATCTGGGACGAAAGTCGCAGTAAAAAACGCAGCGTAAAGTATTGAATCGAGAGGGGAAATAATGGTCGGGGCGAAAGGATTTGAACCTTCGACCTCCTGGTCCCGAACCAGGCGCGCTAGCCAGGCTGCGCTACGCCCCGACAGTAAAGCAGAACGCGGGCAGAAAACCACCCGCCGAGACCTTCAGAATAGCACAGGATTAAGAGGCCCGGCCAGCGAAGGAATTTCCCGCCTTCGCCGGGGTCTCATGTTCTGATCACCCCTGAGCATGATTCCTGCACAACCAATATTGCCGGAGTGACCTATTAGGCCGCTGGAAATAAGGTTCGGCGTGTTCGAGTCTGCCTACGCCTTGCCGAGATGGATCAGTCGAGCCTGGGTGATCGCCGCGTGCTGGCGCACCGGCTCCAGAATCGAGTCGGAGACGTCGCCATCTAGCCGTATCAGCGAAATAGCTTCCGCCCCGGGAGCGGAATCGCGGCGGCCCAACGCAAACGTCGCGATATTCACGCCATGTTTTCCAAGCGTGCTCCCCACGTGGCCGATCACGCCGGGTTGATCCTGGTTGCGCAGGAAAAGCACGGTGCCATCCAGTTGCGCTTCCAGCGGAATCCCATCGATCTGCAGCACGCGCGGCGATCCATCGTGCAGCACAGTTCCCTCGGCGCTAAAACCGTGAGCGCCGGACTTGTCCGGCAGTGCCGCTACTTCCAGCGTGTTCGGGAAGCCATGCTCGCGTCGCCGCGTTTCCTCTTCGACGGTCAGCCCGCGCGCCGCCGCAACCGCAGGCGCGTTCACCACGTTCACCTTCTCATCCAGAATCGCGTTCAGCATCCCCGCCAGCACGGCGCTGCGCAAAAGGTGCGTGCCAACTTCCGCCACTTCCCCGGCGTAACGAATCCGAATTCGCGCGGGCCGCGTCTCCGCCGCCTGCGAAACCAGCGAGCCCAGCCGCTCCGCCAGCGCCAGGTACGGCCGCACGCGCCGGTACTGCTCCGGCGAAAGCGCCGGCAGATTCACCGCGTTGCGGATGATGCCTTCCACCAGATAATCCCGCACCTGCACCGCCACCTGCGTCCCCAACTCTTCCTGCGCCTCCGCGGTTGAACCTGCAACGTGCGGCGTCGTAATCACGTTTGGCAAGCCGATCAGCGGGCAGTTCTTCGGCGGCTCTTCCACAAACACGTCCAGTGCCGCACCAGCCACATGCCCGCTCTTGATCGCCGCTGCAAGCTCAGCCTCATTAATCAATTCCCCGCGAGCCGCGTTCACAATCCGGACGCCCTTCTTCATCTTCGCAATCGTCGAGGCGTTGATCATGTCCTTCGTCTGCGGACTCACCGCCGTATGCAGAGAGATGAAGTCACTTTCGGCGTAGAGCTTCTCCAGCGGCACCAGCTCCACCGAAAATTCCCGTGCCGCCGCTTCGCTGATAAACGGATCGTAGCCGATCACGCGCATCTCAAATCCATCTGCGCGCGTGGCCACTTCGCTGCCAATCCGCCCGAGCCCAATCAAGCCCAGCGTCTTCCCGCGCACTTCCGCTCCCGACGACGACTTCTCCCACTTCCCTTCGCGCATTGCCGCGTCGAACTTCGGCAACTGCCGCGCCAGCGCCAGCAGCAGCGCAAAGGTATGCTCCGCCACGCTCACCGAGCTTCCGCCCGGCGTGCTCATCACCAGGATTCCGCGTTTGGTGGCTTCGTCGAGGTCGATATTGTCCACGCCAACGCCCGCGCGGCCCACAACGCGCAGCCGCGGCGCATGATCCAGCAGCGCCGCCGTAACTTTGGTGGCGCTGCGCACAATC
>DATHOY010000056.1:0-11688 GCA_035484435.1 Vulcanimicrobiaceae bacterium | reverse complement strand
CGATTTCCGCAAATGGGTGGAGGCGCAATCGCCCCTCGGCCGCATCGGCCAGGCGGACGACATCGCCCCCACCGCGGTCTACCTGGCTTCCTCCGACTCCAAGTACCTCACCGGCGAAGTCATCCGCGTCACCGGCGGCATTTACTGACATCCTCGCCGCTTCACCGGCGATTTTCTCCGCGTCTGCAATGGAGGCCGCGCTAGGAATTGGATCGCGGCCTCAGGCAGCCTATGGCCTTCCACGCTTTCGAAAGCGCCGCCGTGTTTCTGCGCCTTCGCTTTCCCCTGTACAATCTTCCCGTGCGCGTGCTGCTTCTGAATCTCTACTACCCGCCGGATACCTCCGCGACGGCGAAAATGGCGCAGACTGTAGTCGCAGCCCTCGCGGAAAAGCACGACGTCACCGTGCTCTGCGGGCGTCCCTCCTACGATCCCACCAAGCGGCATCCCTGGCGGCTCTACCAAACCGAACAGTGCGGCCGAGTGCGAATCATCCGCGCCGGCTCTTCCGATTACCCGCGCACACAAATGAAAAAGCGGGTGTTCAACTACCTCAGCTACGTTTTCCTCGCCGTCCCGCGCGCGCTGTTTCTTCCCTGCGACGTCATCCTCGCCATGACCGATCCTCCGTTCGAAGGCATCGTCGGCGCGTTCGTCGCCCTCCTGAAACGCAAACCCTACGTCTATAACATCCGCGACCTTTATCCCGATATGGCCGTTGGCGGCTCCATCGTCCAGCCCGGCCTGCTGGCCCGCGCCTGGGAAAAACTGCATCGCTGGGCGCTCCGGCGCGCCACCCGCGTTGTCGTCCTCGGCGAGGACATGCGCCGCCGCATTCTCGCGAAAGGCATCGATCCCGCCAAAGTCGTTGTGGTCCGCGACGGCGCGGAAATCGCTCATCCCGGTGCGCCTGCCCCTGATCTCGACCCCGAAGTCATCCGCGCGATTCGCGCCAACTTCCGCTTCGTCCTTTTGCATGCCGGCAATCTAGGTTTCTACGGTGCCTGGGACACCCTGCTCGCTGGCGCCGCCTCGCTCGGCGACGACGGCATCGGCCTGGTCTTCGTCGGCGACGGCGCACAACGCGCCCAGCTCGAAGCCGCCGCCGCAAATATTCCGAACGTCCGTTTCTTGCCGTTCTTCCCCGCAAACAAAATCTACTCCGTCCTAGCCGCTGCAGACGCCCACCTCATCACCGTCAAGCGCGGCCTCGAAGGCGTGGTCGTCCCCAGCAAAATGTACGGCATTCTCGCCGCGGGAAAACCCATAGTCGCCGTCGCCCCGCGCGAATGCGACGTCGTCTCACTCGGCGAAGCAAAGGGTTTTTCCATCTCCTGCGACCCCGACGATCCCGCACGCTTTGCGCAGCTCGTCCGTAACCTCTCCCAAAATCCCGCCCAGCTCAACGACATGTCCAGAGCAGCCCTTGCCGCCGCGCCGGAATTCAACCGCACTTCCGAACTCCAAAAGCTCCTGAAGATCATCGAGGCAACCGTTCAAACCGACCCAAACTCCCCCTAGTTGCACTCTAGTTACGACTCTATTCACTAAAGTGTCATTAGGCCCCGCAATTCCAAATTTTCAACTGGCGATTCCCATTTTTTCGCGCTAACTTAATTCTGCTGCGTGGGGCAGCACCGGCGGTTCTCTCTAAACCGTCATTCCATGGGCGTCACTTGGGAGCCGGATCCCAAACCGGCAACGTCTCTGTGAACTACTGGCGAACCAGCCCACTTGCCAGTTTCCTCAGAACGAGCAATGAGGATCAATGAGTGCGGGCCTGCTGGCTTTTTTGATCGCTGCGTCAGCATCTCTCCTTCTGACAGTGCCTGTCCGGGCGCTGGCCATTCGCGTCGGCATGGTGGATTTGCCCGGGCCGCGTAAAGTTCACCTGAAACCCATCCCTCTCCTCGGCGGCCTGGCCATCTATGGCGGCGTGATGCTGGCTATCCTGATAGTTTTCGACGGCGCCGCGCGGGCTCAAGTCATCGGCATCGTCAGCGGCGCCACCCTTGTCACCATCGTTGGTTTCCTCGACGACCGCGGCTGGCTCCATCACCAGATCAAGCTGTTTGTCGGCATGCCTCTCGCTGCCGTGATTCTTCTGGTCAGCGGCATTCACGCGCAGGTCTTCAGCCTCGTTATTGATGGCAGCCTCGGCTATTGGCTGGACGCAGCCCTTACCATCGTCTGGGTCGTCGGCATCACCGCGTCCTTCAGCATCCTCGATCACATGGACGGCCTCTGCGCCGGAGTCGCCGCTATGGCGTCCGTTTTCTTCGCCATGCTCGCTTATCTCAACGGCCAGACTCTCGTCACCACTCTCGCCGCTTCCATCCTCGGCGCCGCTGCCGGCTTCCTGCGCTGGAATTTCAAGCCCGCCAAGATCTTCATGGGCGACGGTGGCGCGATGTTTCTCGGCTTCCTGATGGCTACGCTTGCCCTAAAGCTCCGCCTCGACCACGCGTCCCCCCTCGCCACCTGGCTGGCTCCCGCCCTCATCCTCGGCGCCACCATCTTTGACACGACACTTGTCACCATCTCTCGCTCACGCCGCGGCTTGCTTCCCTTCGCCACGCCGGGCAAGGACCACTCCGCGCATCGTTTGGCCAACCTCGGACTCGGCCAGCGCGGCGCCGTCCTGGCGATTTATCTGATTGGCGCCCTCAGCGGCGGTGCCGCCATCCTGGTAACTTATCTTTCCAATCAGGGCGCTGCGCTTGTCGGCCTGGCCGTGGTCGTGGCCATGCTCCTCGCCATCGCTCTGCTGGAGCGGGCTCCGTACGAGAAGCAGGAACGAAAAGTAAGCGCTTAGAATCTTCTTATCGCCATGATTTCCCCGGAACTTTCTTGTTCCCTCCGGGTTTGGTGTGCGCAGGGGTATTCGTTATAATCTTGTTCGCTGTTTGCTTGCCTGCCCGTGCCGCCTGGCTGGTGATGCAACGGTTCTAGCCTGCTGGCACGAACTAAAGCACTCTCCTTAAACAAGGGTTAAGCGAGTTGGTGGAAGACGAAAAGTTCAAGTCCCCCCGTAAAGGGGACACCGAAGATGTCGTTGTCATCGGAAGCTCGGCAGCCGGGCTCTACACCGCCGCGCGCGTTGCTCGTGGCGGCCGCCGCGTCAGCGTCCTGGAATCGAAACCCACACCCGAACCCGCGCAGCGCACGCTCATCGTCACCGACTATTTCAAAAATCAGATCAGCTCCGCCGCACGCTCCAGCATCCTGAATGAAATTCGCCGCTTCGAACTCTTCACCGACGGCCGTTCCGCCCAAGTAACCCTCAAGCAACCCGACCTGATCATTGAGCGTTCGCGCCTGATCCGCGCGCTCGCCGAAGAGGCCGCCGGCGCCGGAGCAAATCTCCGCTACGACACGCGCTTTCTCGACCTCTCCCCGAACGCGAAAGGCCTCCACGTCCAGGTCGACCAGGGCGGCAAGCGCGAAGAGTTGCACGCCACCAGTGTCGTCGGCGCCGACGGCGCCGCAAGCCGCGTCGCCAAGGCCGCTGGCTGGCCGCCGGTCGAAACCGTTCCGCTCGTTCAGGCGGTTGTAAAACTTCCAAAGGATTGCCCGCAGGACACCACCCGCGTCTGGTTCGTGCCCGACGATACGCCCTATTTTTACTGGATGATTCCGGAGTCCAGCGAACGCGCCGCAGTCGGCGTTATCGGTGAACAGGGCCGCGCCACCAAACTCCTCTTCGACCGCTTCCTGGAAAAGAAAGGCTTCGAACCACTGGAGTGGCAGGGCGCGCGCATTCCTGTTTACAACAAATGGGTGCCCGTGCAGCGCACCGTCGGCAACGGCGAAGTCTATCTGGTCGGCGACGCCGCGGCTCAGGTGAAAGTTTCCACCGTCGGCGGAATCGTCACCGGACTTCGCGGAGCCCGCGGCGTTGCCGACGCGATTCTTCGCAAGGGCACGTCCGAACTCCGCACCCTTCGCCGTGAACTCGGCACCCACTGGCTTATCCGCCGCGCGCTGCATCATTTCAAGCAGGCGGACTATTCCGAACTTGTGGATCTTTTAAACGTCTCTACTCGCGAATCCCTCGGCGAAATCAACCGCGACGAATCCACCAGGCTCCTATGGAGCGTGATCCGCCGCCAGCCGAAACTTGTCCTTCTCGGCCTCCGCGGCCTTCTTCTTGGAAAGCGATAATGCCTTCGGCTAGCTGCCCTCACGTTTTTTCGCGCGCAAACTTAGGCATACTGGAATTGCTCAGTCCTGCGCAATTCGCGGTTCAATCGGCCCGTAACCAAAAGGAGATAGACAAGTGCGATTGACGGTAATCGGGTGTGGTTACGTTGGACTGGTGACTGGAGCATGCCTCGCCGCGGCGGGCCACGAAGTGTTTTGCACCGACATCGACGAGAATCGCATCGACCAGCTGAAAGCCGGCAAAGTTCCCATCTACGAGGAGCACCTCGGCGAAGTCCTCCAGCAAGCCGTCCGGGAAAAGAAAATCGTCTACACCGCCGACGCCGGCGAAGCCATCCGCGCCGGCGAAATCATTTTCATTTGTGTCGGCACTCCCCCCAAGGATTCCGGCGAAGCCGATCTCTCGGCGATCGACCACGTCGCCAGGCAAATCGCCACCGAAGCCCGCAGCCCAAAACTCGTCGTGGAAAAGAGCACCGTTCCCGCGCTGACCGGGGTACAGTTGCAAAAAGCCCTCGCCGCCTATTCACCCGCCGGCGGTATCAAGTTTCAGGTCGCGTCCAATCCCGAATTCCTGCGTGAGGGCACCGCCGTCGGCGATTTCTTCCATCCGGATCGCATCGTCGTGGGTGTCGAGGACGAAAAAAGCGCCGCAACCCTCCGTGAAATCTACCGCCCCATCCTCGAAAAGAAATTCCATTGCCCGATTCACGCAGGCAAATGCCCCGCGGAGCCCGCTGGAGAACTCCTGGTCACCAGCATCAGCAGCGCCGAACTCATCAAGCACGCTTCCAACTCCTTCCTCGCGCTGAAAATCAGTTATGCCAACGTCATCGCCGACCTGTGCGAACGCATCGGCGCCGACGTCGAGGAAGTCACGCACGCGATGGGTCTCGACCCCCGCATCGGCACACAATTCCTCAAAGCTGGCCTCGGCTTCGGCGGCTTCTGCTTTCCGAAAGACATTCAGGCCTTCATCCATCTCTCCGCCGCGATAGGTGTTGAATTCGACATGCTGAAAGCGGCCGAGCGCGTCAACAAGCAGCGCATCGACCGCTTCTTCGAAAAAATTCACAAGGCGCTCTGGGTGATTCGCGGAAAGAAAGTTGCCGTTCTCGGGCTGGCCTTCAAGGCAAACACAGACGATATCCGCTTCGCCCCAGCGCTAGACGTGATTCGCCGCCTCCTTGAGGAAGGCGCCCAGGTGCAGGCCACGGACCCGCAAGCCATCGCCCGGACAAAACTTTTCTTCCCGAACGTTTCGTACTTCGACGATCCCTACGAAGCCCTAAAGGGCGTTGACGCTGCTCTCGTCTGCACGGAGTGGCCTCTCTATCGCGATCTCGATTGGGAAAAAGCCGGACACTTGATGAGCCGCCGCCTAGTCATTGACGGCCGCAATCTCTACAACAGCAAAAAAATGCAGTCCTTCGGCTTCGATTACCACTCCTTCGGCCGCTCCTGATCGTTCTTCTTGCGCGCTAAAACAATTTTGTCATCCTGAGGCTACCCGACGAGGGTAGCCGAAGGACCTCAACCAATCTGGTTCGCAAGAAATTAATGGGGAACAATAGTTCCTATTTTCCCTCCGTCAACTTTGCATACTGCTCTTTAAAATATTTCAGCGTATGCCGCAATCCCTCTTCCAGGCTCACCTTCGGCTCCCAACCCAGCAACTTCTTCGCTTTCGAAATATCCGGCCTCCGCTGTTTCGGATCATCTTCCGGCAACGGCTCATAAATAATCTTCGGCGCGTTCGGAAACTCCGCCCGGATGCGTTCCGCAAATTCCAGAATCGTCAGCTCCGCCGGATTCCCAATGTTGGTCGGAAAGCGTTCCTCCGACTGGCTTAGGCGAAAAATTCCATCGATCAAATCCGAAACGTAGCAGAAACTCCGCGTCTGCTTTCCTTCTCCGTACACTGTGATCGGCTGTCCGCTCAGCGCTTGATACACGAAATTCGGCAGCGCCCGCCCGTCGTTCAACCGCATCCTCGGTCCATACGTATTAAAAATCCGCACGATGTGCGTATCCGCGTGATGATGCCGGTGATACGCCATCGTCGTCGCTTCCGCGAACCGCTTCGCTTCGTCGTACACGCTCCGCGGCCCCACAGGATTCACCCGGCCCCAGTACGATTCACTTTGCGGCGAAATTTCTGGGTCACCATAGCACTCGCTCGTCGAAGCCAGAAGGTACTTCGCCTTCTTCTCCAACGCCAGGTCCAGCGCGTGCATCGTCGCAATCGAACCGACCTTCAGCGTCTCAATCGGATATTTCAGGTAGTCCGGCGGACTGGCGGGCGAGGCAAAATGAAAAATATAGTTCACTTCCCCGGCCACGCGCAGCGGTTCGCTCACATCCTTTTTCTCGTACCGGAATTTCCCGTTCCCGCCCAGGTGCGCAATGTTCGCTTCGCTGCCCGTAATCAGGTTGTCCAGGGCCAGCACTTCCCACCCCTCCGCCAGCAGCCGGTCGCACAAATGCGACCCAAGAAATCCCGCTCCGCCCGTGACCACCGCTCTCATCCCGCCTCCGTGCTGCTCCAAAAACCGTAAGTTTAGCTTGCCGCAAGGAACTTTGGCCAATCCAATTCCGCCGTTTGCGCCCGCTGCGCTCCGCGAATCAACACGAAATCGCGCGAACGATCATTTTGCTGCGTATAATCTTCCTATCTAAATGATCTGCGCGACCATCCTTCCCAACACCGTGGCCCGCAAGCCCCGCCTCATTCTCTCCATCGCCGGCTCGCTGCTTTTCCTCCTCTTACTTGCCTTCCTGAACCTCGGCCACTGGCTCGACAAGGAAGATCCTCCACAAAAAGCCGCCGCCATCGCCGTCCTCAGCGGCCGCATGCCCTCCCGCGCCATCGAAGCCGCTCGCCTTTACAACCAGGGCTACGCGCCGCAAATCTGGCTCTCCTATTCCGTCGAGCCCGGCGCCACGCTCGAGAAACTCTCCGTCCCCTACGCCGGTGAAGAATTTTACGACCGCCTGCTCCTGCTGCATCAAGGAGTTCCCGACAGCGCCATTCATATCATCGCGCCGCCCATCGTAAACACGGCGGACGAAATGCGCACCTTCGGCCAAGCCCTTCACAAGGAAAATCTCCACCGCATCATCCTCGTCACGTCCAAGGTTCACACTCGCCGCACGGGCGTCCTTTGGAAACGCCTCTCCGCCCAAGACGGCGAGGCCATTATCCGCGGCACCACCGATGACGATATCGCCCACTGGTGGCGAAACACGGGAGACGCTCTCGACGTGGTTCGTGAAATTCTTGGTTTGCTGAATGCCTGGGCAGGACTTCCCTTACAGCCTGCAAAATCCTGAAGCCTGAAATTCCTAAAAAAAGAAAAAACGCTTTTTCTTCCGTCGCTCCACATCCGCGGCAACCTCGGGAACATACGGCAGCACCCTGCCCTCAAACGCCGCCCGCGGATTCTCTATCAGCAACGCTTCCGCCAATTCCTTGCCGCGCTCTCTGGCGATCGCGTCGTAGGCAAACCGCAATTTCACCGGCCGCCGGGCCGTGTTGTGGCCGTCGCTGGAAACAAAATGAACCAGCCCCTGGTCGATCCACGTCCAGGAATCGGCCTGCGCTCCGGGACCGAACACCCCCGAAAGCGATCCCGCCGTCACCTGCGCGTAGCATCCCAGCCGCACCCAACTCTGCAGCCGCTCCGGTTGCGACCGCAAAATTCCATTTCGTTCCGGATGCGTGATGATCGGCCGCAGTCCCATCAGGTGCAGTTCATGCAGCGTATGGTCCATCGCCGGTGGAATCGAAAACTCGTTGAACTCCACCAGTAAATAATCTTTCTGATTGATGCAAAACTGCGCCGCATCCTTCTTCAACGCCAGCAGGTTTTCCGGGTTCAGGTGAAAGTCGCTGCCCGTGGCGATCGTCAATCGCCCATCCAGGCGGCTTTGCAACTCCTCGCGCGCCGCCCGCACCTTCGCATAATCAAAGTGGTATTCCGTGCTCGCGTGCGGCGTCGCCACCACGCAGGTGATTCCGTCGCGGATGGCGTCCTCCGCCATCGCCAATGAATCTTCGATTGTCTGGGCTCCGTCGTCGATTCCCGGCAGAATGTGGCAATGTAGATCAACCATGTGTACGTAGTATGCGTCATCCGCGCCATGCGGAAAAGACTTGCCAGCCTCCCAGCACAAACATCAGCCCCGCGAATACTTCCGCCATCCGCCGCGGGTTCAGTTTTCTCGCCAGCATCCCGCCGAGGATTCCGCCCAAAAACACGCCCGGTATCAGCAGCGCTCCCGTATGCAAATCCACATATCCCGCCTTCCAATAGGCCAGAAACGCCAGCAGTCCCGTCGGCGGAATCAGCGCAATCAGGCTCGTTCCCTGTGCTTTGTGTTGGCTGAACCCGAACAACAGGCTCAACAGCGGCACCAGAAGCACCCCGCCACCGATCCCCACCATCCCCGCCGCAACTCCACAAAATCCAGCCGTGCAGAAAATCCCCAGCGCACTCAACGCACTACGTTTTGGAGAACCGTCCGCCTCAGGCTCGGCTGAGTTCGTGGCGTTCGTCTTGCGCCACAGGAGCACCGCCGAAAGCATCAGGAAGCAACCAAAAATCATTCTCAGCACGTTCGACGGCATTGGCACCGCAATCTTCCCCCCGCCGTACCCGCCAATCAGGAACCCTAGCGCGCAATAAATCCCCGCGCGCAGATCCACTTGTCCGTTTTTCCAATATTCTCGCAGCGCACCCAGCCCGATCGGTGGCAACAAAATGAACAGCGAAGTTCCCTGCGCCATGTGCTGATCGTAGTGGAGCAGGTACACCAGCGCCGGCACCAGCACCACGCCGCCGCCAATCCCCAACAAACCCACCAGCACCCCGACGGCGAGGCTCAGCACCACAATAAGCACGGTTGTCATCGCTTCAACGCCTGGCAACGTCCAATCATAAAAAATTTACGCGCCGCCTATCTTGCCTTCCCTTCGCCTCTCTTAGCAATCCGCTTCTCCTTAGTTGACTCGCCACAAACCGTGAATTTCTGGCAACATCTACCTCTCCCGTTCTAGGGATTCCCGGGAAGCTGCTATATTAAAAGAGCCTTTTGGCCCACTGGTCTTCGGGCCATCAACACCTTTTTCAAGATTAGGAGCTTTTTTCACCTCATGGCTACGGATAGACGACCCGAATTCTTCAAAGGCGGCCAACTCAAAGTCGCCATCATTGGTTGTGGTTATGTCGGCCTTCCCCTCGCACTCCGCTTTGCCGAAGCCGGCCACAAGGTCACAGGGTTCGATACCGATCCCGAAAAAGTTCGCATGCTCAATGCCGGCAAATCCTACATCGAACACATCCCGCAAACGAAAATCCAGCAGTTCGTGAACAGCCGCCATTTCAGCGCCGTCACCGATTTCTCCAAGCTCGCCGAGGCCGACGCCATCATCATCTGCGTCCCCACGCCGCTGAACGAATATCGCGAACCCGATCTCAGTTACGTCGAGAACACCGCGAAATCCATTCAGCCGCATCTTGTCCGCGGTCAGTTGGTCGTTCTCGAATCCACCACCTATCCCGGCACCACCGAGGAGCTCGTCCTGCCGATCCTCGAAAAGAGCGGCCTGCGCTGCCCCATCGCTACTGGTCCTGAAAACGAAAACATGCCGCTCGATTTCTTCCTGGCCTTTTCCCCCGAGCGCGAAGATCCCGGCAACAAGCAATTCGGCCTGGCCCAGATTCCCAAAGTCGTTGGCGGCATCAATCCTCCCAGCGGCCGCGCCGCCATCTCGCTCTATGGCCAGGTCGTCGCTCGCGTCGTTCCCGTCAGCACAACCCGGGCCGCGGAAATGGCCAAGTTGCTGGAAAATATCTTTCGCTGCGTCAACATCGCACTCGTCAACGAACTCAAGCTTCTCTGCCTGCGCATGGGCGTGGACGTCTGGGAAGTCATCGACGCTGCTTCCACCAAGCCTTTCGGCTTCATGCCGTTTTATCCGGGGCCCGGCCTCGGCGGCCACTGCATCCCGGTGGACCCGTTCTATCTTTCCTGGAAAGCGCGCGAGTACGATTTCTCCACCCGTTTCATTGAGCTCGCCGGCGAAATCAACACCTCCATGCCCTACCACGTCGTCGATTCCGTAACCGAAGCTCTCAACCTTCACAAGAAAAGTCTCAGCGGCTCCAAAATTCTCGTCCTCGGCGTCGCCTACAAAAAAGATGTCGACGACCTGCGCGAATCCCCGACGTTGAAAATCATGGAAATCCTCAAGAAGCGCGGCGCCAATTTCGATTACAACGATCCCTATTTCCCGCAGCTCCACAAAATGCGCCACTACGACTACTCCGACATGAAGTCCGTGCCCCTGAACGCGGAAACGCTCGCCAGGTACGACGCCGTCCTCATCGCCACCGATCATTCCAGTTACGATTACGGCGCTATTGTGGATGCCTCCAAGCTCGTCATCGACACACGCAACGCCACCCGCCGGGTGATCCGGCATCGCGCGAAAATTGTTCTTTGCTAGGACTTCATGTCCGCGAACACCGACGAAATCCGGCGGCAGTTGGTGGAAAGCGCCCGCGTCAAGCAGGCCTTCTCCGACGCGCTCGTCGCCCGCATTGCTGACTTCGCGCAGCGTTCAGCAGAGGCCATCCGCCGCGGGGGCAAGCTCGTCTTCTTCGGCAATGGCGGCAGTGCCGCCGACGCCCAGCATCTCGCTGCCGAACTAGTCGTTCGCCTCCGCACCGAACGCCCCGGCCTCCCCGCGCTCGCTCTCACCACCAACACATCCGTCCTTACCGCTGCTGGCAACGATTACGGTTTCGAACGCATCTTCTCCCGCCAGATGGAGTCGCTCGTCGGCCCGCACGACGTCGTGGTCGCTCTCTCCACCAGCGGCACCAGCCCGAATATTGTTAAAGGTATGGAAATGGCGCGGTCGCGCGGCTCGTTTCTCGTCGCCTTTACTGGAGAAACCGGCGGCGCGCTCGCCAGCAAAGTGGACATCCTTCTCGACGTTCCTTCGCGCGATCCTCAACGCATCCAGGAATCCCACATCACCATCGGCCACATAGTCTGCTCCCTAATAGAGCACCTCGTAGCCGCCAACTAATAGCCACCTTTTGAGTGCGGAAGCGCAGCTTCCGCTTTTACGATTTCCACCATGCCGCCGAACTAATCGCGGAGCCACATACTCGACATTAGTTCGCCCGCCTACCGCGCCTTCACCAACTCCACCCTTGCCGTCGCCACCGGCAACACCGCCTCCATCAACACCGGCAACCGCTCCGCCCCATCCGCCAAATAGAGCAAAAAATGCGCGTCCTTCATCTCCGTGCCGTTATCCATCACATGAATCTCGATTTTCGTCGTGGAATATCTTCCCGCCGCAACGGTGACGCTCTGCGACTTCCCCACCACCACCGCGCGCACATCGTACAACTTGTGCCCGTCAAAGACCGGCGACTTCACTTCCTTCGTAGCGTTCCAATCCACTCCTCGCAAATACATCAGCATCCCGATCGGGTCCCGCGTCCC
>DATHOY010000055.1:0-19666 GCA_035484435.1 Vulcanimicrobiaceae bacterium | reverse complement strand
TCGTACCCTTCGCGGAGCGCACGAAATGTGACCGCGCGGATGGCCGGGTTCAAGCCCGGCACGTCGCCGCCTCCGGTTAGGATTCCGATCACGCCCTTTTTTACGTTGATGTTCGCCATGGTGCCTTGCTCGCCTCAATGTAGATTAGCAAAACAAATGATTATGGACGCTGGCCAGATTTTTAGGAAGGGGAAACCCGTGCATTCATTTAACAAAACCAGCCAATCGCAATTTTGAGTTCGATGAATCCTTCGGAATCGCATCCGTCCGGGAAACCATTTACGGCTCGATGCGTGTTCCCAACACTCCCAGAAATTTCGCCAGCCATGCAGGATGCGCCGGCCACGCCGGTCCGCTCACCAGGTTGCCGTCCACAACGGCTTCGGTCATGGCCACATCCGCAAATGTTCCACCCGCCATCGTGACTTCAGGCGACACCGCGGGATAGCAACTGCACTTCTTTCCCTGCAACACTCCGGCCGCGGCCAAAACCTGCGCGCCATGGCAGAGCGCAGCGATCGGCTTCTTAGCGTTGGCAAAGTGCCGGACGATCTCAAGCACTTTCGCGTTCAGCCGGATGTACTCCGGCGCGCGCCCTCCCGGAATCACCAGCGCGTCGTAATCTTCCGGCTTGACCGAATCGAACGCCGCATTCAGTGCGAAATTGTGCCCGCGCTTCTCCGAATACGTCTGGTCGCCCTCAAAATCATGAATTGCCGTTCGAACCACCTCGCCCGACTTCTTCCCCGGGCAAACCGCATGCACCGAGTGTCCCACCATCATCAGCGCCTGAAACGGCACCATCACCTCATAATCCTCGACGTAATCTCCCACCAGCATCAAAATATTCTTCCGCGCCATACCATCCTCCTCAAAAATCCAGCATAACAAAAAGCCCCACAATTCACCTCGATGCCAGCTATAAGGCCGCCTCCCCGGGGGCCGGGCGGCAATCAGGGCCGTGACTTCTTCCCTTTCAACTCAAAAGAAAAATCCCTTACACGCAAGAAATGCGCGCAAGGGATGAGGTTACGCTTTTCTATTTTCCAATTTCTATTTTCTATGCTCTCACTGAACCGCCGCCGTAGTGTTCGGCACCGAATTCTCCTCAATCGTCAGCAAATCGGTGCGCATCTTGTCCCATTCGCGCAGCATCAATCCGCGCGACGCGAAGAATCTCCGGATCTCCGGCGAATCCCAGTGCAGCACTTCTTCCAACACCGGCACCAGCACGCTCATCGCGTTGTCGCTCAGCACTGTTCGCCGCGCGATCCGCGAAATGAACTTCGCTTCCGACACCGCGATGGTCAGCACGTCGTACTGGTTCACGTGCATCATCACAGGCAAGTCCGAACTGCCGTCGCCCATATAAATAATATGGTCGTGGCTGATGCCCAGGCTCGCCCGCAACTCTTCGAGCACCGTGATCTTTCCCCAACCGGCGGAAGCCCTCACGATGGAGTCCACCTCTCCCGTTGCCTCGTTGTACCGGAACCTCGTCCCGAAAATGTGGTCCGGCGGCACAATGCCTTCCAATGCAGACTGGATAATCTCCACCGGCGCGGCGGAAATCACGTAAAAGGAAATTTTGTATCCGTCGGAAATGTTTTCCAGCGAACGCGCAAACAGGTCCACGTCGTGCTTCAACCGTATTTTTTTTCCGGTCTGCACCAAGTGTTCCCTGCGCACCCGCCGAAAATCCGGGTCGTGCAGTATCAAATACGAAAGCTCCGCGCCCTGCTGCACCAGGTTCATCTCGGCAAGGCCCTTCACCTTGTCGTGAAAACCATGAAATCCGATCAACTCGCTCAACGCCACCCCAGAGTCGTTGAAACTCAGGGTCTGGTCGAAATCGCTCGCCAGTAAATATTGCTTAACCATAGGATTCGTCCTCCTTCTTTCTATACCTTTGCGCCTTCTCCTGGAAGGCCTAACCTGCCCGCGCCTGCGGGCCATCAGCCGGGCTGGGTGCCCGAAAAGTCCCCACCCATACACGTTAACCGGTGCCGGTCCGTGTCGCCCCACGAATTATTTTGATGGGTGCTATGCGTGGAAGACGTGAATGATTTGTGACAATACTATAAGATGCGGCGGGGTGGTAAACGGTTGAAGAAAATAGGGTTAGCTTAGAAACCGCTTTGGAATGAAGGGCTTGCAGAAAGCCTCGCCTATCCTCTGGGGTGCGAAGAAAAAGCGATAGGTCAGAATTGAATTTCAGGTTTTAGTACCAGCCCCCAATCCAAGCCCTCAAGCGCTCTATCCACGCCGCTGACCTGGCCTGATTTAAGGCAGACTTTTGTCCTTCCGGAGGTTCGTCTGTAACCTGATAGAGCTGCCCATTCTTTAAATACAACCTCTCCGTCTCCTCCCGATTCAGTGGACGCGCTCCACGTCTTCCAAACACAGCTAGTTGGTTCCCAGACTCATCCACTGCCCGGTCACGATCAATCCCCTTGGAAATCGCCAGCGCGGGCCCTCTGGTGTGTGCCGTAGCGATTAGTTTGGGCGTAGGCCGCGGATTGAATCCTGAAAAGTGCGCCGGGTCGTCCCACGGAGAGAGGATCTGCAGTACGCGCATTCCATTTTTTCCGTCCGCCACAAACGCGTACGCACTGGCCGCCACCATCCCGATCTTCACGTCATTCACGTCATTCAACTGCCCGCCCGCGGCAAACATTTGATCGAGCTTCGGCGCGTCAGGCTTTTCCACGTCCACGATCGCCAGTCCCTGCTTGCCGGCCGAAACGTAAGCATACGTCCGTGCGACATAAACATTGCGCGCGTCTTCAAACGGCACCAGCGCATTCGGCACAATTTTCGGCTGCGCCAGGTTCGTCACATCCAGCACTTTCAACCCGTCGCGATCCACCACAAACGCGTAACGGAACTGAATCGCCAGCGCCCGCGGATCATTCAGCACCGGCGCCGCAATCGTAGCCGTCACCTTCGGCGCCAGTGGATTGTCCAGGTCCACGACGACCAGCGCCTTGTCTGTCAGGATGTAGGCAAAGGTTCCGGCAATCGTGATCCGCCGCGCGCCAGTCAACAGTCCTCCAGGGTTAAACGTCAGCCCGCGCTTCAGGAAATTGTTTGCGGGATTCCCGTCCAGCAGTGTGCCCACTCCTGGACTCTTCGCTTTTAGGTCCGGTGTACCGATAATCACAAGCCCCTCTTCCCTGTCGGCAACGTAAAGAAATCCGTACATCAGGTGAATCGGCTGTTCTTCGTTCTCCTTCACTTGCGCGCGCAGAGGATCCACGCCCAACGTCGTCGGCGTCGCAACCGCCACCGCATACTTCGTCGGGACATAGAACCGCTGCCCAATTGGCGAAACCGGCGCGGTCGTCATCCGCTCCGAAAAACCCTTGTTATCAATATTTGCGATGTCATACACCCGCATCCCGCCCTTGCCGTTCGCCGTGTATGCGTATTCTCCGCGCGCCTGGATATCGAAAATCGTGCCCTCGTGCTCCGCCACCGGCGCCAGTTCGCGCTTGCCCGCCACGAACTTCTTGTAATTGTCGGGATACGCCAAACGCTGCAGGTCGCTGCCGTAAATTGCTTCCGGCTCGTCGTGCTCCGCCACGGTGATTGCTTCAAATCCATGCTTGCCGGTGGCCACATAGATGTACCGGCCCATGAAGTTCATAAAATTCGTGCCCTGCAACAACAGCTGCGCCATCCAGGCGTTGTTGTCGTTCGTCGCCGAAACGTGGCAATCGCTGCACTGCTTCGTCTCTTTCCCCCGCACCGTGTGCGGCACGAACGTGCTGAATGCCTGCCCCGAAAATCCTTCCGCCGAAATCGTCTGTTGCTCGTAGTACAGCCATTCGCGATTGGCATTCTGCGAACTCACCAGCACCGCGCACGAAGAGCGCGCCGGCGCCACGCGATGTCCCGTCACCGTTCCATCCACGCCCAGGAAATACGCGTCATCGCGCAACACCTGAAAGTTGTAGCTGGTGTAATTCCTCGTCATCAGACCTTCGTTGTGCAGCATCGGCCGCCGCACGTTCGCCGTCATCTGCAGGTGGCACCCGAAGCAAGTCGGCGTCCACGAAGAGTGGCACGCATAACAGGTCATCGAGGAATTCGCATGCGCCAGTTGCGAATCATCGGCCGGCATTTGCGAAAACGCCTCGCCATCCTTGTTCATCAATTTCGCGCGCAGCGATTTCAAGCTGAAGTGAGAATTTCCTGGAGTGATCGAATCCTTCGTCTGCACGATCTCCCATTCCACGTTCGCATCCGTCATCGAGCGCTGGAACAGCTTCTCCGCGCGCCACTCAAATCGCCGCAACCCGGTTGGCGTGCGCAGCGCGTCCAATCTGCGACCGCGCGGTTCGCCCACTCGCGTAGCGTCCGGAGCCGCCGGGCCCGACGTGGTCAACGTAGCCTTCTGCCGGATCGTGCCGTGGCAATCCACACAGTCAATCTCCACCGCCGCGCGCGGCTCTCCATAAATTTTCCCGTTGCCGTGATTGTCCTGTGCGAAATGGCAATCCGCGCACTGCATTCCCTTTTCGAGGTGAATGTCCGCCAGGTGCACGGCCTTTTGAAACTTCTGCGGATCGTCGAACGCGATCGATTGCCCCTCTTTGTCCAGCCAGTTTCCTTTCCGATCGTGGTTGTAAACTCCGCGAAACACCCAGCCGTGGCCGTGAAAATCGGCAAATTGCGTGGTCTTCAATTTTGCGTTGAATTCCGGGCTCCCCGTCTGCTCCAGAAATTTATCCTCGCCCCACAACCCGCGGGCCGCGCCCGCTTCCGGATTCTTCAACGCTGCCCGATACCGCTCTTCTTCGCTGGGATTCCGCTGCTCCGGCGGATACATTTTGTCGCCGTCGATTTCGTTGTCCCACCAGGTCAGCCCGAAGTAGGTCGTCACCATATTTGTTCCGGGATGGATGTGGCAGATCATGCATTGGCTCGAAGGAATCGCCCGCGTGAACGTGTGCTTGATCGGATGCCCCGGCTCATCCTTGCGAATCGTAGGATCCACCGAAGCGCTGAAACCGCTGTGCCCATACTGCGCGTATGGACCCGAATGCGCCGGGTCGCGGTCGTTCGCATAAATCACATGGCACGCCGAGCACCCGCTCGACCGGTAATCACCCGCGTGATCGTTCGTCCCCGGCAGAGAAAGAACCGGATCCAGCAACCGCGTCTTCTGCAATCCCAGAAAAACCGGATCGGTTCGCAACTCCGTCCCAAACCCGCGGTCGCTCAGTTTGTCGTCGGGCTTTCCCGGACTCTCTTCCCCGCTCGGGTTCCCGATCTCCGCCTTCTTCTCTCCTCCGCGTTCGAATACGCGCAGCACATTTCCCGGCTGCGAAATCTCCCACCGATACAACGGCGTCAACTCCGGCAAAACTCCCTTCACGCGCATCTCTTCCGGTGTCGGCGGCGGGCTTGTCTTGATTGTTTGTGGCTTGCCATCGCGGTCATAGCTCTCGCCAAATCGCGTGTTCTTGAACGGAATGCCGCCGTTGTTGTAAAGCGCCGCACCCCACAGGAATCCCGAGTGCGTCATCATGTTCGTGGAAACCGCGCGCGTCTCGCTCGGATGGCATCCCGCCGTCCCGCAGGTTTCTCGCGCCACCCTCAGATCACCTGGATTAATAAACTTCACAAACTCCGGCGACTCCTGCAGCCACTTGGTATAAGCGCCTTCGGGCAGCGTCGTCCGATTCTTGAAAAACGAATCGCGCGGCTGCACGTGCGCCTTCTCTTTCGCTCCCTGATATTCCGGCGAAGCCGGCGCAACGCCCGCCGCGACTGCAACGGAATTATTTCCACCGTGGCAATCCGTGCAGCCCAGATGCACTCCTTTCGAAGGATGCATCGTCGCCTCATCCGTAGCCGTGTGGCAGGAAATGCAGCCCGTGGACTTGGCCATCGCCTCTTCCTGCGATTGCCCGCGGTAAGGCCCATGCGCATCCTGCCCGGAAGCCGCCTGAGGGCGCACGGAACCAAACACCAGCAACGAAAACGACACAGCGACAAAAAATAGAATCAGCAGGCGCGATTTCCCCTGCTCGCCAGAAAGAGCGCCAAGCGTCCCGGATTCGAAAAGCTTACGCACGTTGGAAAAACCTCAAAACGTCAACTTCGCCGATCCAAACACCGAAAACAACGTCCGACCCGTGTAAATATCCCGGAAACCCTGCCCCGGCTGCAACATGGAAGCTCCGCCCGTCAAAATAATGTTTTCCGTCAACGGCGGACGGTAGGTCACACCCGCGCCAAAATCCTCGCCGATATTGTGGCGAATAGGCGATTGAAACAACACAAACTCCAGCGGCTCTGTCCGCATGAACCGAAGATAATTGAAATTAATAAATCCCTTCAATTTTGGCGTGATGTCAATGTCCGTCCCGGCGTTCACCAGGAAAATTCCCGGATTCACAAAATTTGCCTGGCCTTCATTTTTGTTCGAACGCATATTGGGCAGCAGGCTGCCATCTGTCGTCAGCGCCACGCCCGATCCCGTCAACCGGATCGCCTCGCGGTTCCAGAAGCTGAACAAACCGCCCGCAAAGCTCGGCAAATCCACAATCGCGTCAAATCCGTTTGCCCTCCCGTTGCGCGGATCGCGGTCACCCGACGCATAAAAACTCGAAATCCGGTAGCGGATCCAGTCCCGATCCAGCGAAAGCTCCACCGCCGCCATCTGCGCGTTCACCGTAACCGGCCGCCCCGCAATCGGATTGAAGCTGTCTTTCCCCGCCGCCTCGTAAAACGCATGCGTGATATTGATTCGCTTGATGTGCCCGCTGCCAAGCCAGCCGAAGTATCCCACCTGAATACTGTGTGGAATCGCCCCCACACCCTGATTGATCACATTTCCGACGGGCGCCGGCCGCACCAGGAAGCCATTGTCGTCGTAATGCACCCCGCCATCATCCTTGTTGTACGCGCCAAGAAATTCCGCCGTGTACCCGGGAAAGAAAAAGTCCTGGATATAAATGTTCCCCAGTATCACCTGCTGGTCGCGCCGGCTGAAGGTGTTCAATCCGCTGTTGGTGTTCTTCTCCAGAAAATTGAAATACGCGACGTTGTATTCCAGCCGGTCGCTCTTCAAATCGCCGAAAATGCGAAGTGCCGGCTGTTCGTCCACAAACAGAAACCCGCGAAAATCCGCATTGAACTCCTGAATCCCCGCACGCACCGAAACAAAATCATAGTTTGCGCTAAGGTCGTGCACCTTGTATTCCAAAAACGCTTCCTGAAATCCTGCGTGCGAGTCCAGCCGTGTCGTCCCCGCGCGCACGTCCGGTCCCACAATCCCAAGTTCTTTCACGTCCAGATAATTCAAGCTGACTTCCGGCGTCACCCGAAAGCGCCAGTCCACAGGCTTGAAGGAAGCATCTCCATGAAACAAATCAAACGTGAACCGAAAGGTCTGGTCCAGGAAAAACTGCTCGCCGCGTCCAAAGAACCCGCTGCTTCCCGCCTGCGCTGCGCTCACATCGCTTGGGGAAGGCACTTTCCGCCCGTCAATGAAAGTAGTTTCGGACGCGGTAACATTCAAAAACACCTGCTGCCCCAGCACTGCGGGCCAGATGGGCTCATCTCCTTTGAAGCGATTGCGATTGAACGGGTCGTACCAGTGCGGCTTGGTGTAAATATATTCGCCTGACGGCCGGTATCGCCGGTAATCCGGTTGCTCCAGCGCCCAGCGATTCGGCACCACATTGAAAACATCCGAAATCGGCGGCAAAACATCCGGCGAAAGCTCCAAAATGTAATTCGGATCCGAATCCAGCCGGTGGCGGAATTCACGGTACGATCCCATCATCACTGCGGCTTCCGCGGGCAGCGGCGGCCCAAGCTCCGGCTGCCGCGGCAATCGAGAACGCGCTTCCGCCACGCCGTTCGGCACCAGCCGAATCTCCAGCGTCACCACTTCGTTCGCGTTCAGCGACACCGACGCAATCGTCAGCCCTTCATAGCCTTCCGCCTCCACCCGCAATTCGTATCCGCCCGGGGGTAAAAGCAGCAGTCGAAAAACTCCCTCGCCCGTCGCCAGCGTCGTATTCACTTGTCCCGTCTGCACATTTCGAATCTGAACCCGCGCCCCGCCCACGGGCCGCATCACGCCTTCCGAAACCTGTTCCCGCACCGTCCCGTCCAAAGCTGCCGTCGTCAGCGCCTGTTGCCGCGGGATGCGCCGCGGCGGCCCCGCTTCATGGGTCTGTTGTTCAGAAGAAGTTGGCGGAGCGGAAGGCTGCTGCGCCATCGTTTCGCGGCCAGTCGCAACCCCAGCCAGGAGGCACGCAGCGACCCGCGCCAATCTGAAGAACCCCGCCATGCGCAACGAATCGGAAGTCATGTTTTCCGCAGAACCCGGCCAACCGGTGGACAACAGTCTCCGCTAACTAATCAAAAATGCGCTCTTCCGGCAACCTTTTTCCGCAGGCCCAGTGAATTTCCCGCAACACCAGCATTTCATATTTAGGAGTCACCACTTCGTTCCAACAGAGGTACAATCCACGTGATTTCTTGTTCCCGGCGCGTACCATGAAGCCCAACGCTCTCCCAATGGAACCTGTTATTCGAAAACCGGTCGAATCGAACCGCGCTCACTTCCAGCGCCGCAAGACCGTGGGCCTGGGCATCCTTATTGCGCTGATACTCGCTGGAGCCATCGCTGTTCTTCTTCTCGGTTGCGGCGGCTCTCCCGCCCCTGTCAAACAGAATCCGCCTCCTCCGGCGGACATTCCCCTTACCAAGCTCGAAGTAATGTCCATCGTTCAAAATGCCGCTCTGGCCGTCGACGGGAGCACCATGGCAATCGCCGTCGTCGATCGCCGCGGTGACATTCTCGCTGTCTATAACAAACCTGGCGTCGTTCCCGGCACCACCAAAGACATTGGAAATTTTGGCATTGCCGTTGACGTCGACGACCTCGCGGTCGCTCTTGCGCGTACCGCCGCCTACTTCAGTAATGACCAAGCGCCCCTGTCTTCCCGCACCGTTCGCTTCATCAGCGGCATTCACTTTCCTCCCGGCGTCGACAACGCCCCCACCGCTGACCTCTACGGCATTGAAAACACCAATCGAGGCTGCACTCTCTTCACAAATTTTATTCCGGGGAAGGAGATCAACCCTTCTAATTCTCTCTCCGGAGTCGCGGGCACAGGCCCGGGTATCCTCACCGGAAAGTCGCAACTCGACGACAGTGATCCCAACGCAGTCAATCCAGGTGGAGTTCCTATCTTCCGTGGAAGTCTGGTCGTCGGCGGAATTGGAGTCGCCGGTGTTTCTCATGACGCGGCGGAATTTGCCGCCGTCAGCGGCGCAAAAACCAGTGGCTTCAGTTTTATTCCCAATCCTCTGCCAGACCCCGGCGCGGTCTTCATTGGCGGAATCGCGTTGCCCCTGGTCAACAACACGTCCCTCCCCGCGGGAGCCAACCCCGGAACGGCCAATGGCAACTATTTCAAGATTTGCCCGGACCTCCCCGCGGCTTGCAGCAACGGGCAGCCTCCCATCAATGATCTGATCCAGCCCACTGCGGGAAGCATGCTGACCGCCGCCGAGGTCCAGCAGGTTTTGGACAACGCCCAAGCCACAGCGGAAAAGACTCGTGCTGCCATCCGCTTGCCTACCAGTTCTGCCACAAGCATGGTGATCGCCGTTGCCGATCTCGACGGCACCCTCATCGGCCTCCGCCGCATGCCGGACTCCACGATTTTCAGTATTGATGTTGCCGCCAGCAAAGCCCGCAACATGGTCTACTTCAACGGTCCCAACCGCACCACTGCCGATCTTCCCGGCGTCCCCATGGGTACCGCCGTAACCAGCCGCACGATCAGCTTCGGCGCACAACCACTCTTTCCGCCGGGCATTAACGGCTCCGGCGACGGCCCTTTTTACAATTTATTTTTGCAGGACGTGCAGAACCCCTGCACGCAGGGTAATCAAACCGGCGCGGCCAACAGCAACAAAAGCGGTGTGGTCTTCTTTCCAGGCGCGGTCGGATTATTCAAGAACGGCACGCTCGTCGGCGGCTTGGGCGTCAGCGGCGACGGCGTAGATCAAGACGACTTCGTCACCGCAGGCGGCTCCGTGGGCTTCGAAGCGCCCACGGCCATTCGCGCCGACCAAATCTTCATTAGCGGCGTCCGCCTCCCCTACTTCAAATTCCCCCGCAATCCCACGTTCTAATCCACAAGCTACCTTCCCCGCTCCGTCGCACGTGCTCCGACTTTTGAGTGCGGGAGCCCAGCTCCCGCTCTTACGGTCTAATCAATTCTCCCAATCTGAATTCTGTAGACCCTCTAACTCATCAAAAGCGGCAGCTTCGCTTCCGCACTCAAAAAAATCACCCCACCACCCGAAATTCTACTTTCCTCCCGAGGGATTGGCCGTCGTCGCCACATTCTCATCCAAAAACCATTTGTGCCCCGCATCACCCGGCGCATAGCAATTTCCATCACTCGCATACCCCCGGCAATGCCGCGCCACCTTCTTCTCCCTCGGCGACCGCACATACTGCCACACACTTGCATACGCAACACCGCTCGCCGCCGGCAAAGGTGGCCTTTCCGGTACCCCACACCCTGGCGAAGGAGGACAGGCATCGTTATAAACCCAATACACGACGTCAACTGCACCAATGTGCGCGCGAATATCGTCTGCCGAAATAATCGTTGAGCCTTCCCCTTCATCCACCACAATTCCCGAGCAATAGATCCCCGGATGGAATTTCTCTTTTGTCAGAGCCTCTGCCCACGACCGCAAATACGCATGATATCCGTCGGAAAATCTGCCGCCCTCTTCCACATCCAGAAAAATCACCGAGCCCTCCGGAAAGCCCTCCCGGCGAGCAGTTGCCGCAGCTGCCCGCGCATCGGCGAGCCCTGCCTCGACCGAATCTTTTTTGTAGGGAAGCTGACTGGAAGTTCGCCCTTGATACAAAAGCAGAAAGCCAAATCCGTGCGCTTGCATCACACCGCGTTTGCCAATCCAGGAATTGGCTTTCTCGCCCGGCGGCGGACTCAACCAGTAACTGGCAAAAGAATAGGATTTTCGGAGCAAAGGCAACACTCCATCGCCGGGGTATTCATTACGATCGAAGCCCACATAGATGTATGGGCCGGCAAGATGGGTAGTCTGCGGCTGCAGTCTTGCGAAGCAAATCGCAATTCCCGAGACGGACAAAAGAAGAACCAAAATAAAAACCACAGATGCGCGCATAACCTGAATTTACATCAGCATCGCGCGATTCCAGAGCAAAATCAGCTATCCATATACTGCGCGTCGCCGTTTCCGAACGACCAGTTCTCCCACACCACTTCCACCAGGTTGATCACCAATTCCTGCGGCTTCAGCCCCGGAGATTCCGCAAGTATTTCCGCCATCCGCTTGAAAAGTTTCCGCTTTTGCTGAGGCTTCCGCCCGGCGCTCAACGTTATCTGCACGAAGACAACGCTGTCAGTTCGCGGGATGCCCAGGTAGTGCGCATCGTAGACCAATCCTTCCGCTGGATGTTCGGTAATCACCTGAAAGCGGTCATCGGGTGGAATCGCCAACGCGTCAATCATCGCGCGATGCACTCCCTCTCCCAACGCCTTGCGATACTCCACACTCTTCCCTGCGCGCAGATCGATGCGAACGAGTGGCATAAAATGTTTCCCCTTTGCTTATTCGATGCCCGAGGCAAACAAGACGCGAGAGCCTCTAGCCCTCGCGCAACTTGTGCCCAGAAAGATTCCCCAGCCCATCATACGCAGCGTATTTGTACATCTCGGACAGCGTCGGATAGTTAAACACCAGCTCGATGAATTCATCAATCGTCAAGCCCTTGTCGAGCACCATCATCCCCACGTGAATCAACTCCGTCGCTGACTCTCCAATCACGCACACCCCAAGCAGCTTCCTGTCGGCCTTCGCAAAGATCAGCTTCAACATGCCCGCTGTATCGCCTGTAATGTGCCCGCGCGCATTGTTGTCGTAGCGCGCCCGCCCCACGCAGTAATCAATTTTCTTTTCCTTGCAGCTCTCCTCCGTCTCGCCCGCCGCGGAAATTTCCGGAATCGTGTATACCCCCATCGGCAGCAGCGATGCCACCCGCTGCTTGTACTTCAATCCAAATGCATGGCACACCGCGACGCGGCCCTGCTCCATCGAAGTTGACGCCAGCGCCGGAAAACCAATCACATCCCCAGCCGCATAAATATGCGGCACCGCGGTCCGGAAATTCTCATCCACCGCTATGTATCCCTTGTCATTCAACGCAAGGCCCGCTTTCTCCAGCGCCAGCCCGTCCACCGCTGCGCGCCGACCCGCTGCAAACAGCGCCGCGTCCACCTCCAGCACTTTTCCGCTCTTCATCGTCAGCCGCGAACCCGACGCCGTATTCTCCGCTCTCACCGGCCGCTCGTTGAACCACAAGTGCATGCCCAGCGAGGCAAACCGGTCCCGCAACCGCTCTGAAATCTCCGTATCCAGGAACGGCAGCAACTTGTCGCGGCCGTCCACCAAAGTCACATCCACGCCCAGCGCCATGAAAATCGATGCGTACTCGCAGCCGATCACTCCCCCGCCAATCACCGCCAGGCTCTTGGGGATTCGGTCCATCTGTAAAAACGTGTCGGAGTCAAACGTATGTACGTCGTCAAACGTAATCTCCGCCGGGCGGTGCGGCTTTGATCCCGTAGAGATCAAGATCACCTCGCCACGTAAGCGGCGCATTCCCTTTGAACTGCTCACCACGACTGTATGGTCGTCTTCAAACGTCGCCTGACCGCGCACCAACTCAATCTTGTGCAGTTCCAGATTCTTCAAAATCCGCGAGCGCTCCATCTCCACCACTTCGCGCTCGTGGTGCATGAAATCCTGCACCGTCAAGTTTTCCTTCAACGAATAATCGATTCCATACAAGCCGCGCTGCTTCAATCCCGAAAAATAGAGCGCCGATTCCCGCAACGTCTTGCTCGGCACCGTGCCCGTATTGATGCAACTCCCCCCGACGACAGGCGCGCGTTCGACCAAGGCCACGCGTTTCCCAAAATACGCAGCCTGCGCACCGGCCTTTTCGCCCGCCGGCCCGCAACCCAGCACCACCAGATCAAAGGAATCAGCAGCAGCCACAGCATCCTCCGCAAACACCCGAATTACCCATCTATTCGTCTCAACTTCTCCGCCATGCGCCCCCGATTGTAGAAGAAAAACAACTCCGCTGGCCACAATCCTTGTGGCGGCCTCCTTCTGCTTGCCCTGACAAAGCAAGGGAGGCGGGCGCCTTTTGACCGTCCGGAATAAACCTGGGGGGCGGGCGCATTTCCAGCCAATGTGACATCCTTCCTTGCGAACTAGCTGCCTCTTTGATGTGATACTCCCATGAACCTGCCCCCGATCGTGCGATGGGCCACCGGAATCCGCTGGCAATGGAAAGTCTTCATTCCGATTATCGCTGTGCTGCTCCTCAGCATCGTCGCCATCGCCTCGGTCCTGGAAACCCTCGGCATTCATGAAGCGCAGCTCATTCTGATCGCTTCCGTCTGCTTCCCCATTCTGCTCTGCTTCGTTCTGCTCTCCGTCCTGCTCGTTCTGGTTGAGCGCCCGCTCGAAGACCTCATGGACACTATCGCCCGCGTCCGCCGCGGCGATTTATCCGCCCGGGTAGGCTTCGCGCAGCGCCGCGACGACATTGGCCAGCTCGGCCGGCAATTCAACGAAATGGTCGAGCAACTCGAGCGCAACCGCCTGGAAATTGAAGACCTCCACCGCCGAGAACTGGGCCGCGCCGAACACCTGGCCACTCTCGGCGAACTAGCCGCCGGCCTCGCCCACGAAATTCGCAATCCGCTCGCTGGGATCGCCGGCGTCGTCGACGTCATGGGCAAGGAACTGCCCGCCGAAAGCGGCAGCCGCGCCGTTCTCGCCGACGTCCAGAACGAAATCCTCCACATCCAGAACATCCTGAACGATCTGCTCTCCTACGCCCGCCCTCGGCCTCCCACTTTTCATCCGGCCGACCTGAATATCACAATCGAGCAAGCCGTAATGCTTGCCCAGCAGCAAGTCCGCACGCGCCCCGTGAAAGTCTTATTCACACCGAACCCTTCTCTTCCTCTGATCAACCACGATCCCGCACTCATCCAGCAGGTCGTCCTGAATCTGGTGCTTAATGGAATCCAGGCCATCCCCGGGGAAGGCGCAGTCGATATCGCGCTCTCCCGCGAGGACGATCACGCCCTCATCAGCGTCAAAGACAACGGCAAAGGCATCTCTCCCGACGCGCTCCCAAAAATCTTTCGGCCCTTCTTTACCACCCGCAAGGAAGGCACAGGTCTAGGTCTCTCCCTCGCCCATGGAATCGTCCAGTCCCATGGAGGCAAAATCGAGGCCAGCAGCACCCTTGGCCAAGGCACCCATTTCCGCATCCATCTCCCTGTGGAGCGGCCGAGGACAAATCTTTCCAGAAGTGCAGGTCCTCCGGCGGGATGATAAAGTGACCCCATGGCGCAAAAGAGAATTCTAATAGTGGATGACGACAAGCTCGTTCGCTGGACGCTCACCCAGAAGTGCACCGAGTTCGGCTATCTCTCCATCGAAGCTTCTTCTGGTGAAGAAGCCCTGCGCATGCTCCAGACCGATCCCGTTGACGCCATCTTGCTCGACGTTCACCTGCCCGATCTCAGCGGCATCGAAGTTCTCGAAAAGCTCAAACAGGCCGGCGAGACCCGCAGCGTCATCATGATGACCGCCGATCCCCAACTTGACGACGTAAAAGCCGCTCTCCGCCTTGGCGCCTACGATTTTGTCAGCAAGCCCATCAATTTCGACGAACTCAGCGTCACCCTGCAAAACGCCCTCGATGCCGGCGAACTCCGCACCGAAGTCGAAACCCTGCGCGATGAGGTCCGCCGCCGCGCCGGCTATCACGATGTCGTTGGCGTCTCCCCCAAAATCACCGAGCTGATGAAATTCGTTTACAAAGTCGCCGCCAGTGAAGCCACGACCATACTAGTTCAGGGCGAAAGCGGCACCGGCAAGGACCTCGTCGCCAAGGCCATTCATTACCGCAGCAAACGGGCCGAACGCCCCTTCGTTGTTATCAACTGTTCGGCAATCCCTGAAACACTTATGGAAGCAGAGCTCTTCGGTCACGAAAAAGGTGCCTTTACGGACGCCAAGGCCATGAAGAAAGGCCTGTTCGAAGTCGCCGACGGGGGCACGCTTTTCCTCGACGAAATCGGCGAACTTTCCCCCCTGCTTCAGGCCAAGTTGCTCCGCGTCCTGGAGGACCAGGTTATCCGACGCGTCGGCGGCGTGCGCGACATCCAAGTGGAAGTCCGCGTCATCGCCGCTTCCAATCGCGACCTGGAACGCGAAGTCCGTGACGGCCGCTTCCGCCAGGACCTGTATTACCGCCTGGCCATCATTTCCATCTTTCTTCCCACTCTCCGCGAGCGCAAAGAGGACATCCTCCCCCTGGTCGATTTTTTCCTCGCCCACTACAACCGAAAATTCCGCAAATCCGTTCAAGGCATTTCCGAAGACACCCGCCGCCTGCTTCTGAATTACGACTGGCCCGGAAACGTTCGCGAACTGAAAAACGCCCTCGAGCGCGCCATGATCCTGGAAGAAGGCAGTCTTCTGAAGCCGGATGATTTGCCTTTCACCGTGGCCAGCGGACGCAGCGGCCCTGTCCTGACCGACAAATCAGCGCGAGCCCCTGTGGAAGCGCAACCTGCTCCCGGTAAGCGCCGCTTGCCGCCGCTCTCTATTCCCGAAGGTGGCACTTCGCTCGAGGATGTCGAACATGCTTTTGTCGAACTCGCCTTGCAGCAGTCCCACGGCAATCAAATAAAAGCCGCCAAGCTGCTCAACATCAGCCGCGACGCCTTGCGCTACAAAATGAAGAAATTCGGTCTGGGTCACTCCGAAGAAGAACCCGCCGCCCCGGCCAACCCGTGACCAGTGTCACCTCACCCCTGGGTGAGAAAACACCTGCCAGTGTGAAATCCCGCAAACTTCTCAAGACGCTCCTGCCTTTCCTTTCTCCACGACTCGACAAGGTATTCATTATGAATAACTTAGCTCCCTGAGGAAATTCCCCCGAAAAGGAACGGCAAATGCTCCTCTTTTCAGTGCTCAGCAATTAGGCAATGGAGCGATTGTCGAATCGCTGCGCAGTGGGCGTTCCTTTTCGGCGTTCGGGCTCGCGGTGAAGGCTCGAAAGGATACGCCGAGAAAGGGGCGCCCACGAGAAATCTCCTAGCTAAATATCAATGATGAGGAATTCATCGCTTAGTCCAAAAGGATTTGTTGTCTCAGGAGGGAGCTATGCTGCAGGCAGTGACTCTAAAAGAAAAAATGAAAACAGACTTCACCAACCGCGTATCCATCAGCAAGATCATGGTCACCACGGATTTCTCCGAGATTTCCGATCGTGCCCTGGACTACGCCATCGCCCTGGCGCGGCGGTACGACGCTCGCATTTATCTCGCCCATGTCATCACCCCAGACCCCTTTCAGTTCGCGGAACCCCAGCTTGCCCAGGCCACGTATGAAAAAGTTCGCCAGGCTGCGGAAGAAGGAATCGCGGATATTCTGATTTCCGGAAAACTTCGGGGAGTTCCCCACGAAGTGTTGTTGGAAGAAGGCAACGTGTGGCCGAGTCTTGATTCGCTAATTGTCCGCAATGACATTGACCTGCTCGTCGTCGGGACTCATGGCCGCGGCAAGGTCCAGAAACTTCTTATGGGCTCGGTCGCCGAAGAAATCTTCCGCGAGGCGGATTGCGCTGTCCTGACCGTCGGCCCCGCTGTCAAGAGCCCCAACGTGAAAGAAGTGGAACTGAATCACATCCTCTTCGCCACCGACTTTGGCGCTGGCGCGGAAAAGGCCGCTGCTTACGCCTTCTCGCTCGCGCAGGAGCAGAACGCCACCCTCACCTTGCTGCATGTCATCGAAAGCGCCGCTGCGTACACCGAAGAGAGCGTGGCTCGTCAACGCGAAATCAATGTGGTTCGCATGAAGCAATTGATGCCCGCGGGCACCGAGAATTGGTGCAAGCCTGATTTTCGCGCCACGTTCGGAGCGGCAGCAGAGGAAATTCTCATCGCCGCGCGCGAATCCAAGGCTGACTTGATCGTCATGGGCGCCAAGGCCCGCAATAGCCTCGCCGGCCACGCTCCTCTGACAATTGCTTACAACGTCGTGACGAAGTCCACTTGCCCGGTCCTGACGGTCCGCAGCTAGTTTTGGTTCTGTACCCACGGAGCGGAATCCCCCGACCGGGATCCGCATCCCGTCTCCCAAGGCGGCGCCGTCTCCTCTCCAGTAGACAAGCGCCGCCTCTCCCATTTCCGGATTGCTTCCCAGGGTTGTTTCTCCATAGAGTATCCCCCATGGCTTCCGTCACCTCCGCCCTCGGCCCTCCTCGCGTCGTCAACATCGAAGATCTTCGCCGCCTCGCTCAGCGCCGCCTGCCGCGCTCCGTCTTCGACTACCTCGATGGAGGCGCGGAAGACGAGTCCACCCTCCGCGAAAATCCCCGCGCCTTCAACGACGTGCTCTTCCGCCCGCGCAATGCCGTGGCGTTTAAGGAATGCGACCTCCGTACAAACGCAGTCGGCCACGATCTGGCCTTTCCGGCAATTCTGGCTCCGGTCGGCTATAGCCGCATGATGCATCCCGAAGGTGAGCTCGCTGCCGCGCACGCTGCCGGCGATTCCGGTACCGTTTACACGCTTTCCACCATTTCCGGCCACAAGCTGGAAAACGTGAAGGGAGCAACCAAAGGCCCCGCGTGGTATCAACTCTACCTGCTCGGGGGTCGAGCCCCCGCCGAGGCGGGCATCGACCGCGCTCGCTGCGCCGGCTACTCCGCGCTGGTGTTCACGATTGATACCCCAGTGGCCGGTATGCGCGAACGCGACCCGCGCAACGGCATGAAGCAAATGTTAGGCAGCTCGCCCTTTGCAAAGCTTCCGTTCCTGCCCAATATTCTGGCGCACCCGCGCTGGCTGGCCGCATTTCTAGCCGATGGAGGAATGCCCAAGCTCGAAAACATCGTCATCCCAGGCCAGGGACCCATGCAGCTGATTGACGTCTCCGCAGCCCTCGCGGACGCGGCGGTGTGTTGGGACGATCTAAAATGGATCCGCAATGTCTGGCCCGGCCCCATCATCGTGAAAGGCATCCTCACCGGGGACGATGCGCGGCGCGCGGTGGATGAAGGCGCGGCTGCGATAGTGGTTTCGAATCACGGCGGGCGCCAGCTCGATTCCGTATATCCCACCATTCGCGCGCTTCCCGAAGTCGTCGCCGCAGTGAATGGCCGCACAGAAGTGCTGATGGACGGCGGCATCCGCCGCGGCAGCGACATCGTCAAAGCCATCTGCCTCGGCGCCCGCGCAGTGCTCATCGGCCGCGCCTACGCCTACGGCATGGCCGCCGCCGGCTATCCGGGAATCATGCGCGCACTCGAGATCCTCCGCGCTGACGTCGAACGCACCTTACGCCTCCTCGGCTGCCCCTCCATCTCCGCCCTCGATCCTTCCTACATAGACGCGCCCGCAAGTTGGCGCCGCTAGTGCTTAGACGACGAGTTCCTCGCAGCGCGCTTACTTGACCGCTCGGCGAAAAGAATGTAATTTCCCGCGTGAAACCGATTCCCGCGAGGGTATTCATGAACAAGTTATCGCTGAAGGGGATAGTTTGGGGCGGCATTGCAGATATCTTGGCATCCGTCATCCTGGGCCTTCCGGTGGTTACTTACGTGATGGTCAAACTTGAACTCGCGCACACCCCGAAAGATCAAGTACCGGCTGCGGTTCATGCTGCCCTCCAAGGGCATACCTCGCTTTACGCGTTGCAATTAGCCATTGGCATGGCCTGCTCCGTACTCGGCGGTTATGTTGGAGCACGGCTGGCCAAGCACGATGAACTTCTCAACGGCGCCCTTACCTCAATGCTTTGTGTGGCACTTGGAATTTACTCACTGGCTACGAAAACGGAGTCAGGGTCACAATTCATCGAATGGGCTAGCTTTGTCTTAAGCCCAGCGTTGGGAATGCTTGGAGGATATCTAAGGCTTGCCCAAAACCGCAGGGCGGCAGCGTCCGAACCAATTGGAGTTTGATGGCATGGACCGGGTGCAACAGGTTTTTACTAGAGGGTTCCCTGCGCTCTGAAAGTTTAAAAGAACGCCTTTGATTCGACCGACGTCCGCGCTGGACTGTCAATCTGGAGATAGGCGCTCCAGCAGAAATCCCTTCCGGCTTACTTATTCCCTGCCTTCGCCCCTGCGCTCGTCGCCACCAACGGGTTGTGGTTACCCGGCAACTGACTGTCTTCCGGCAAGCCGCCCAGCGCCTTATAGATGGTCACTACAGAAACAAACACGTCGCCTTCCACTTGTGCCAGGTTGTCTTCCGCCTCCAATTGCACGCGCTCCGCATCCAGCAATTGTAGGAAATCGATCACGCCCTCACGGTAGCGGTCGCGGGCGATATCCGCGGCCCGCTTGCTCTCCCTCGCCTGGTCGTTCAGCTTGATCAGCTTTTCCTGGTTCGCGTGATAGCTGATCAGCGCATTCTCCGTCTCTTCCAGAGCGCGCAGCACAGTCTGTTCATACTCCGCGTAATTTTCCTGCGTCACCGCCGACGACTGCCTCACCCGTGCCTTAAACCGCCAGTAATCC
>DATHOY010000054.1:0-19495 GCA_035484435.1 Vulcanimicrobiaceae bacterium | reverse complement strand
GCCCGCTTTTCGGAGGGCAGATTGCGGCGAAGTTCGATCTGGGTAGAACGGCTTACACTTCAAAAGGAAGAGCTTCGCTCCCCTTCGGCAAGCTCAGGGCAGGTCGCACTCAATATGGCGATCTCCCACTTCAGAGGGTTTTTGGTCAGATTGAGCAATGAGGTACGCCGGCAGTAAGTCCTTTAGATGCCGCACTTATGAGAAGTGGCCTTCTACCCAGGCAGGGCGACGGAAGGGCTGAATCGCCGTAACCCACACTTGTCATTGCAACTTGTGATAGTTTTGCCACGGCTGCCGCGTACTAACCTATGGAACCGCTGAGACCAGGGCGAATGAGCGCACCGGGAAAAACGGAGCCGACGGATTTAATCGCTCGAGCCCGGACTGGGGATACCCAGGCTTGGGGCGAACTGTACCGGGAATTTGCCCCGGCAATCTTCCGCTTTTGCCGGAGGGCCATGCCCACGCGCGAAGACGCGGAAGACGCCACGATGGAGATTTTCATGAAGTTGCGCGACAAACTGCTGCAGTACGACCAGACCCGGTCCTTCACCGCCTGGCTCTACAAGGTCGCCGCCAATCACTGTTGGGACATGCTGCGCCGCAAGAAAGCCCGCCACGATAAGGACATGGACGACGTGGACGATGTGCCGCTGGAATGCCCGGAGCCGAACCAACTCGAAAAACTGATCGAAGAACGCACCAGCGAAGAGGTCCGCAAGGCGCTGGACACCCTGGGCATGCGCGCGCGGATGGCGCTGGTGATGCGCTACTACTCGGACATGAGCTACGACGAAATTGCGGACGCCCTGGGCGTTCGCAGGCAGTTTGTAGGAGTCGTGCTTTTGCGGGCACGGCATGAGCTGCGGCAGGCGCTGGGAGAGAACAGCGCGCTGGCCGTGGGAGGAACCCGATGACAGAACCAGACATGAACAGGGAAAAGCTGCCCAACGAATCCCACGTGGATGAAATGACTTTGCTGCTGTACGTCGAGCGGCAGTTGGACCGCGAGGCCGCGCAGGGCGTGTCTCTCCACACGCAGACCTGCACGCGCTGCCTGACGCTGCTGCGCGCACTCGACCGCGAATCTCGCTTGTTGACGCGCTCCATGCTGGAGCAGGACGAGCCACTGCCGGCGCGCCTCGCGGAGTTTCAAGAAAAAGTGAAGCGCAACATGCAATGGATTTGGGGCGTGGTCTTTGGCCTGGCGGTAATGGGCGTCTACGCTCTGTACAACGAATATATCGTGCAGTGGGAAACCCGATTTGCAGAGGCCGGCTTCGGCAGCACGAATCTGCTGAGCCTGGTGGTGTTTCAGGGCGCATTCTGGAAAGGATGGCAATCCATGTTCAGCTTGTTCGAGGTTCTCGCCGTGATGTGCATGGCTGGCTTCGGGTTGTTCGCGTTCCGCCGCTATTTGCGTCGCGGCTCGGCGCTGGCGGTGCTGTTCGCCGGATTCAGCGTGTTGCTGGCGGTTGCCACGCCCGCGTCGGCCACGGAATTCCGCAAGGGCGACAACGTCAACGTAAAAAAAGAGGAAGTCATCAAAGGCGATATTTTTCTTACCGGCGAGCACGTGCGAATCGACGGCGACGTGGAAGGCGATGTTTACGCGTTCGCGCACCAGGTGGACGTCAGCGGACACATCAATGGCGACCTGATCTGCTTCGCGCAAGCGGTGCGCGTCAGCGGCGTGATCGACGGGAATCTGCGCAGCGGGGCGAACAATGTGACGCTCACCGGAACCGTTGAGCGCAACGTCATGGTATGGAACGAAACGTTCAATCTGGATGCCAGCGGGAAAATCGGGCGCAGCCTTACGGCCGGAGGCGAAACGCTGACGCTTGACGGAAAGATCGGCCGCGACTTTCTCGGCTTTGCCGATAGCACCACCATTTCCGGATTGATCGGCGGCTCCGTGCAAGGGAGGGGCAAATCCCTCTCGATTGTTTCCGGCGCGGAAATCGACGGCAAGACCGCGTTTAAGGGGTACAAAGCACCGAATGTCGCTTCCGATGCCAAGCTGGCGTCGCCGCTGGTATTCACGCAGATCGAGGAGCGGCGCGAAGCGCGCAGCGGCGGCTATTATCTTTGGCAGCTGATCTGGGCGGCGGCTTATGTGTTGTTCGGCCTGGTGCTGTTCAGCCTGATGCCGAAGTTTTCTCTGGAAGCGACCGCGAACACGGAACATCTTGGGGCTTCGGCGGGTCTGGGAATCCTGGTCGGGGCCGGTTTCCCGATCGGGGCGCTGCTGGCCTGTATTACGGTGGTCGGATTGTTCGTCGGGATTTCCGGATTTTTCCTGTGGTATGCCTCGCTGTACTACGCGCAGATCATTGTGGGTGCGGCCGTGGGCCAGTGGATCATGGGCCGGACGGATGAATTCTGGCCGGAGATTGGAAGAATGATCGTGGGGTTGCTGCTGCTCCGGGTGGTGATGATGGTTCCGTACGTGGGAGCGTGGATCAAGTTCGTGGTGGTTGTCTGGGGTATAGGAGCGATCTCGCTGGCGCTCTATCGAAGGCTGCAGCCGACGATGGCGCCCAACATTCCATCCGCGCCAATGGCGCCGATGGGGAGCCCTCTGCCGCCGAATACGACAGTGGGCGGGATTTAGCACATATTGAGTGCGGGTGCGCAGCTCCCGCTTTTACGGCGCGAACCTCAGTTACCAAATTTCACTTTCTTCTCGTTCTAACAATCTCAAATGCGAGAGCTACGCTCTCGCACTCAAATAAAAAACGGGCCCCGAAATTTCCGGGGCCCGTTGCCCTTTGCGGAGGCGGATGAAAACTCAGTGTTTGCGAACCTTTGCGACGGTGAACGCGGGCGAAAATCCCACGCCGAAATATAGACCGCGCACACCCACAGTGTCGCCGACCGTGATGTTGCCGCTTGCGGAATAACCATCGAGATAGGTAATTGGCGTGGTCGTCGTGCTCAACTGGACCAGGTTGGAGGCCGTTTGTCCAAAAAACGGTGGCAGGCTTTGGATCCCAAAAGTTGGCGGAGACGACGAAGATACAGAACCCGCAACCCGTGTAAAGCGAAGGACTACGAAATCCACAGTCGCCGCCGCTGGAGTAGCTCCGGCCTTTGGTGTGAATGCCGTTACCCGCAAAGCCACCGTTTGGCCTGGCAAAATGTCGTTCGCAGAGGTGCTGCCACTAAACGGGGTGTTCGTGATCGGCAGCAATCCCTTGGTGTCGATGACAAAGGGATTTGTGCCCGCAAAAGTAATGTTTACCGGCTCGCCGAGAGCAAGATTGCTGCCGATGTGACTATTGCTTGAGGCGAGGACTAGGTCGTTGGTAACGATCTGGAACTGTGTCGAGGAGGAAGGAACAGTAGTAACGACCCCTTCGATGACGTCAACGCTCGTCGGAGAAAGCACGTCGTATTCCAGCAAGGTGGAAGTGCCGTCGGAATTGAGAGTGGCATCGATGCTGGCAATCTGCCCAACTGCCGGCGGGTTGCAGCTTACGGTGGTGATAATTACACAAGTCGGGGAAATGATCGTTGAACCTGTTATTACGGAAGTGAATGATCCGCGCGTGGACGTTTGAACCGTTACGGACGACGGCGAGGCTGCTGTGACCACGCCGGTGACATCCTCGAGGTAGTCAAGTTGACCGGCGGAGAGCGTCGAAGCCACGGGCGGAAGAGGGACAGCGGTCAGGACATTCGCTGCCGCTAGATCCACTTTGGAAACGACCTGAGTAGCAGGGTTCACAGTGACGGCGTTGCCGAGATTGAAAATCACCTGAAGACCGGCCTGCTGGTTGTCCGCCAACGTGAGAGAAAAGGAGGACGTCGCCGGCGCGGCTGCCCCAGCAGTGAGCTGGGTGACACTCCCAGAATTGCAGCCAGGAGTTCCGTTGGATGCAGTGCAACTGGTGACCACGGCGATGGTAACTCCCACAGTGACCTTGTTATACGTCCCTGCCGGCACGTTGGCGACGACTTGGCCGAGAAACGAGGAGTCACTTTGCAGCTTCGTCAGGTCAACCGAATAAACTGAAGCGTTCAGGGGAATGTTGACGACGCTTCCGCCGCTGGTGGGGGTTAGCGAAACACTGTTGATGGCTACAGCAAAAGAAAGGATCGAGGTGCTGGGCGGCGGAACGAACGGTATCGCTGCGAGTGTCACGCTGAGAGAAGCGTTGCCACTCACATTGCAATTCGTGACGCAGTGATTCTTTGTGCCGCTGCAGGAAGAGAGTGCAAGACTCGCGGCGATTACGGCAAAAACCAGGAATTTTCTTGGATTCATGCAAACACCCCACGACGGATTTCATCGCCACCGTTGGCGGCAAGGGGCAGATGGAATTCCCCAACAACACTTTAACCCAGTCCACTGTTTGGGACGTGCGGAAAAGCAAGGAATGCCCAAATATTAACGTCCGTGGCGCGCCGATGAGCAGGATGGGGATGTGCTATCGTTAGTTCTTTGCGATGTTGCTCCGCAGAGTAGGCAGGGTTTCTGGTCAAGCGTAAATCCAAGCCGGACTTATCCGAGGCTCCGAAAAAGAACAGGGAAGTGGTGCAGGAGCGCGTCTACGTGCCACTGGAAGACGAGTTGCGCGCACACGACACGGAAGGGCAGCCGCTGCGGCAGAATCGCGCCGTTGGCGACGCCTATGGTTCAGCCGCCGGAGTGGCTCCTGCTCAGGAGGAAGAGACTCCTTCCACCGGCCCTTCGATGGAGCAGATCTTTGGCCCGGGCGGATTCCTGGAACGCAGCATGATCGGCGGCTACGAGCATCGCCCCGCGCAGTTGCAGATGGCAGAGGCGGTGCACGACGCGTTTCAGAAGCACCATCACACGGTCGTGGAGGCGGGCACGGGCACGGGGAAAACGCTGGCGTATCTGCTGCCGGCGATCTGTAGTGGGCGGCGCGTGGTGATTTCGACGGCTACCAAATCTCTGCAGGAGCAGCTTTACCAGAAGGACGTGCCGTTCCTGCAAAAACATTTTGCGCCCAATCTGAAGGTTGCGGTGATGAAAGGCCGCTCCAACTTTCTCTGCCTTTCGAAAATGCATGCACTGGCCGACCAGCCCATGCTGAAGGGTATGGAAGAGGTGGACGCATTCCGGCAGATTCGCGAGTGGTCGAACCTGACGGAAACGGGTGACCGGGCCGAGCTGACGTTTTTGCCAGACGATTCGGAGTTGTGGTCGCGCATTGACGCGCGGCGCGACACCTGCACCGGGAAGAAGTGCCCGGAGTTTGAGAAGTGCTTTCTGACGCAGATGCAGAACCGCGCCAAAGAAGCCGACCTGATTATCGTGAACCACCACCTGTTTTTCGCCGACCTGGCGCTGAAGCAGGACGATTTCGGCAGTATCCTGCCGGAATATTCGGCGGTGGTGTTCGACGAAGCGCACGAGATGGAAGACGTGGCCAGCGATTATTTCGGCCAGCAGATTTCGAATTACCGCTTCGAAGAACTGGCGCGCGACGCGGACCACGCCATGCGCCTGACCAAGTCAGGCTCGCCAACGTTGCTGCGGCGCACGCAGCGCATCCGGGAAAAAAGCCGCGCGTTTTTCGACAGCTTTCCGCCGCGCGACGGGCGCTTCCCGTTTACGCGGCAGGAGCGCGAAGCTTTCCTGGAGCAGAACCGCGAAGCCTACGACGCGCTGCTGAACGCCTGCAAAGCGATGGAAACGGAATTCGCGGCGCTGACTCAGAAACCGGAGGAGTTGACGCGCATTGGCCGACGCAGCTTTGAAGTCCGGCAGGAACTTGCTTTTCTGTTTGAGTCGAACGAAAAGAATTACGTGTACTGGTTCGAGCGGCGCAACAAAGGCGTATTCCTCGCGGCCACGCCGATCGACATCAGCCAGATCCTGCGCGAAAAGCTTTTCGAGTCCTTCGATACTGTGATCCTCACCTCGGCGACACTTACAGTTGCCGGCCGATTCGAATTCATCCGCCAACGCCTCGGTCTGGATCACGCGAAAGAGTGTGCTTTGCCTCCGGAATTCGACTTTCAGCAGCAGGCGTTGCTCTATCTCCCGCAGAAGATGCCGGACGTGCGCGACGGGGGTTTCCCCGGAAAGGCGGCCGACGAAATCGTACAGCTGCTGGAATTGAGCCAGGGCCGCGCCTTTTGCCTGTTCACCAGCTATTCGCAGATGAACGATCTTTTTGAGCGGGTGCGCACTCGCGTTGACTTCCCGCTGATGCTGCAGGGGACGGCTCCACGCACGGTGCTCCTCGAACGCTTCAAAAACACGCCGAACGCGGTGCTGTTTGCCACCGCGAGCTTCTGGCAGGGCGTGGACGTGCCCGGCGAGCAGCTTTCCTGCGTGATTGTGGACCGCCTGCCATTCGCCGTGCCGAGCGACCCGATCGTCGCTGCGCGGGTCAGGGCATTGCAGGACGAGGGACGCAACCCGTTCTCCGAATTCCAGGTGCCAGAGGCCGTGCTGGCGCTGAAACAGGGCTTTGGCCGGCTGATTCGCGCCAAGACCGACCGCGGCGTCCTGGCCCTGCTGGACACGCGTATCCAGCGGATGCCCTATGGTAAAATTTTCTTGGAGTCGCTGCCCCGGTACCGGAGGACCAACGAGCTGGAGGATGTCTCCCGGTTCCTTTCCGCGGCCAGCCCTGCCTGAAAGCCCTGAACGCATTGTCCCCAGGGAAGAAGAGGAAGAGAAAGCCGGCTATGTTTCAAGTGAGTGTGGAAGATACGTTTTCGTCGGGGCACGCCCTGCGCGGTTACAAGGGCAAGTGTGAGAATCCCCACGGACACAATTACCGCGTGCAGGTGACGCTGGAAGGGCCGCAGCTCGACAACATTGGATTGCTGATCGATTTCACGCAATTAAAACATGCGATGCGCGGATTGATCGCGCGGCTGGATCACCAGTTCATCAACGATCTGGAGCCGTTTACGACGGTGAACCCGTCGGCGGAAAATCTGGCCAAGTATTTTTACGAGAATCTGACCAGCCAGCTGACCGGCCTGCCGCCGGGCGCGAAATTGAAAGATGTGGTGATCTGGGAGACCGACACCGCCATGGCGCGCTACCACCCGTAGCTTAACGGGCCGTAGCACGCCAGGGCAGGGAACTGGGGACGCAATGAACCGATCGTTCTTCATCATCATCGTGCCGGCGCTGCTGATTGCGGCGGGATACATTGTGGTTTTGCGGATGATGGGCGTCTCGCCGGGGTATCCGCGTCTGGTAATCGCGATGGTGCTGTTTTTCGGCGGGATTTACTGGCTTTCAAAACGCTCCGGCAAGAAAGCGAAGACCGGAAACTAGCGGCCGTCCAAAGAAGCCGCAGGTTGAAATAGAGTCACGAATGTTTATCACCGAAATATTCAAATCCATACAGGGCGAAGGAACGCGCGCCGGTCTGCCGTGTATTTTCGTGCGCCTGACCGGGTGCAATTTGCGCTGCACGTGGTGCGATACGGCGTATGCGTTTCAGGGCGGGCAAAAAGTGACGGTCGACGAAGTGATGGAACGCGTCGAATCGCTCAGCCGGCGCGCGGACGGCAGTGCAGGCGGAGTTTCCCTGGTTGAGCTGACCGGAGGCGAGCCGCTGCTGCAGGAAGAAGTCTATCCACTGGCGGAGCGGCTGCTCGTAGCGGGCTATACCGTGATGATTGAAACCAGCGGCGAGCGGTTCATCGGGCGATTGCCGAAGCAAGTGATAAAGATTGTGGACGTGAAATGCCCGGACTCCGGCGAGCCGGACACGTTTGATCCTCGAAATCTGGACGAATTAAGCGCAAACGACGAAGTGAAGTTCGTGATCTCCAGCCGCAGGGATTATGAGTTTGCACGTGAATTCAGCCGGGAGCACCGCTTGGCAGAGCGGGTGCGCGAGGTGCTATTCTCGCCGGTGCACGACGATCCAAATGGAAAATGGACCGGTCTGGAGCCACGCGCGCTGGTCGGGTGGATGCTTGAAGACGGATTGCCCGTCCGGCTGGGTCTGCAATTGCACAAGATCGTATGGGACCCCGCCATGCGCGGCGTCTAAATCAGAGGTCGAGGGAAACGATTCGTGGGAAAAGTGGATGCCATCGTTTTGTTGAGTGGAGGAATGGATTCGTGCGTCACCGCAGCAGAAGCGCTGCAGGCGCATGGTCGCGATCGAGTGGGCCTGCTTCATGCGAGCTATGGACAGCGGACGGAGGCGCGGGAGCAGCGGGCATTTTCAGAGATCGCGGAATTCTATGACGTGAAGGAAAAGCTGCTGGTGCGGCTGGATTATTTTCGCGCGATCGGCGGCTCGGCGCTGACCGACGCGAACATCGCCATGCCGGAAAATGAACTGGGCGCGCCGGAGCCCGGGGGCAGCGCAATTCCAGTGACGTATGTCCCATTTCGCAACGCACACTTTTTGAGCGTCGCCGTCAGTTGGGCGGAAGCGAGCGGGGCCGGCGCCATTTACATCGGCGCCGTGGCCGAAGACAGTTCGGGATATCCCGACTGCCGGCCGGAGTATTACCAGGCGTTTCAAGAATTGATTCGCCGGGGAACGCGACCCGAAACGAAGATCGAAATCGTGACCCCCGTGATTCGTTTGAAAAAGAGCGAAATTATCCGCCGCGGCGTGGAACTGGGTGCCCCGCTGCACCTCACTTGGTCATGCTACCAGGGTGAGGAGTTGGCCTGCCGCACCTGTGACAGTTGCCTGCTGCGCTTGCGTGCATTTGCCGAGGCGGGAGTCCACGACCCCATTGCTTACCGGCCGGAAGCTCGCGCCGGGGCGGCGAAATAGGTTTGTGGCACTTGGATTCCCGGCGATATAAGAGATAATGGTCGAAACCGGCCAGCGGACCGAGGCCGGCGCTCCTCCACAAAAAAGGAGAATGGGGCATGGTGAAATGGACGAAGACGTACGCGCTGGCCGCAATCCTGGCGTTGGGAATGCTGGGATGCTTTGCGACGCGCACGGCTGCGCAACAAGAAGGAAAGGTGACCGGCACACTCATCGATTTTGATGGGAATCCGATGGCCAATATGCCGGTGAAGCTGAAGAGCGAGCAGGGTACGGTATCGGAGTCGAAGACGGGAGCGGATGGCAAGTTTGCGTTCAGCGGCCTAAAAAACGGGAAATATACTTTCTCTGTGCAGCCTCCGCAGATGCAGACTCCGTTTGAAGTGCCGAACCTGGAAGTAAAAGGTGCCGACACGCCACCGCTGAACATCAACTTCAAGGAAATCCTGGAGAAACAGAACCCTGAAGCAGCCGCGAAATACCGCCAGCAACAGGCCGAACAAAAGAAATTCGTGGGCATGAAGGAGCAATTCGCGAAGGGTGTGGCTTTGCTGGACCAGGAACGCGCGGCGAAAGCCGATCTGACGAAAGCAAAGCCCGAAGAGAAGGATGCAATCAAGGCCAAGGTCGCCGACCTTTCCACCCAGGCCGTTGCGACGTTTCAGGAAGGCCTGAAAGTGGCTCCGGAAAAGGATCCGAATATTCATCTCTTCTGGGCGCGCATGGGCGAGGCATACGACCTGGCGGGACGCAACGACGAAGCGATCAACGCATACCAGCAGGCGATCGCGGTGAAGCCGGACAATCCGAGCTACTACAACAACCTGGGTAATATTCTGGGGCGCACGGGGAAAATCGACGAAGCCCGCGCGGCTTACACCAAGGCCGCGGAGCTGGATCCGCCGAATGCCGCGATGGCGTGGCGCAACTTCGGCATCAGCTTGTATCAGGCGCAGCGGATGGTGGAGGCGGTTGAACCGCTGAAAAAGGCCACGGAGTTGGATCCCAAGAACGCGCAAGCCTGGTACTTGCTGGGCGCGTGCATGGTGGCGGACCCTTCGATTTACAAGACCACCGGCGACAAAATAGAAGTGCACCCTTTGCCGGGCACGATCGAAGCCTACCAGAAAGCCATCGAACTGGATCCGAATGGGCCGTGGGGCACGCAGGCCAAGCAGGGGCTGGAACAGCTCCAACAGCTGACCGGCGGCATCGATACGAAAGTTGGCAACAAGAAAAAGAAGCCGTAGTTCCCAGGTTCCAAAATAACCTGGTTTCAACAAACGGTCCCGGTTCGCCGGGGCCGTTTCTCTTTTTAGCGGTGAGTGAGCGTGCCGGTGATTTTTGTTCGCCGAAGCGCCCAGGAAAAAATCAGGACGGAGGAAGGCAGCAACACGGCGGCAAAGACGAGCAGCAGCAAAAGAGGATGCACGAGTGAGACGATTCCTGCTCCATCGAGAAGCGCGCCGCGCATGGCGTCCATCGCGTAGGTTACGGGGTTCAAGCGAGCGACGATTTGCAGCCACGGCGGCAAGATGCTTACAGGAAAAAGCATGCCGCCCGTGACGCTGGAAACTCCCAGGATGAACCACTTTGCGGGATTGCCGCGCTTGAACAGCAGAAGATACGCCGCCGAGAGGACCCCGAGGCCGGAAAAGGCCAGCAGTGTGGAGAGGAGCACGGCAAAAACCGCCACCCAGTTCGCCGCGTGCAGCGGAAAGTCGAACAAGATCGCGGCCCACGCAAGATAGACGGCGATACGCAGGGTGGTGGCAGCAAAAGGATAAAATGCCGAACCGATGAGGATGACCGGCAGGGATACTTGCGTGACCAGCAGAGGCTCGAGCGTCCCGGCGTCGCGAGCATCCTGGAGGCTGCGGTCAAAAGTGTCCAGGGCGGCATTCAGGTAGTCGAAGAAAACGAATCCGGCGAGCGAGTAGGCGAAATACGATTTCCCCTGCGGAAGTGCTTCGCGAAGCGCAGGTGAATCCACGAACCGCGCCGCATAGTAAAACAACGCGGCGCCAAAGAGAGCTTCGACGGCTTCAAGAATAAACGGACTGCGATACGTGCTGGCGATGCGGAGATCGCGCTGGAAGAAAAGAAAAATGTCGCGGAGGACTCGCATTATTCGGGTGTCGACTCCGCAACGGAATAGAGGTGGCGCCCAGTCAGACGCGCGAACGCTTCTTCCAGGGACGAAGACAAAGTCCTGGCCCGAAGTGCCGTCGGGGTATCGAACGCCAGCAATTTGCCTTCGTCGAGGATGGCCACGCGGTCGGCAAGGAGTTCGATTTCCTGCATGGTGTGCGAGGCAAAGAGCATCGACGTGTCTTTCCGCGCCAGAACTTCCGTTTTCAGAAAATGCCGGAAGTCCGCCGCGGCAATGGCGTCGAGGCTGCGCGTCGGTTCATCCATCAGCAGGACCTTGGGCTGGTGAAGCAACGCGCGGAGCAGGCTGAGGCGTTGGATCGTGCCCGAAGAAAGTACGCGGGCCTGGCGGTCCAGAACGCGACTCAAGCCGAACCGTTCGCCCAGGGTTTCGATGCGGCCGGTGCTGAACTGATCGGAGAGATGGTTCAGGCGGCCAAAAAAGCGGAGATTCTGACGTCCGGTAAGCCGTGCATAAAAGCCGAGATCGCTGCCCGCGTGGTAACCGATTTGCCGTCGCGCGGCCGCGGGCTCGCGCGCGGTGTCGTGGCCGGCGAGGGTAGCAGTGCCGCGCGTCGGCAGCAGCAGCGTGGCCAGGATGCGAAGCAAAGTGGTCTTGCCCGCTCCGTTCACGCCGAGCAGCGCGACCGCCTCGCCTTGTTTCACTTCCAGGGAAATGCCCCGCAGCGCCGGCGCGGTGGGCGGCGCGAAGGGCTGAAGATAAGCGCGCCAACCACTGAGCGCCGGAGCAAACCATTTCTCCATGGAATCGAGGATAATCGCGGGGTCGGACACTCTGGAATTTATAGCCTGTCTCCCTGCGGAAAACAATCCGCGATGGACACGGCATTCTGCCGGCAGAATATGGCGGATCACCACAAACCCCGGTAAGATACCCCTGTAAATTCGAAAACCACAGGTCCTGGCTGGAGCCCAGAAATGGTCGAGTTGACAATGCGCGCGGTTGTGCCGCCCCACGTGCTGATCCGGCGCCTCGAAGGGGAGTCCGTGCTGCTGAATCTGGACAGCGAACGCTATTTTGGCCTGGACGCAACGGGCACGCGAATGTGGGAATTGATGACCTCACAGCCGCGTATCGCTTTGGCATTGGAGAAACTTCAGGAAGAATATGAGGTGGACCCTGAGACTTTGCGGGCTCACCTCACCGAACTTTTGGACAGGCTGGTGGAGAACGGCCTGCTGCAAGTGCTGCCGGCGGATGTGGGAACCACTTCAACGATATAACGCGCTGGAGCCCGCATCCCGGCGGATGTTCCAGCGCGCCGCGATTCTTTTGCCGTGGCTGCGATGGTCGCTGCGCTTGCGGGGCTATAGCAAGACCTTTGCGTCACTCCACAAGCGTGTTCCTCCCGCGGCGAAGGAAACGGAGAACCGCCCCGGTGAACCCGAAGAAGTGCGGGCCGCATGCCGCATGGTAATCGCCGCGCTGCGTTATTCTCTCCTTCAATATACCTGTCTGGAAGAATCCCTCACCCTCTGGTATCTGCTGCGCAAGCAGGGAATCGCCGCGTGCCTGCGCATTGGCGTCCGCAAAGAAAACGAGAAATTCGAAGCGCACGCCTGGGTGGAACACCGCGGCGAGGCATTGAACCAGGACGAGGCGATGCACCGGCACTATGCGGCATTTGAACGGGATCTGCAGGAACCGCCAGCGGAACAGCCATGAGCGGTTTCTTCGGTATGGTGCGCACAGACGGCGCGGCCGTGGAGCCGCGATTCCTGGAAACGGTTGCGCGGCGATTGCGTTTTCGCGGGCCGGATGGTGGCCAGACCTGGGCAAAAGACGGCTTGGGCGCCTGCTTCGCTTACATGGAGACCGGGACGCGCCACCAATCCGGCAGCCAGCCTGTACAGCTTGGCGGACGATATACACTGCTCGGCGACGTGCGTCTGGACGCCCGAAAAGAATTGATCCGCGACTTGTCGGAGAAAAAACAGGGGGCAATTGAAGATGCCTCGGACGAAGCGCTGTTGCTCTTCGCATGGAACGTGTGGGGAGAGGGAGCGCTGGCCAAATTGTTGGGCGATTTTTCCTTCGCCATCTGGGACGCGTCGCAGCAAATGCTCACTTGCGCACGGGATTTCTGCGGCGCCCGCCCCTTTTTCTATTCCTGGCGTGAAGGAATCTTCTGTTACAGCAATACGCTGCACGTGCTGCGCCTGGCTCCCGGGGTTTCCGACAGTCTGGATGAAACGTACGTGCGGGAATTTCTGCTTACAGGTTTGTGCAGCGATCCCACGCGCACTGTCTGGCGGGATATCCGGCGGTTGCCCGCGGGCCACCGGCTGATTCTGTCCGGCGGGCAAATCCACGTTCAGCGATTCTTGAACTTACCCATCGAAGAGCCGCTGCGGTTCAAGCAATCCAGCCAGTATCTGGAAAACTACCGGGAACTGCTGGGGCAGGCGGTTGGCGACCGGTTGCCGGAAGGGAAAGCTTCGTTTTCGCTGAGCGGAGGCCTCGATTCGGGTTCCGTGTGCGCCACAGCCGCCCGAATTGCAAACGAAACCGGCAATTCCGAGACGCTGAAGGCGTTCACGATCAGCTGGCGGCCGCTGTTTGACGATCCCGAGCCTGAATTTGCGAAGCTCACCGCGAAGCACCTCAACCTGGCCCATGAAATTCTGGAAGAGAGTTCAATTCGGCCCAACGAGTGCGGGGCCACGAGGGCGCCAGAGCCCAGTTCCGAATTCTTCCTCGATCGAGATTACCGTTTCAGACAAGCCATTTCGAAGCACGCGCGCGTGGTTATCTCCGGGGACGGCGGCGACGACGTTTTGTCGGGGCAATCGTGGCCGTATCTTAAGTATCTTTATGGTCGCGGCGAATGGACGGAAATTTTAAGCAGATTCGGCGGATACCTGGGCTCGCACGGGCGTTTTCCCCCTTTGCGCGGGGGATTTCGAAGCAAACTTCGACGCTGGGCCGGCGCAAAAGATAAAGCCCCGGAATTGCCAGCCTGGTTGAACGAGGGGTTTGCGGAACGCGAACGCCCGGAATCCGTGGCAAGTTTTCGTGAGCCGCCTCGGATCGAAGAACACCCGCTCCACCCGGCAGCCTATCGCGCCCTGCACGGAGGATATTGGGCCAGTGTTCACGAAACGGAGGACGCAGGCTGCACGGGAGTGCTGCTGGAGACGCGAGCACCCCTGCTCGACCTGCGCATCCTGCGATTTCTCCTGCGCGTGCCTCCCGTCCCCTGGTGCATCAACAAAGACCTCTGCCGCCAGGCGATGAAAGGCAGCTTGCCCGACCGAGTGCTGGTACGGCCGAAGGCTCCGCTCATCGAAGACCCGCTCGAACTCTGTTGGCGGAGGGATGGATGGCGACCGAATCCCGAAAGAAATCCTCCGAAAATGATTCATGAATTTGTAGAATGGAACTCCTGGCTCGCAACTTTCGAAGATGCAAAGGGTTACTTTCGATACGAGTGCCTGTATCCGCTCTCCCTTTCGCTCTGGCTGAAAGACATTGAAAAGGATAAGGGGATTCAGTAGAGTGCTAGACGAGGGGCATGAATGAAGCAGCCGACCAAGCGAAGCGCTAAGAAGGTTTATCAACCGCCTAAGCTGCTTGTTTATGGCGATCTCGCGGAAATGACCAAGGCCATCGGAAACAAATTTAAGATCGACGGCGGAGCCAACCCGCGACACCGACGTACCGGACGCTGAACCCCGCCCACAGCGCCGAAGCGGCTAAAAATAGATTCCTTTGAGTTATTCCTACCGAGCTTACGGCCTTGGAATCAACTCTTCCTGCCGTATTGCGGGGCTCCACGCAACTTCCCTGCAATTGGGAGAGGCCAGCTTGGAGTTTCAGGACGGTCCGGAACCTGCCTGGGTTTTGAATTTACTAGCATTGCCCGCCCGAATTCTTTCCCACCGCTCCGAGCCCGCAAGCTCCGCCGATCCCTCCTTTGTTCTTACCGCGCATGGCGGAGCCGAAGGCTATCAACTTTCCTATTCAGACGGGACGCGCTTTGTCGTGGACGGTGCCACGGCCCATATCTGGGGGGAATTTCAGCCTCCGTTGGCGGCCGAAGATATGGCGACCTATTTTCTGGGGCCCGTTCTGGGATTTGTCCTGCGCCGGCGGAATACTGTTTGCTTGCATGCAAGCGGGGTCGAGATCCAGGGCCATGCCGTGGGCTTCTGTGGTGACGCGGGTTACGGAAAATCCACCACGGCCGCGGCGCTGGCTCTCAGAGGGCTTCCGGTGATTGCGGAGGACATCGTTGTCTTGGAAGAGAGCGGCGGTGGATTCCGCGCGGTGCCCGGATATCCCCGGGTGTGCCTTTGGCCGGAGAGCGTGCGGATGCTCCTTGGCCGGGAGGAAGCTCTGCCGCAATTGACGCCGGTGTGGGGCAAACGTTTTCTAGAGCTGGACGGGCGACGCGCCAAATTCGCGGGGGCGAAGCTGCCATTCGGCGTTATCTATCTGTTTGCGCCGCGCAGCGACGACCAGAGCGCTCCCCGCGTTGAAAAAATCAGTCCACGCGAAGCGCTTCTTGAACTGGTGCAAAACACATATATGAACTGGGTTCTGGACCGGGAGCAGCGCGCGGCGGAATTTGACGTCCTCTGCCGGCTGGTTCAGCATGTGCCCGTGCGCCGCATCACGCCCCACGCGAAGCCCGAAAAACTCGCGGCCCTTTGCGACCTGATCCTGCGCGACGCCGCGGCGATTCTCTGACATCAGCCGGCTTCCCCACGCCGGTGTAAACTGGCAAACATCTTCTCAGGAGAAACTTTTGACGGCACGCACTCCATTCGGGGCAAAGCCCTTCGAACGTGAATGGAAATTTCTTTGCGCTTGCGCTTCTCCCCTGCCGTCGTCCGGCGGCAATATCCTCGCGCTTGCCGCCAATCTCGATTGGGACTTGGCGCTCGAACTGGCCGAGGAACATAGCGTCATTGGCGTCGTCGCCGAACGGTTGAAAGAGTCCGGGGACGCGGGAATGCCCGTGGACGCCCGCGAGAAATTACAAGCCATGATGCGGACGCAACAGCTCTTTTCCCTAAGCATGGCCGCGGAACTTTTTCGCATTCTGGACGCGTACGGAAAAGCGGGAATCGATACGATCCTGGTGAAAGGGCCCGTCGTGTCTTATCTGGCGTATGGCGATCCGGCGGTGCGGAGTTACGTGGATCTGGATCTGCTGGTGCGCGATGCCGCGATCCTTCCTGCCTGCAGAATCCTGACCGCTCTTGGATTCGAGGCGGACGTCCCGGAAGCGGCCATTCTCGCGGGCAAAATCCCGGGTGAATATCTTTTCAAGCGGGCCGGCGCGCAGCAGATTGTCGAACTCCATACCGAAAAGACATTCCGGTATTACCCGCGCCCCATGCGGATCGAAGATTTGTTCGCGAGGCGGAGGCGTGTGATTTTGGAAGGCCGGGAAGTCCCCGCGCTCTGCCTGGAAGACGAACTGGTGCTCAATTGCATCCACGGCGCGAAGCATTTCTGGGAGCGACTGATGTGGCCCGCGGACATCGCCGCGATTGTGGCGCGCCACCCGGAGATTGCCTGGGAGCGCGTAAGACAGGCCGCATGCGACGTGGGGGCGGAGCGAATGGTGCATGTTGGCCTGTTGCTCGCTGAATCGCTGCTTGGCGTCCCGGTGCCCGCAGAGATGGTCGCGGGAACGCATGCGGACGGCACAGCGCGAGAATTGGTGAAGCAGGTGGAGGGTTGGCTGCCCACAGCGGGCTATCTGCCGCCGCCGCTGTCCCGACGAGCGATGTTCCGGCTGAAAATGGGCGGAGGCGGGCTGAGCGGCATGGCCTACCTGATGCGATTGTCATTCTCGCCGACCGAAGAGGACTGGGCCGAGGGCCGCGGGGAGCGTGGTTCGCGTGTGTGGGAAGCGGTCAAGCGGCCGTTCCGCCTGATGCGCAAGTACGGCCAGGACGGCTAAGCGGAGTTGCAGCGCCGAGAGAAGAAAAGAAAGCGATAAAGCAAAAAGGGAGGCCCGGCCGCAAAACTCGCGAGCCGGGCCGTGTCTGCAGTGGAACTAAATGTGGGTGCGTTCGGAAAGGACGTGCTCTTCTTCGTCTTTCTGCTCCGGCAACTCCACCGAGAGTTTGAGCTCGCTCTTGTTGCGGAGAATGGCGAGCTGGATGCTTTTTTCTTCGTGGTGGGTGAGCAGCTTTTCGCGCAACTCGCTGGAATTGCGGATTCGGTCGCCATTCAGGCTGGTGATTACGTCGCCGACTTTCAAACCGGCCTTGGCTGCGGGGGAGTTCGCAAACACACCGCGCACCAGAACGCCTTCACCATCGGGCGCGCCAAAGTAATTTCCGAATTCGCCTTTCAGAGTTTCCGCGTCAATGCCAAGCAGAGGCCGTCCGGGGGAAACCATTGCGAACGAGCGCAAGTGATCGAACCCGGAGAGATCCGGCATTTCCGGCAGAGTAGGCATCTTAAACGCGAAGGATTTCGGTCCATCGGCGAATACCTTCATGTTGCCGGCTTCATGCTTTCCAACCGTGACCATCAGGTTCTGGGAGCGGCCGTCGCGCCACACCGTAAGATTCGCAGTGCGGCCCGCGGGAATTTCATGAATCATGCGGCGAAACTGCTCCGTGCCTTCGATCCGCTGGCCGTTGACTTCAAGCACCACGTCATTTTCCTTCAGGCCGGCCTTGGCCGCCGGGCTGTCCGGAACAATCTTTCCAACCAACGCCCCGCGTTCTTCGGGGAGCTTCAGTGATTTTGCTCTTTCGGAGGATACTTCCGAAACGCCCACGCCAAGCCAGCCGCCGCCAGCGCCCATGAAGATCTGGAAATTGTCGTCGTCGGTAACCTTCGGGTCGTCGAATTCCCGAACCAGAGTATTGGCGTCCCCGAGATCGTTCACCGCGACGTAGATCTCGTTATCGAGCGGCTCCACCTGGACTTCCATATCGGGAATCACTTTCAATTGGGACTGCGAAATTTCCTGCGCCTGCGCTTGAGCCGAGCGCGCTGCTTTCGAAGCTTCTTTTGTCTGACTGGAAGAACCCGGAAGAGCGATGAGTAGAATGCTCAACGCGCCCAAGCCGAGGCTTGTCCACATTTGCCGTTGAATCATGAGTGTTTCTCCTTCGTCTGTTTAGACGCAGGAGAAGCTAAATGGTCGACCGGAGTGCAACGACGCGGATAGCGCCATTCACCGTTCCAAGCCGGATCGGAGCGCCACCCTTGCCCAGCCGTCCCTTCAGGATGCGAGGCTGGATGGCCCCTTCCATAACGAAGGGGAGTTCCGTGGAGAAGCTGCCGTTCATGCAACGCGCTTCGAGGTCCGCCTGAGAGTCGGCGGGAATCGCCAGCAGCACGGAGCCGTTAGTGGTTTCCGCCTGTGTGCCGTGCAGGTCCGCGGGGTGCTTCAGTTCGACGTAAACGTTTCCGTTCGTCGTGCGCGCGTGCAGATTGCCACTGCTCTCATAAACTTCGATGTTGCCGTTGACGGTGTGCAGGTCGCCGAGCGAATCAAGATCTTTCACACGCAGGGTGCCGTTGACCGTGTTGATGTGCTTCAGCAGCGTGTGACGCGGTACATGGACGGTGTACTCGACGGCGACTTCCACGCCCTCTTCCGAGGGATACCGCGTGGAAATCGAAAGGCTGTCGGGGCTGGAGTTCACATCAATGGAGACGAGGTCCAGCTTGGATTCCTTGTCGGTGGTGGTCTTCACCGCGCGCACTTCGACTTCATCCTTGTCCCAGCCCTCGATACGCACGGTCCCGTTAATGTTGCTCAGCTCCAGGGTGCCGTCGGACTTCAGGTGATACGTTTGCGAAAATTCGCGCGTGACCCCGAAGCACGCCGGGACGGCAAAAAGGGACACAGCCGAAAGAGTCAGACCAATCGAACGGATTGCGGAGCGAAACTTCATACAGCCTCCTTCGCGGACAACTCCCAACACTCTCCCCAGGACGACCGACAAATCCGAACCGCTGACCCCCGCCCCTACACGTTAGCGGAGCTGGAAGTTAAAAGCCAACGTTGAAATTACGTCCACCTTCTTGCCGCAGATGTCTCCCGGATTCACACGCCATTGCCGCACCGCGGTTCGAGCAGCCTCAACCAGCGCCGGCTCTCCTTCTATAACCTTTTCCACTTCGAGCGTTCCATCCGTTTTCGCTCGCACCTGCAAACGCACCACACCCTGAATGCCCGCGCGCCGCGCCATCTGCGGGTAGTCCGGCGGGGGCGAATTGATCAAGTGCTTCTTGAACTCTTCGGGCTCTTCATGAACACCGCCTAGAAACGTAACCTGCAAGCGGTTCTTCCAGGTATCCCACCAATCCGCTCCGCTGCCCGCGCAGGCGACAGCGCCGGCCGCTGTTTGCGGAGCCGCGACGGCGGCGATGCTGGGCGCCGTTTCTTCGAATCCCATCTGGCTCAACTTCTGCTCCAGGCGATGCCGCTGCTCATCCTGCAATGACTGCCGCAGGGCGGTCTGTTCGTCCACGTACTGCAGGCGGATTTTGCCGGCGTTGCTCCTCAGTTTCAGCAACGCACCGCCGCCATTCAGCGTGCCGGAGGCGCGCGCCGGGCCGTCTCCGCGCGTCTCCATGTTCAGTCCAA
>DATHOY010000053.1:0-24603 GCA_035484435.1 Vulcanimicrobiaceae bacterium | reverse complement strand
CTGGTCCTTCTTTCCATCGGTTTTGCCGCCGTATCTCCGAAAAAACTCCAGGGTGGCAAAGCTTACAGCATCGTATTCGGAGTGTTTCTCGTTTATCTCGTTCTCCGCGTGGGAATCGCGTTCGCCTTCTCCTGATACACTGGAAAGGTGAATTTTTCCTTTGAAGTTTTACAAAATGATCCCACCGGTGCGCGCCGCGGACAGCTGAAGACGCCGCATGGGGTGATTGAAACGCCTGTGTTCATGCCCGTCGGCACGGCGGCGACCGTAAAAGGCCTGACGCAGGAAGCGCTGGAAACGCTCGGCGCAAAGATCATCCTCGCGAACACTTATCACCTATATTTGCGGCCGGGCCACGCGCTTATCCGCAAACTCGGCGGCTTGCACAAATTCATGTCGTGGAACGGCGCGATTCTCACCGATTCCGGCGGCTACCAGGTTTTCAGCTTATCGGAATTACGGAAGATCACCGACGAAGGCGTGCGCTTCCGCTCGCACCTTGACGGCTCGGAGCATCTGCTCACGCCCGAAAAAGCGGCGGAAATTCAGCTCGCGCTCGGCTCCGATATCGCCATGGTTCTCGACGAGTGCATTGAGACGCCCGCGCCGCGAAACACCGCCGAAGCCGCGCTGAAGCGTACGACGGACTGGGCCAGGCGCGCGCGCCAATATTTTCTGCAACAAGCGCAACAAAACGGCGAACTCGCGCAATGGCAGTTCGGCATCGTTCAGGGCGCAACGTTCCCCGATTTGCGGAGGGAAAGCGCGCAGCAACTGCTCGAGCTGGATTTTCCCGGCTACGCCGTCGGGGGACTCGCCGTCGGCGAACCGCACGAAACCACTTGTGAGATGACCGCGGAAGTGACCGCGCTCCTGCCGAAGGAGCGTCCGCGCTACCTGATGGGTGTCGGCCGGCCGGAACAGATCGCCGACTACGTCGCGCGCGGCATCGACATGATGGATTGCGTGCTGCCGACGCGCGCGGCGCGCCACGCCTGCCTCTACACCAGCGAAGGACGCGTCCTGATCAAGAACGCGCGCTACATGGAAGACCAGCGCCCCATCGATCCGCGCTGCACCTGCGCGGTGTGCAAGCGCTACACGCGCGCCTATCTTCGGCATCTCTTCGCCGCTGGAGAAATCACCGCGGCCATCCTCGCAACCCACCACAATGTCCACTTTTACCTTGACATAATGCGGCAAATCCGAGAGGCTATCAGTTTTGGACAACTTGCAAATTTCGCATCAGAGCTGCGCGCGCGTTATGAGGCGGGCCCAGCCTGAAGCGAGCCGTCCGGGACGCACGTAAGGCGTTCGAGGGCGCGGGCAACCCGCACAGGTCGAGTCTCAGCAGGAGAATCGAGCGGGAAGGGAAGCGGGAACTCACCCGCTGGAGAATGGTATTCTCTCCTTCCGGTTGGCGCTGCGGGCCGCAGGTTGTGCCAACGGCTCCAATCAGGAAAAACTCGGAAAGGCATGGAACAATTCGGAACATGAATCTGGCAGCACTTTTTTTCTGGCAAGGCGGCGGCATCGGGGGAGGGTTTGGCGGTTTTCTGATTCCTCTCGGCCTCATGTTCGGAATCATGTACTTCCTGGTGATACTGCCGCAGCAGCGGCAGCGCAAGAAAGTGCAGGAGATGCTGGGGGCGGTGAAGAACGGCGATAAGGTCATCACCACCGCAGGCATCTACGGCACCATCAACGGCATGGACGGCGACACCGTGATTCTCAAGATCGCCGATAATGTAAAAATCCGCATCGCGCGGGCAGCGATTGCTCAAGTGGAGGCATCCGACGATGCGAAATAACTCCATGAGCCGCCTGAACTCGCGCTTGATCTCTTAACCATGAACCCTAATCTGAAGTGGAAAGCTCTTTTCATCCTCGCAGTCATTCTGTTGTGCATCTATTCCGTGATCGGCTATCCGGACTTCCCCACGTCGCTCACGGCCCTTAAGACCAACTTCGAGCACCAGATTAAGCTCGGTCTGGACCTGCAGGGCGGCACGCACCTGATCCTCCAGGTTCAGGTGCAGGAAGCCATCGCGCAAGAGACCGACCAGACGGTGGATCGCCTGACGACGGAGTTGCGATCCAAAAATATCCATTACGACGAAGTGCGCCGCGCTGACGACACACACATCGTGGTGCGCAATGTTCCTTCCGACCAGGCTTCGCAGTTTCGCGACGTAATCCACCAGCCGCAGTACGAAACTACCTGGGATTTGAGTTCCGCGCCCGGCCAGCTAAACGGATATCTGCTCACGTTGCGCCCCGGCGCCATTGCCGCGACTACGGAAACCACGATGAACCAGTCGCTCGAAACCATCGAGCGTCGTATCAACGCACTGGGCTTGACGGAACCCACAATTCAGCTGCACGGACGCAAGGACAACGAAATTCTGGTGCAACTTCCTGGCGAAGGCGATCCCGAGCGCGCTAAGGGGGTAATTCAGGCGGGGGGCCAATTGGAATTGATGCTGCTGGTCGATCCAACCCCTTATCCTTCGCAATCGGAAGGGTTGGCGCGGCATGGCGGGATTCTGCCGCCGGGAACAGAACTTCTGAAGGAACGGCCGGAATCGCACATTCGCCAGAATCCTAACGATACCAGCGAGAACTGGTTTCTAGTGCAGCGTCCGCCGGCAGTCACCGGTCGCGATCTGCGCAGCGCCACGGAAAACCGCAACACCGAAATGCCCGGACAATGGCAAATCAACTTTGTGCTTTCTAACGAGGCCGCGAAGCGCTTCGGTCCGTTTACCGAGCAAAATCGCGGCCGTCAGATGGCCATCGTCCTCGAGCATCAGGTCTACTCCGCACCTACGATTCAAAGCCGCATTGAAGACCAGGGCCGGATCGATGGCAACTTCAGCCAAGAGCAGGCGCACGATTTAGCGCTGGTGCTCCGCGCCGGTGCCTTGCCCGCCTCGATCAAGTATCTGGAAGAGCGCACCGTCGGGCCATCGCTCGGCGCCGATTCCATCCGCCATGGCGTGCAAGCCTCCATTCTCAGCTTGGTGGTCGTCATGGTGTTCATGGTGTTCTACTACCGATTGTCAGGCGGGAACGCAGTGCTGGCGTTAATCATCAACCTGGTTATTCTGCTGGCGGCGCTGGCCATGTTTGGCGCCGTGCTGACCCTGCCGGGCATCGCGGGCGTGATTCTGACCATCGGTATGGGTGTGGACTCAAACGTTCTGGTCTTCGAACGCATCCGCGAAGAACTGCGCAACGGCAAATCGGCAGCCGCCGCGGTTGACGCGGGCTTCTCAAAAGCGTTCCTGACGATCATCGACACGCACGTAACCACCGTGGTGTCGGCCTTCTTCCTGTTCATCTTTGGGACCGGCCCCATCAAGGGATTTGCCATCACCCTGACCGTCGGTTTGATCGCCAACGTCTTCACCGCGATCTATATCTCGAAAACGATTTTCCAATACCACCTGGCCAAGATGGACCGCCAGGCCGAGTTGAGTATCTAGGTACAGCCCTAAGGTTCCGGTACTACCCCATCTTTTGGGGAGTGGGAACAAACAGCTGAATGGTGGAGTCTAAAGAAGGGAAGCGCAAAAGGCATGATCGAGCTCTTTAAGCAGCCCAATCTCGACTGGATGGGTAAGGCCAAGTATTTCTTCGCCTTGAGCGGTGCTTTGCTGGTTATCGGCTGGGCGTCTATTTTCTTCCGCGGCGGCATGAAATACGGCATTGATTTCCGGGGTGGCACCGACGTGGACGTACGATTTGCCAAAGCGCCCGATGTCGAACAACTTCGGAACGGTTTGAAGGCACAGGGTTTGGGCAACAGCGAAATTCAAAGCATCAGCGACATCGCCAATCCGAACTCCAACGAAGTTTTGATCTTCGTGGCCCAGGTTGGGGAAGGCGATCAGGCACTCGACGAAGCCAAGGCCAAGGTGCTCAGCGCTCTGAATGCCACCTATGGGGTTTCCAGCACCGGCAAGCAGGACTTCAATGCGGCTACGCCAACTTCGCTGGCGAAATTCTTGTCGGAGAAAGATCCGCTCGCGCTTTCCTTGGGTGCGGGAGACAAATATCAGCAACTGGCAAGGACCATCCTTGCCTATCGCGATAAAGACATGAACGGCGTCCTCACAAGTTTGGACGATCTCTCCAAGGTTAACGGTGTCACGCCTGCCGTGGTTTCCGCGCTCAAAGACGGTTTCTCCCCGGCACCTTTCGCCATTCGCAACGCCGAAATCGTCAGCGCCAAGGTGGGTGGCGAACTGCGCAATCAGGCCATTCGAGTTACCCTCTATGCTTTGGCAGGCATGCTGGTATATATTGCATTCCGGTTCGAGTGGGTCTATGGAGCCGCGGCGGTCTTGGCGGTTTTCCATGACGTCCTGATTACCCTGGGTCTGTTCAAGATTTTCGGATTTGAAATTTCGCTGACGGTCATCGCAGCTTTGCTTACCCTGGTCGGTTATTCGATGAACGATACTATCGTCATCTTTGACCGCATCCGGGAAAACAGCCGCTTGCTGCGCAAGGAGCCTTTCGCGGACATTGTCAACAAGTCGATCAACCAGACATTGTCGCGAACGATTCTGACCAGCGGATTAACCTTTCTCACCGTGCTCGTCCTGTTCCTGATGGGCGGCCAGGTGCTTCGGGCATTCGCTTTTGCCCTGGTGGTGGGAATCGTGGTAGGAACGTATTCCAGTTTTGGTATCGCCGCGCCGCTCGTCGTCGCCTGGAACAACTGGCGAGGGCAGGGCGGAGTAGCAAGCACCGGAACCGCAGCCGGCAGCAGACCCCGGGGCAACGAGGGCGGGCAACCGCGCCTCGCGACTTCTGGGAGGAGGTAGTCATCACCCATGTTTGAAGAAATGGTCGTATCCACTTCGACGAACAAGAAAACGAACAAGCCCTGGACCGTTTTTATTTCCATGGCCGTTCAAGTCCTGTTCCTCGCCATTCTGATCCTGATTCCTCTGATTTATACGGAAGCGCTGCCGAAGACGCTCATGTCTTCGATTCTGCTCGCACCGCCTCCGCCACCTCCTCCTCCGCCACCACCGCCGGCCGTGCAGGTAATCCACAAGCCTGTGGCACACTTGATGGACGCCGGCAAACTGGTGACCCCGAAGGCGATCCCAAAGGACCTCAAAGTTATTAAGGAAGAAGCCGAGCCGCCCGACATGGGTGGAATGGCTGGCGGCGTTCCCGGCGGTGTTGCTGGCGGCTCCTCCGGCGGCGTCCTCGGCGGTGTGATCGGTGGCGCCGGAATCGCGCCTCCCCCTCCAAAAGCTGCGCTGAAGCGTGTGACGGTTGGCGGTAACGTGCAGGCCGCGCGCCTGGTCAACAAAGTTACGCCTCTCTATCCGCCTCTTGCGCGCCAGACGCGCATCAGCGGCACGGTAAGGCTCCACGCCATCATCGGCAAGAACGGCGCGGTCGAACAGTTGCAGGTGGTTTCGGGACATCCGCTCCTTGTGCAGTCCGCACTGGATGCCGTCCGGCAGTGGCGCTATCAGCCAACACTGCTGAACGGTGATCCGGTCGAAGTGGACACCGAAATTGACGTGGTTTTCTCTCTGGCACAGTAAGTTGTTCAACGGGGCGGCGCGGGTGTCGTGGGACGTACGCGCCGGTCTGAGTCCGCAGTCGAATTAACTCACTTGTGGGTCCGGCTCGCCCGGCGCCCCTCGGAAATAAGGAGCAAACGAATGTTAGCAACTTTGTTTATTTACGCGGTGTGGCTGCAGGAGGCCGCGACTTCATGGGACCTGCGTTCCATGTGGACCTCCATGGGGCTCCTCGCCAAGGTCGTAGTCGTTATCCTCTTCATCCTCTCGGTGTACTCGTTCGGCGTCATGATTGACCGCTTCCTGATGTACAACAACGCGCGCAAGCAGTCGCGTTTGTTCGTGCAGCAAGTTGCCGGCGCTCTCAAGGACGGCAAACTCGACGAAGCAATCGCCATCGCCGAGCGCAACAAGAAAAGCCACATCGCCAAGGTTGTCGCCACCGGCCTTTCGGAATTCCAGTCGGCCTCGCAGCAGGTTTCCGACGCGGAAGTCATCGAAGCCGCGAAGCGCGGCTTGGAGCGCTCCGTTGCCATCGTGCACGCGGAAATGAAGCGCGGCCTCTCGGCCCTCGCCACCATCGGTTCGACGGCTCCGTTCGTCGGACTGTTCGGCACGGTCGTCGGCATCTTGAACGCGTTTAAGGGCATTGAAAGCCAGAAGGCAACGGGTCTCTCCGCGGTCGCCGGCGGTATCGCTGAAGCGCTGGTCACCACAGCGTTCGGCCTCCTCGTCGCCGTGCCCGCCGTGTGGGCCTACAACTATTTCACCAACAAGGTTGAAGCCTTCGACGTGGAGATGGACAACTCCTCCATGGAGCTGATCAACTACTTCATCCTGCGCCGCGGCGCGACCAAGAAGTAACACGGAAGAAGGAAATCTATGGCTTATAAGCCGCAAGCCGGTCCGCAGATGGCAGCGCCGAACGTGATTCCGATGGCGGACATCATGCTCGTGCTGCTCATCATCTTCATGGTGGTCACCCCCATGTTGCAGAAGACCCATCAGGTCGACATGGCCACGGCGAAGAATGCCCGGGACATGAAGGACGCCGACAAGGATGACGCGATCGTGGTTGCGGTCACCCGCGACGGCAGCCTCTACATGGGCAACACCAAGATCAAGAAGGAAGAAATCACCGGCCAGATCAAGGATCAGATCGCCAACAAGCTGGACAAGACGGTTTACGTCAAAAGCGACGCGCGCGCCAAGTACGGCGACGTCGTCGCCGTCGTGGACGAAATCCGGTCCGCGGGCGTAGACCAACTCGGATTGCTGACGGAAAAGGTTCAGGCCGGAAGTACACCTAAACCTCCAACTCCTGACGCGCCGGCCAATCCCGGCGACTAAGGACGCAGTAGCGATTTTGCTGTACGCTCATTCGTTTGCTGAAGTTCGCGCCTCCGCGCCGGATCCCACCCGGCGCGGAGGCCAAACTTCCAAGAAGGTGAGCGGCGGCACGACAGGAGATCTCGCAATGGGGATGGATGTAGGTAGCAGTTCGGGAGCAATGGCAACACCTAATATCGTGCCGCTGATCGATATTCTGCTGGTGCTCATCATTATTTTCATGGTGATCACGCCTCTTACACCAAAGGGTATGGATACCCTGGTGCCGCAGCCTTCTCCGGACAAGCAGCAGAACCAGGATCTGGAGAACAAGACGGTCGTGGTCCAGGTTCTGAAGGGCGACAAGCTCAAAATCAACAACGAAGACGCCAACTGGGATACCCTCGGGCCGCGCATCGAGCAGGTGTTCAAGGATCGTGCCGAAAAAGTCGCCTTCGTCAAGGGCGACAACGATGTTTTGTTCATGTCCGTGGCGCGCGCCATTGATATTATGCGCGGCGCGGGCATCGACAAGGTGGGGTTGATCACTGCCAAGCTCGAAGCAGGGCAGTAAGCACGCACTCGGTTTTCGTGCACGGATGTGGGAGTCCTCCTCGCAGGGGAATTTCGCTTCGCGAGGTGACTCATGGCAATCGGGCTTGTTACGGGCAGGCGCGGGATCGTCTCCGATGTGAATGTGGTTCCGCTGATCGACATTCTGCTGGTGCTGCTGGTCATCTTCATGATCATCCCGCATCGCCAGAAGGGGCTGGACGCGGCAATCCCACGGCAATCCGATGGCAATGGCCCGGACTTATCAGCCGAAACCATCATCGTGCAAATTGCGTCGAATGGTTCGGTGCGGATCGATCAATCGGGAGTACAGTTCGATCAGTTGAGCGCTCAGCTCCAGGAAATTTTCGCCCGGCGTTCCGAGCGGGTTGCGTTTCTTCAAGCGGATCGTTCGCTGGAATTTCAAGCGGTTGCGCAGGTTCTGGACCTCATGCATTCGGCGGGCGCCACACCCATCGGGTTGTTGAGTTCAGAACTGGAAAAAAATCGCTGAACGTGATGGAATGGCCCCAGTGGGCGGATGTGAATCCTAGCAGCGGCGGGAAAGCCGGCCGCGCTTATCAGGGATGGTTGCTTCAATGACAGATGCAATAGTGTCACGGGAAATCCCTTCGCGGTTTTCCCGCACAGCCAGCCGGGCGTTTGCCGTGGCGGCGTTGTTGATCCTTGCGGCCGGCGTTTCGGGCTGCAATAAATTGCGAGCACGCGATCTTCTGAACAAGGGCGTTGCCGCCTTCAAAGAAGCGCAATTCGACAAGGCGGTCGAAAACTTCAAGGAAGCGAAGGAACTGGATCCCGATCTCTTGAACGCCCGCTTGTACCTGGCCACGGCCTACGCGAGCCAGTACATTCCCGGTGCCCCGTCGGAAGAGAACAAGCGCCACGGCGAAGAAGCCATTGCCGAGTACAAAAGCGTGCTGGAAAGAATTCCCGATAATCTGAGCGCAATCGACGGGCTGGCCTCCATCCTCTACCAGATGGCCGGGCAGCCGTTCGACCAGAAGAAATTCGAAGAGTCCAAGAGCTATCACCAGAAGCATATTTCCCTGAAGCCGCAGGATCCGCAGCCGTATTACTCGATCGGCGTGATTGACTGGGCGATCGCCTATCGCGGCAACACGGAAATGCGCGCAGATTACAACAAGGCGCACATTAACAAGCAGGTGAAGGATACCGACCCGCTCCCGCCGGATGTACGGACGGCCTACACGCAGAAGTATGGCCCGCTGGTGGACGACGGTATCGCCAGTCTGCAGCAGGCTACCAAGATCAATACCGAGTATGACGACGCCATGACTTATCTCAACCTGCTCTATCGCCGCAAGGCTGACATGGTGGAATCATCCGCGGAGCGCGAAGCGCTGACCAAGCAGGCGGACGATCTGCTCGACAAGGTGAAGGAAATCAAGCAGAAGCGCGCCGAACAAGCGGAACAGAAACCGGCCTCCTGATCGCCTGAAAACGGCCTAATTTCCCAAGACCCCGGCCTAGCGGCCGGGGTTTTTCTTTTGTTGGCCCTAATCTTCAGACAGTCGCTTTGCGACCTGGCACCCGCCGGAAACGCCTTCAGCAGTCTGTCATTACCTTTCTCTTGTCTTGACGCAGTCGATAGCGTTAGAATCACCTAACTAGAGCGGCTAGCCGATACTGGTAAGAACCGGCTGCGGATTGGAGCCTGACCATGGGAGTCGCGGACAGCATCGGAATCTTGAGCTATCGGGCCGGGCAACCCTCGGCAGAAAACGAAAATGCGCACGCCTGCATCGCCCGCATGTCCAATCCCGAATTGCTGAGGTTCGGGGTAAATGCGAAACTTCGCTGTTCTGAGGCGGAAAATTCGGATGACCCGCCGATGAAAAACTTGCTCATGCGACTGAACCTTGCGCGCGTGGAATGGAACAGGCGGCATCCCAAGTTGCCACTCCGCGACTCGTTTTAGACGATTCATGACCGCCGTTTTCGGACGCCCGAACCCTGCGCAGTGCGCGATCGCCGCTCATTTTGACGGGAAGCTTACGGCGCTTTGCCGATCCACCACAGGACCGTTGCCACGATCTTCCACGGCTGTTTGGCGGTGATGGTCACCGCCTGATATTCCGAATTCTCCGGAACCAGAACCGCCGTGTGGTCGTACAGGCGCAAGCGCGAGATCGTCAAACCCTCATCCTTATGCCAGGCAATTACAATTTTTCCGTCCAGTCTGTTCTGTTCGATCTGGGAAGAGTCGACGGCCACCACATAGCCGTCTTGGATCAGCGGGGCCATGGAGCTGCCCCGTACCCGCAAACAGCTCGTATGCGCGGGGTTCGGGCACCAATCTTTCGGGGCGGCCATCATGTTCTCAATCGGCGCCTCGCTCAGCAAATGCAGGTCGTCGCCCTTCTCGCCGGGTGATGCGGCCACCACCTTTAACATGGGCAAGGCAACAAGTTGAATTTTTTCCTGGGGCCTTCTGGGGCCGGTGCCGGCGCTGACGATTTCGAAATTCTGCAGTTTGGAAACCCGAGTGTTGCGCTCCAGTGTGGGCAAAACACGCAGCACATTCTCGGTGCGGAGGCCGGCGCGCTCCCAGAAATACCAGCAGGATGCCTGAGGGGCGAGGTTTCCCAACCCGATGTATCCGTGCGAAGGCGGCTCCTGCGCGCCGCGTTCCCAGCGGGAAACAGCCATCGCGGAGAATCCGAGCCTGGAGCCAAAGTCGGATTGATTCAGATTAAGGCTCAGACGCAGGGCACGAATGGCTTTCGCCCAGGGGGGCCTGCCGGATGCGGGTGATTTCCGGAGCATGAGGAATGTCAATTCCAGTCAGCACTGTACGCTAGCGTACGCCCCAGCGCAACTGTTCCGCCGCACGATGCATGTAACATTTTCGACTAGCCATGCACGGTAAAAGGGGCTAAGGTAAGGCTGCTGGCTCGGATTTCTCTTCCGCCCAGTTCGAGCCAGCTTCTGCCACAAAACTAGATGAATTTCGCAAAGGAGCCAGGTGACCAGACGCGCCGCGCTCACGAACGGAATTCTGCGAAGTTTGCCCCCCAAGGAATTCAAAGCCATATTCCCCAGACTGGAAGCGGTGCAACTGTCACTGCGTTCGATTTTGAACGATTCTGCCAAGCCGATCGCCTACTGCTATTTCCTCTCCTCCGGACTGGCCTCTATCCTCACCGTCCTTGAAAGAGGCAAAATCGTGGAAGTCGGCCTGACTGGTGCCGAGGGCTTTGTCGGTTTGCCGTTGCTGGCCGGACTGAGGACCAGTGCCAACCGGGTGATTATCCAGGTTGCAGGCAGCGCGTTCCGGATTAGCGCCGCCAACATGATCGCCGCCTTGAGCGAATCCCCGGTTCTGCGTAAAAGGCTGAATCAATTTAGCCAGGATGTCGCGGTGCAGTCGTCGCAGATTGCGGCGTGCAACCGGTTGCACCACGCCAACCAACGGCTGGCGAGATGGCTGTTGATGTCTCAGGACCGGTTGGGCGGTAATCGGATCCTTCTCACCCAGGAATTCCTCGCCCACATGTTGGGAATGCGCCGCGCGAGTGTCAACGTCGCGTTGGGGTTTCTGCAGAAAGAACGACTTATCACGTTTATCCGTGGTGCGGTTATCATTCGGGACCGTCCGGGGTTGGAGGCCGCTTCCTGTGAATGCTATGCCTCCATCGTCCAGCACCAGAAGCGGTGGAAGAAAGAATCCCGGTGATGGGCACGGCGGTGATGCGTCCGGTCTCCAACAATCCTTTCCTTGTCTCCCGAAACCTTACAAAACCGCTTTAATGGCGGGTTTTGGTATACTGGGGAATGCCGTCGCCCGCCAATATCCCTCTGAACTTTAACCGTGACCGGACCCAGCGGCAGTTGAATACCCGCCTCGAAGAATTGCTCGAAAAGCTGCGCACCAACCGGCCCTCGGAAGACCCGTGGCCGGTGCGGCGCGCGTTCGAAATCGCCTCCGAACGCCACCACGACCAGTTCCGAGCTTCGGGCGACCCCTATGTCTCCCATCTCCTGGAAGTGGCCCACATCCTGGCCGACATCCGCATGGACGCCACCACATTGGCCGCAGCCCTGTTGCACGACGTCATCGAAGACACCGAGTTTCCCGTTTCTCGCCTCGAAGAGCGCTTTGGGGGCGAGGTCGCGCAACTCGTCGAAGGCGTCACCAAAATCAGCCGCCTGAACATGATGGCTCCGGAAGCCCGCCAGGCGGAAAACGTCCGCAAGATGCTGCTGGCCATGGTGCAGGACGTCCGCGTCGTGATGGTGAAGCTTGCCGACCGCCTGCATAACATGCGAACCCTGGAATTCCTGGAGCCGCCCAAGCAGCTCCGCATCGCTCGCGAGACGATGGACATCTACGCCCCCATCGCACACCGCCTCGGCATGTCCGTCATCAAGGGTGAGCTCGAAGATCTTTCCTTCCGTTACCTGGAGCCCGACGCTTACTTTTCTCTGCAGAAGCAGTTGAGCGACAAAGCTCCCTTCCACCAGCGGTTTCTCGAAGACGTCCAGAACACCATCCGCACCAAGCTGGTGGAAAACGGCATTCCCGCGGAATTGGAAGCACGCGTCAAAGGTCTCTATTCGCTGCACCGCAAAATCATTCGCCAGGAGCGCAACCTCGATCAGATTTACGATTTGCTGGCCATCCGGGTCATCTCCGATTCCGACCGCAACTGTTACGCCGCGCTGGGCGTGGTGCACCACATCTGGCGGCCGGTGCCCGGACGTTTCAAGGATTACATCGCGATGCCGCGGCCCAATCTCTACCAGTCGCTGCACACCACGGTGATTCATTCTGGGCAGCCATTTGAAATCCAAATCCGCACGCAAGAGATGCACCGCATCGCCGAAGAAGGCGTGGCCGCACACTGGAAATACAAAGACGGTAAGCCAATGTCCTCCGGCGGCGACGACCAGCGCATCGCGTGGATGCGCCAGTTGATCGAGTGGTCGCAGGAACTCCAGGAGCCGGGCGAATTCCTCTCGACGCTGAAAGTGGATCTGGCACCAGTGGAGGTCTACGCATTCACGCCCAAGGGGCGCGTGTTGGAACTGCCGCGCGGCGCCACGCCAGTGGATTTCGCCTATTCCGTGCACACCGAAGTCGGCCACCAGTGCGTCGGCGCGAAAGTGAATGGGCAAATGGTCTCACTGCGCCACGAAGTCGTCAGCGGCGACGTGGTGGAAATCCTCACGCAGAAGGGCCACAAACCCAGCCGCGATTGGCTGAGCTTCGTAAAATCCTCGCACGCGAAGAGCAAGATCCGCCACTTCATCAATACCCAGGAGCGCGAAGAAGCCACCGAAATGGGGAAGCGGCTGCTGGAGAACGAGTCGCGCAATTTCCCCCGCGGCCTGAAAAAGATTTCGAACGAGGATTTGCAGAAACTGTCCTCGGATTATGGATTGTCGCGCGTCGAGGATCTGTTCGCCGCGGTCGGCTTTGGAAAATATTCAGCCCGCCAGGTGCTGTCGCGCTATTTCGGCGAAACCACCCGCGAGCCGGACAAGCCGGCGGAAGACGCCCAGCCCACGCTGGTTAAGACCGTCAAACGCATGCTGGGGATGGGCGAAGCGCCGCTGATCGTGAAAGGGCACGATGACCTGCTGGTGTTCCGCGCGAAGTGCTGCAATCCGATTCCCGGCGACGACATCATCGGCTACGTCACCCGTGGGCGCGGCGTGGCCGTGCACACGCGCACCTGCCCCAACGTGCAGAATCTGCTTTACCAGACGGAGCGCCGCATCGCCGTGGCATGGGGTGGCGAAAGCACGGCCACATTCCCGGTTGAGCTTCTGGTTCGCGCTAAAGACCGCGCAGGCCTGCTGGCCGAAATCACGGCCGTGATCAGCGACGCCGGATCCAACATTCGCATGCTGGAAAGCCGTCCGGACCGCCAGAACGCACGCGTGGAAGCCAGCCTGGAAATCGTCGACAAGCGGCAACTGGAAACCATTCTTTCCAACATCCGGCGGATCAACGGCGTTTACGGCGTCGAGCGCATCTACCAGGTCTGAACCGGTTTTTCATCACCTGTACAGGCGTCCAGTATGGGCCAGAGCACAGGCCCACTCCCCACCTGTTGTAACGTTTACACTGGAAGCATGCGGAACTCGCTCATGCTCATCTCTCTGCTGGGACTCGCTCTTGCGGGTTGTAAAGCGAAGCCCAAGATTGACTACACGGCTCTCGACGAGTCGGGTATGTGGTCCACCAATCTTGCTCAGGTCAAGAAGATGAACGTTTCGCCTGCGGAAGTCGGCGAACTCACCAAGTTGAAGCGAGCCGGCGCCAGCGATGATATGTGCCTGTACCTGTTGAAAACCGCCCGCAGCCACAATCACGAATTTGCCAGCGGCGATTCCGTTATCTCCTTGTCCAGCGCGGGCTACACCGATGCGCAAATCATGGAGATGGCCCAGGCCGACAAAATCGACGCCCTCAGCAGTGACGCGGTAATGCTGAAGCTGATCGGGCTTTCCAATACCACGGTGCAGATCGTCATTCAGCGCCGCGAACAGGGACTGCCAACCCTTACTAGTGCTCAGATCGGCCGGCTGAAAAACGTCGGCGAATCCGAGAAAAAGATTCTCGACCTGATCTACCAGGGGATGTCGGATCAGCAAGCCGAAGCCTATGTTTCCCGGCTGGAGTCCGCCCGCAACCACTCCCACACGGAATTCGTCCGCAACCGCGGCCGGCGCGCCCGCTAGTTCTCCCGTTCGTTCGCCTCGTCTGGTATTCTGCTTTCCGCACCTCAGGAGAAACTCTGATGAAAGACGTCGTACTGACCCCTCGCGGTCCGAAACCCATCGGCCCGTATTCGCAGGCCATCAAGGCAAATGGTTTTGTTTTCGTTTCCGGCCAGATCGCGCTGGACTCGCAGACCGGAGAGTTTGCAGGGACCGACGTGCGGCAGCAGACCGAGCGCGTTATCGAAAACTTGAAGGCGATTCTGGAGGCCAGCGGCGTATCTCTCGGGCATGTGGTAAAGACCACCGTGTATCTGAAGGATATGAACGACTTCTCCGCGATGAATGAAGTGTATGCCCGCTACTTTACAGCCGCGCCGCCGGCTCGCTCCACCGTTCAAGCCGCGCGCTTGCCAAAGGACGCGTTGGTGGAAATTGATGTGGTGGCTTTTGTTTAAGGGCGGCGATCTGAAAGTCCGGCGTACATGCAATTCAGGGGAATCGCGTTCCAAAAGAAAAAGGCCATCGCCTGGGCGATGGCCTTTTTCGATTTCAGCAGGTCCGTTGCTTACGGGCGGCTCGCGCTTTCCAGCGCTTCCGATACTGCGAACCCCGTAGCTATCGCGGTTACTCCAATCGCCGTAATCATGAAGTAGTTACGTCCCGCATGAAGCGGTGGGCCGCTCATGCCCCGTCGCTTGTCCTCTTTGTGCGCTCCGGCCCCTTCGGGACCCTGCGCCATCGTCGTTGGCGGATCGAGAAGCACGCGATACGCCCCGCCATCGGCGATCACTTCGGTTTGGCCGTCAACGGTAATCGTCAGCGGGCCACGCTTGCTGACTACCAGAAGTTCCTTCTCGTTCAGATAGGTAACCTGGCCGATGGTCGGTCCATCCGATTGCGCGCGAATGGCAGCTCTGGAAGCGAACAATGTAAATGCTCTCGAATTCCCGGTCGAAAATGTCGCTGTGCCGAGCATCAGCTTTGCGGAGGGTGCGCCCTCGCTCTCGTTCAGCATGGCCACGCTTCCGCTTTGCAGGAGCAATCGGGCCGCCCCGGCTCGAATCTGCACACTGCCTTCGTGCTCGGTTGACAGGCGGTCGCCACTGAAAACCGTTGTGCCCACTTCGGCGGAGGAGTCGCCAATACGCGCGTGTTCCGCGGTGACGATGGTGCCCAACGAACTCGCTGTCTTCGGGCTGGCCCATGCGGGCGAAACCGTCAGTCCGATAGCCATCAAGGCCGCGAACGATTCGCGCAAACCTCGCATAATGTCCTCCAGGGGCTGTGCAGAAAAAGCATACTTCCCCATCCGAGCCCCCGTCAATCATTAAACGGGTCCGATGTCCCCCAATCACCATATTCCGCCAGGGATACCTTCCGATTCGTTGGCACAACGTCACGTTCGCTGCTAGAATGCACTCACTGTATGGCCGACTGGAAGCAGATCACCGCGCGCATCCGCAGAGCACGTACCGGAAAAGACCCCGCGGCACAATTGACCAATCTTTTCGCCAAAACGCGCGATGCTATGGTTGCGTTTGAACTGGCGCGCTATTTCGAATCCGTAGGCAATACCTCGGATGCCGGCAGGTGGTACCTCACCGCTGCAGAACGCTTCCGCCGCTCCGACTGGAAAACGAAAGCACAAGAAAGCGCCACGCGGCTGGGTGCTACCGAGCCCGCGGAAATTCCGGCCCCCGTCAGCAAGCCGGCTGAAGAACCGGCCCCCAGCGAAACCAGTGATTCAGCCGAATCCGAATCGCAAGCCGAGCCCGCCAACGCAGAAGCAGCGCCCGCCGAATCCGAAGCTCAGCCCCCTGTTGATCGAAGGCCCGCTCTTTCCGATCGGGGCTCCCGGCACCGGCGCGGTCGGCGCGGCCACGACTCTCGTTCTCCCCGCCGTGCAGAGCATTCCTCCGCGCAGCGTGAATCGCGTCCGCTTGGACCTTCGCGCGGTTACACGCCACCGCCGCCCGCCGAAGAAGAGACTCCGGCAGCTGTGGAACGTCCGTCGCGTTCATCCTCTGAGGAATCCCCGGAAATTTCGACGCCAAGTCTTCGCGGCCGCTACGGCGACCCCGGCCTGGCTTCGCGCCTTACACAACTCGAAATGAACTTTCGTCGATTGCTCACCTGCGCTCCCACAAAACTCGATGACGCGGATCGCGCTCCGGCCGGCCCCGGCGTTTGGGTGCTCACCGACTCCGACCTCACAACGTATTATTACGTCGAAGCCTGCCAGACTCTGCGCGTGGCCATCCCCAACATGGCCCGCGGCGGCACCGCGCGGCGCGGCGGCGAATCCATCAAGCCGAAACTTGCCGAACACCTGGGCATCGCTGAAACCCGTGTCGCCAAATATCTGGCGGATCACTGCGTTGTCCGTTGGCTGCAGATGGATGAAGGCGCTTCCTACTTCGCGCACTTCCTGATTGCTGTCCTGCATCCCAGCCTGAACGAGTAGCCGCGCAGCTCTTCAAGCCTACCCCCACAAAACTTTTGGTACTTGCTTCCTAGCAGTAACCCCCTTTTCTTACCATCAGTTAACCCCATTCACTGGCCTCCTGTGCCGTTCACCCCCCCTTTTTGACCGTTCACCGTATCCCACTGGCGTGTACCCCTTTCCCCCTTCAAACTATCTATGCTCAAGCACTTAGAGCTCGCGCGGCAACGCGTGGTAGTCTGCAAATGCCTATGGGGGGCAGTTCCATTTAGGCTGGTTTGGGGCTTTCAACCGAATCCCAGTTTTTTTCGCACGACTCTGAAAGAGAGGCTACAGCTGTATGCCCAATACGATTAGCACACAGATTTTCCGCTCGCTTGACTGGGTGCTTTGCAAGACCGCTGGCATCACCTTCGATACCATCCAATATTTCAACAAGAAGAACCCGAATCCTTCGGTCACCCCGCAGTGGTCCGATAAACCGCTGCTGAAGTCCTGGGAGAAGACCAAGCCGACCCTCGGCTTCCCGCGCCAGACAGACTCGCTCTGCCCGGCCTGCGTGAAGGAAGCCCGCGAATCCATCATCAAGGGTGAAAAAGACTGGCGCGACCTGATGCACGAGAAGGTCGGCGAGATTAAGGCGCAGATCATCGAGCGCGACGGCCAGGTCTGGATGGTGAAAGACTGCCCGTTGCACGGCCACTATGAAGACATGATGGCCATTGACTCTGACTTCCTGAAGTGGATTGAAAAGCAGTTCCCCGGCCGCGATATTCCCGCGCACAACGATGAAGGCCTGCACAAGCACGGCTCTTCGAACGTCCGCTACGGCCGCGGTTCCGTCCTCACCGTCGACCTCACCAACCGTTGCAACATGATGTGCGATCCCTGCTTCATGGACGCCAACCAGGTTGGCTACGTCCACGAACTCAGCTGGGACGAAATCGTTGAAATTCTCGATAACGCGGTGAAGATCAAGCCGCGCCGCCAGATGTCCGTGCAGTTCTCCGGCGGCGAGCCGACCATGAGCCCGTATTTCTTCGACGCCATCCGCTACGCTCGCAAGGTCGGATACAACTCGGTTCAAGCCGCCACCAACGGTATTGAATTTGCCAAGAGCAAGGAATTCGCGAAGAAGGCCTTCGAAGCCGGTTTGCGCTACGCCTATCTGCAATTCGACGGCATCGGCAACGACGCCAACAGCCACCGCCAGATCGGCAACCTGTTTGACGTCAAGCTGCGCGCCATCGAAAACCTGCACGAAGCCGGCATCGAAATCGTGCTGGTCGTCACCATCGTCAACAACGTGAACAACGACCAGGTCGGCTCCGTCGTGAAATTCGCGATGGAAAACCCCAAGAAGATTTCGTTTGTCAGCTTCCAGCCGGTTTCGTTTACCGGCCGCGACGAAGACATTACACCGGAACGCCGTCTCCGCCAGCGCTACACCCTTTCGCATCTTGCGAAGGACGTCAGCAACCAGGTCGGCAAAATTCAACCGACCCGCGACTGGTTCCCCATCTCCTTCATCAGCACCTTTGCCGGCTTTGCCGACATGGTCAAGGGCAACGAATCCCAGTGGGGTTCGCTCTCCTGCGGCTGCCACCCGAACTGCGGCGTGGGCACCGCGCTGATGATCAACAAGGAAACCAAGGAATGGGCGCCGGTTCCGCGCTTCCTGGATGCTCAGCAGCTTACCGCCGACGTCACCGCCATCACCGACGCCGCTCGCGGCAAGAATTTTTCGAACTTCATGATGTCCATGGCGCTCTTGAAGAACTATCACCCGTTCCAGGGGCCAAAGGGTCTGAAGCTTTGGGATCTCTTCAAGAAGTTCGACAAGACTTGGGCGCTCACCAAGGGCGCGACCAGCAAGTACGGCAAGACTTCCCCGGAACGCACCTACGAAGATGCCATGAAGCGCCGCGCGCAAGACCCGTGGAACTTCCTCTTCATCGCCGGCATGTGGTTCCAGGATCTCTTCAACTACGACTTCCGCCGCACCGAAATGTGCATCATCCCCTACGGCACGCAGCAAGGCGAAATCAGCTTCTGCGCGTACAACACCGGTGTGGGATGGCGCAACATCATCGAGAATATGCACAAGAACGCGACGGTCGCCGAGTGGTACAAGAACCACGGCAAGCACGAGATCTACGCCAAGGGCAAGAATGTCAACCTCGGCTCCTATGAGCACTCGCTGGTCATCGACGCCGATGACGCTTCGCGCGTTCGCCACCTGGAGCACGACATTCCCCTGACCGCCGCCGAAGAGAACCGCATCCGTCGCAAGGCGGCTCTCGAGGAGCAGGCTCGTGTGCGCGCCATCTACGAAGAACTCGTGCTCAAGAAGCCGCAACAGGCGGTAGTCCAGATCGGCTCGGTCTCCGATATCGCCAAGGCCGTACCGGCAAACTTCACCAACGCCAACAAGCCCATCGGCATCGCTCCAGCCAATGGCAACGGCAACGAAGCTCCCAAGTCCAAGGAAGCCGCCGCCGAAGCCGTTGCCGGCGACTAGCACCGGTTTCACTCTTAACAGGCCAAAAGGCTCCTCTTTCTGAGGAGCCTTTTGCTTTTATGATGAGGACTTTTCTAGAATCTTTGTGAGGAGTTGGATTCATGTGCAGAAACATCAAAACGCTCTACAATTTTGACCCGCCGGTCACCCCCGAAGAAGTCCGCGCCGCCTCCCTGCAATTCGTTCGGAAAATCACCGGCTTCAACAAACCCTCGAAAGCCAACGAACCCGCGTTTCTCAACGCCATCGATGAAATTGCGAACGTCTCCCTCCGTCTTCTGCAATCCCTTGAAACAACCGCCCCTCCCAAAAACCGCGAGGAAGAAGCCGCCAAAGCCAAAGCTCGCGCCGCCGAAAGATTCGGCGCCTGATTCTGACCTGCCCCCGCATCCGTAGGGTGGATCATATGATATGTGGACTGCCTGTGAGAGGGCGCTTCGTCTGACGTAGTGCAAGCGCGGAACCAGACGAAGGAAGAAGTTGCCGCGCGAATTCCGCTGGCGTCTGATTCGAACGTAACTCCACAAGCTAAAGGCTACCAAGGGAAGCAGGCCCGCCCTATGTTGTTCCCACCCGTTATCCATGAAGAACCGTTCGGGTGATACGAGAGATTTCCTATTCTCTTTACGGTATAAGTACGAAATTGGAAGAAATCGTAGGTGACGGTGTACTCGACCTGTACTGGATGCGTTGGCAGGCCCCCAAGGTAGTCGGCCAATTCTTGGGAAATAAAAGCTTCATAACAATCCTTGCCGCCAACAAACCGCCTAAGGACGACAACATCCCGGTTGTCCTGCCTAGTCGATTCTTTGCCAGGGTCGAGGTATTTCGCGGCGGAATTGCCTATGAGCCACTCGACCTCATAGGTCCTTTCACGTACCCAACCTGAAAAGACGACCACACTGAGGAAGAAAATAGGTCCGGCAAGAACCCCGCTCGTCTTAAGCCAAATCTTCGCATTTCGATTAGGAATACGCTGGGCGACTGCGAAAAGAACCAGTCCGCCAAAAACAAATCCGATGATATAAACGAAAATTAGCATTTCTCCCTTTTTCACCTAGGACAAGCACGCCTTTGTAGCGGACGCCTTTACCATCGGCCCCCGAACGCTCCCCGCTTTCGCCTACAAATTGCTATAATCAATAAGGTAACCACGACCGAGGACGCCCATGCCCATCTACGAATATATCTGCGAAGACTGCAAAGAACACTTCGAAAAAATCGTCATCAACAAACAGCAGGAAATCTCCTGCCCCAAGTGCTCCAGCAAGAAAGCCGCGATCCAGCTTTCCGTCTTTGCCACCGCCGGAAACGGTTCCGGCTCGTCCTCTCCTTCCGGTGGTTTCTCCGGCGGAGGCGGCTGTTGCGGTGGCGGTTGTGGCTGCCACTAATCCAGTAAGACTCTCCAACTAATGCTCATTGCTCCCTCATCTCTGGTTCTTTTCATGACCGGGGCCATGCTTTTGCTCTTGGTTCCAGGTCCAGCCGTGCTTTACATCACGAGCCGAAGCATCGGCCTAGGCCGCGCCGCCGGACTCGTCTCGGCCATGGGTATTGCTGTTGGCACACTGGTCCACGTTGCCGCAGCCACGCTAGGTCTTTCGGCGCTGCTTGTTTCCTCGGCTTCCGCTTTTACGTTTGTGAAATACTCCGGTGCGGCCTACCTGATTTATCTGGGAATTCGTACTTTACGTAACGGCGGCGCGGTGGTGGTCGATCCTTCGCGTGAGCAGGTAAGCCTGCACCATGTTTTCGGGCAGGGAGTCCTGGTCAACCTGCTCAATCCCAAGACCGCGCTTTTCTTTTTGGCGTTTCTTCCGCAGTTCGTCGACCCGGCCCGCGGCCACGCCACATTGCAGATCTTTGAACTGGGAGTTCTCTTCGCGCTGATGGGCTGGATGAGCGACTCGGTCTGGGCTCTGGTGTCCGGTACATTTGCCGAGCACATCCGCGGCAGCGTCCGCCTGCGCAGCACGCAGCGCAAGGTTTCCGGCGGCGCACTCATCGCGTTGGGGCTGGCCTCCGCCTTCTCCGGGGCAAAAGCCAAGTAGCCGCGCGAAGTCTACCCCTCACTCACGGTGTTAAGCGCCCGCGCTCTGGGCCTTCACCGCCGCGTCAATCTGCTCGAACATCGCCATCCTGTCCCAGTTGTCCCAGGTTTCCTGCACTTTTCCGTCGGCAATCCGCGCGATTCCCATTCCGCGCAGCTTGATCTCGGCCCCGGTCGCGTCGATTCCCAAGCCAGGCCCGGTATGCCGCATCGACGCCGTCCAGCGCACCACAATTTTGTCGCCGGAGCCAAAACAGTCGTGCAACGCGAACTGCATGTCGGGAAACGCGCTCAGCAGCTTGGCGTGCAAGGCCCGGAATCCTTCATGGCCGCGAACGTCCTCGCCGGTTTCGCTGATTCCGTGCATCACGCAGTCTGCCGCCAGGAGCTCCGGCACGGATTCGGCCTTTCTCTGATTCCATACTTCCTCAAACCACCGCCTCCCCAACGCCACATTTTCTTCCGACATTTTGCCCTCCGCGGAACGACCGGGTTCCGCGGCCGTTACTCTACCAGACAGTACAGTCCTCCGCCATGCGCACCAGCGCCTGTTCACTAAGGAACAGTTTGGCTCGTGTGCGTATTGCAACAGACACGCGGCACCCGGCCGCGCAGACTCACTTTGTCAGAAATTCAGTTCGCAAGAGAAATGACAGGTATGAATATGTGGCGCAGAAATTGTCCAGTTTGCCGGCAACCTTTGGAAAAGAAGCTCCCCACGGAAACCGTTTCGTGTTCCTGCGGAAAGTTCGTCTGGAAGGGCTAAGGGCGGCTTGCCCGAAACAGAAAGGCCGTACGGGATGTTCTGGACGAAACGCTTTGCCCTGCCGGTGTGCACGCTTTTCCTGCTGCTGCCGTATGCCCTCTTCAGCCAGGGATTGCCCGCAGCCCCTGCCGAGCTTGTCTTGCCAAACGGCACGCCGGTAGAACTTCAATTAATGCAAACAATCTCTTCGGCCCGCGCTCACAAGGGCGATCGCCTCGACTTTGTCGTCGCAAAGGATGTCCAGGCAGCGGGTTTCACGATCATCGCCGCAGGCGCCCGGGCCGAGGGTTCGGTCATTGGAGTAAAGGGGAAGCGGCCCTTGGGAATGGGCGGCGACCTGATCATCAAGCTCGATTCAGTGGAACTCATGAGCGGCGAGAACGTGTCCCTGCTTGCCCGCAAGGAATTCAAAGGAAAATCGCATACCATCCGAATGGGAGTGGCGATGGCCATCGCAGCGGCGATTTACCTCCCCGCTGCCCCGGCTTTTATATTGTCGCGCGGCCGCGATAGCACGGTCCTCAAGGGCACAGAGCTGACGGCCTACACCCGGAGTGATGCCTCAGTGGAAATCGCCGGATTGCCGCCCGCTCGGGAAAATGTTTCCGAGCTCAGCGAATTGCTCAAGATGTCGCCATCGCGAGTGACCAACGCGGAGGGGCGCGAGGGCGACATGCTCAACCTGATCTTCCAGGCCAGGGAAGAGGACTTGCAACAGGCCTTTGCCCAGGCCGGGTGGCTAAAGGTGGAGAAGTCCAAGCGATTAATAGTCTGGCATCTGCTGTGGCAGCGCGGGCATTACACAAAATTGCCGATGGACCGGCTGTACGTCTTTGGAAGAGCTCAAGATTATTCGTATGCGCTGCCAGATCCACTCTCCATCGTTGCGCGACGCCACCACGTGCGCATCTGGAAAACGGGCCGAACCGTGGACGGCGTCCCGCTATGGGTCGCGGCGGCAACACATGACATCTCCATTCACCTTGTGAAGCACAAGTTCCGGCTCTTCCACAGGATCGACCCCAATGTGGACGCCGAGCGCGACTTCATCGCTGGGAATCTCTCGGAAGCGAACAGGCTCACGCGCGAAGAGTACGTGAATTGCCCGGAGCCGATCTCCGGCGCACAGACTGCCACAGGGCAGCCCTACTACTCCGACAATCGCATGCTCCTGCTTGAATTGCGTCCAGGTGCTGCGACCATGGCTTCAGTGACCCAAATCTCCAGCAAACTGCCGTAGCCGTATCGCACTGTATAGACTTCTGTCGCTCTGTCAGTATTTGCCGGGTCTCGAGATTCGCGCCCAACCGCGTTTAGCGGGAATAGTTTTTCAGATACGGCGGGATGGGCTGATCGCCCCTCCGTTGAGGATCGGGCACGGGCTCCTTCACGGAGGTTTCGAGCGGCAGTACGCCAGCCCACACAGGCAAAGCGTAATCCTCTTCATCATCAATTGGGCCACCGGTGCGAACCTTGGCGCTGACTTCTTCCAGTGGGAGTGCGAGCACAGTGGTGGCTTTCAATTCCTGCTCGGTCGGCTGGCGAACATCGTCCCAACGGCCTTTCATCACGTGTTCGGTGAAAATGCGTAGCGCTTCCATTTTTTCAGCGGGGTCCGTCACAAGTCGCGCCGTTCCCAGGATCACCACCGACCGGTAATTCACCGAATGATGAAACGCCGAACGCGCCAGCACCAGCCCGTCCACGTGCGTTACCGTAACGCTGACAGGAACTCCTTCGCTCAGTGCGCGCAACATCCGGCTCGCCGCGCTGCCATGCAAATAAAGCGTGTCACCCAAACGGCCGTAATTGGTTGGGATTACGTAGGGCTGGCCGTCCACAGCGAATCCGACGTGGCAAACGAAGCCTTCGTCGAGAATTGCAAACACAGATTCGCGCTCATACTTGCCGCGTTTCGGCAGTCGCTTGACCTGGGTGCGTTCCGTTGGTGTGAAGTCGCTCATGCACTCCAGTTTAGTGCGTTGCGGCCCCTGCGCCAGAGCCAACTTGGCCTTCTGCAGCCTGTCCGCGCTTCTGCGAGGAAAGCCAGGTCAGCAGGTCGGGCTCAGCAAACGCTTTCTTCCACACTTCGTGGCCGGTGTTGCGGTATTCCGTATAGCGCAGATTCGCGTGCGCCTTACCGAGTTGCTTCATCATTTCGCGCACCAGTAGCACCGGCACGCTGTCGTCGGCCTCACCCTGAAAAACCCACAGCGGCGTCTGCGCCAGCGTATGAATATCGGTGAAATTATCGTACGCCGACATAATCATCGCCGCAGCCCATTTGCCAGGATACGCCTGCAGCGACGACCACACGCCCAGGCCACCCATAGACTGCCCGGCGAGGTAGATCCTGTCTAGATCGATCGAAAATTCCTTTTCCACGCCGGCGAGCGTCTGCATCGTCAGCTCAAGCCATTTCGTCGGCTGGTTCAGGTCCGGGTCGGACCAGTTGTCGCCGGAGGGGCACTGCGGCACCAGTTCGAACATTGGGAATTTCAACTGCACCTCTTTGCCGGCCCAGAAATGCGTCCCGAGCTGGTTGCCGCCGTTCAACTGCTTCACATTGTCGCTGCCGCGCCCATCGCCCCCGTGCAACCACAGCAACAGCGGATATTTCCGGTTAGCGTCATATCCAAGCGGCACATACAGCCGATACGGCAATCGCTCGCC
>DATHOY010000052.1:0-10414 GCA_035484435.1 Vulcanimicrobiaceae bacterium | reverse complement strand
GCAGGTCCGCGACCTGCTCATTCAATATCCGATGGTCACGGTCACCGGCTCCGAACTTGGCCGGCCCGACGACGGCACCGACCCCACCGGCTTTTTCAATTGCGAATTCTACGTTGGCCTGAAGCCCTACAACGACAAATCCTGGTCGCAATCCCGGATCCACACGAAAGAACAGCTGATCGCCGACCTGCAGAAGAAACTCGATGCGTATCCCGGCGTGATTTTCAATTTTACCCAGCCAGCCGAGGACGCGGTGGACGAAGCCCTCACTGGGTTGAAAAGTGCGCTGGCGGTGAAAATCTTCGGGCCCGATCTGGACGTGCTGGAGAAAAAGGCCGTTGAAATCAAGAATGTTCTTGAGAAAACCCCCGGCTTCACCGAACTCACCGTCGTGCGCGAACTCGGCCAGCCCAGCCTGCTGATCGAAGCAGATCGCGCCAAAATTGCGCGTTATGGCATCAACGTCGCCGACGTCGAGAGCGTGGTGCAGGCCGCGATTGGCGGCCAAGCCGCAACGCAGGTGATTCAGGGTGAAAAGTTATTCGATCTGGTTGTGCGCATGGACCCGAAATTCCGTTCCGACGCGCACGAAATCGGCAACCTGCTCGTCCCCGCTCCCGCCGGCCAGCAAATTCCCCTTTCCGAACTTGCCACGCTCAAGGAATCCACCGGCGCTTCCTTTATCTATCGCGAAAATAATTCGCGCTACATCGGCATTCAGTTTTCGATTGAGGGGCGGGACCTGGAAGGCATCGTCAAGTCCGGGCAGCAGGGAATCTCAAAGAATGTAAATCTTCCCGAAGGCTACCGGCTCGACTGGGGCGGCGAGTACAGCGAATTGCTCGACGCCAAGGCGCAGCTCTACATCATCGGCCCGCTGGCGATATTTCTAATCTTCCTGATTCTGTTTGCGCTTTATGGGAATTTCAAGTTTCCCATCACCATTGCGCTCGGCGTCGTCCTCACCGAGCCGGTCGGTGCGTTGATTGCGCTGAAGCTCACGCACACGCCGCTCAGCGTTTCCAGCGCGCTGGGGCTGCTGGCGCTTCTTGGTGTTTCGGTGGAAACCGCGGTAATTCTGGTCAGCTACATCAACAAGCTGAGGCTTGAGGGCAAGAACGTTCGCGAAGCCACACTGGAAGCTTCGTTGCTTCGCCTCCGCCCGATCATGATGACGGCGCTTGTCGCGTGCCTCGGCCTGCTTCCCGCGGCCATGTCCACCGGGGTCGGCAGCGACACGCAAAAACCCTTCGCGATTGTCGTCGTCGCGGGACTTCTGTCGCGCCTCCTGCTCGGCTTTTTCGTCAACCCGGTGCTCTACGAACTCGTCGCCCGCGATGGCGACGTCCTGCAAGTGTAACGGCGCTACGTTACGCCCGCTTCGCCAGCAATTCCGGCAAAGCTTTCTCCAGGCAATATTCCGGCCGGCGGAAGAATCCCGGCAGTGCACTCAATCGCTGCTGTAACTTGTCGAACTGGTCCGCCCGCACGGTAACGTGTCCGAGCTTGCGTCCCGCGCGCGGCTCTTTACCGTAGAGATGCAGGTGCGCGTTCGAAACGTTCAGCACCTCCGCGCTTTCAGGAATCTCGCCAATGAGGTTGATCATCGCCGAAACGCCTACCGCCGCCGTCGAGCCCAGCGGCATCCCCAGAATCGCGCGCAAATGATTTTCAAACTGGCTGGTCACCGCGCCCTCAATCGTCCAGTGGCCGGAATTGTGGACGCGGGGAGCCATCTCGTTCGCCAGCAGCCGACCGCCAAATTCGAAAAATTCGATGCACAAGACTCCGACATACTCGAGCTCTTCGAGCACCTTTCGCGCCGCGCGTTCCGCTTCCTGTTGCAGACTCGCCGTCAAATTCGGCGCCGGGGCCAGCGACAACCTTAAAATCCCGCCACGGTGATGGTTCTCGATCAGCGGGTAGAACGCAATCTCCCCGCTGCGTCCCCGCACGCCAAGAATCGAAAGCTCGCGCGTGAATGGAACAAACTTTTCCAGGATCAGCGGCACATCCGGCAATTCCGGCCGGGCCTTTTCCACGTCCTCCGCCGTTCGCAGCAGCCACTGCCCTTTCCCGTCGTAGCCCATCAGGCAGGTTTTCAGCATCGCCGGCAATCCAACCAGTTTCACCGCCTCATCCAGATATTCCCGCTTAACGATCTCCGCAAATTCCGTCGTCGGAATCTCCAGCCTGCGGAATAGCCTCTTTTCCCGCAAACGTTCCTGCGCCTCTTCCAGTGCCGCCGCGGGCGGATACACGGGCACGCGTTCGGCGAGGAATTTCGCCGCCGCCACCGGCACATTTTCAAATTCGTAGGTTACGACTTCAAGCCCGTGCGAAAACTTCTGGAGTGCCAGTTCATCATTAAAATCAGCGGTGACGCGATTCGCGATGCGGCCGACCGGCGCTTCCGGCGAGGGATCCAGGAACCGGAAATGCAGCCCCAGCGGATAACCGGCTAGAGCCAACATATAGCCGAGTTGTCCTCCGCCCAGGATGCCGATGGTCATTTCTTTTTCTTTCCGGAAAGTTGCGCGTGCACGGCGTTCAGCGCCTTTCGCGCCGCCGCGGCGGGATCGGGCTGCGAAAGAACTTTTGCCGTCTGCGCGATTCGGAACGCGCGCAGCGCCTCGCGAATCGACGGATGCTTGATTCCGACGATCGCCGCTGCCAGCAGAGCCGAGTTGATCGCGCCCGCTTTTCCAATCGCCAGCGTGCCGACGGGAATGCCACCGGGCATCTGTGCGATCGAGAGCAACGAGTCGAGTCCCTTCAGCGCCTTCGACTCCACGGGTACGCCCAACACGGGAAGAACCGTTTTCGACGCGGCCATCCCTGGCAAATGCGCCGCGCCGCCCGCGCCTGCGATAATCACTTCGATGCCGCGTTTTTCGGCGGTCGAGGCATATTCGAAAAGCAGGTCCGGGGTGCGGTGCGCGGAAACAACGCGCGTCTCGTGCGGGACGCCCAACTCGCGCAGCGTGTTCGCGGCGTGCTCCATCGTCTCCCAATCGGACGTGGAGCCCATGATAATACCCACCAGCGGCGCGCTCGAATTTGTCCCCGCAACTTTTGTTTTTTCCATGGGCTCGAAGCTCTACCTTAAATTCTTTGCTCCCACAAAACAGAACGCCGGCCGCGCGGCCGGCAGCAACCGGAAAGAAGCCCCATTCTACGGTCTTTTCTAGCGCGATGCGACTTTTCTGCGCGCATTCCAAACATGCCGCAATTCGCCCACCAGGTACAACGACCCGGTGATGAAAACGGCGTCTTCCGGGCCGGCTTTCGAAAGCGCGGATTCGAGGGCCTTCTGCGCATCGTCGATCACAATGAATTTCGCGGCGTGGTCGCCGGCCATCTCTGCAAGCTGCCGTGCGCTGACCGCCCTGGGCGTCCCCGGTTGCGTGAAAATCACTTCGTGCGCGTGCGGGAAAAGCATTCCGGTAACTTCGTCCACGGCCTTGTCGCGCATGGCGCCGAAAATCAGGTACACCTTGCGATTGGCAAAATTCTCTTCCAGAAAATGCGCCAGCTCACGCGCAGCGCCCGGATTGTGCGCGCCGTCCAGATACACGTCCGGCCGCGTCTGTAATCTTTCCAGCCGTCCGGGCCATTCCGCCGTGGCGATTCCCTGCACGATATTTTCGTCGGTGATGCGATAGCTGCGGTTCTGTAGTATCCGCGCAGCCGCCACGGCATTCAACGCGTTCTGTAATTGAAAGCGCCCGGCGAGTTGTGGTTCCAGCGAAAATAATTGTCCACTGGAGGTTTCCGCGACGGTGGCGCGCACGCAGCCGTGCGCAAGCGCTTCCTTTTCGACGCGAAACAATTCGGCGGTCTCGATAAATGGACAGCGCAACTCCGTTGCACGCGCCACAAGAACTTCGTGCGCTTCCGGCAGTTGCGCCGCGAAGACCGCGGGCACCTGCGGTTTCAGAATGCCCGCTTTCTCTCCGGCAATTTCCCGTAGCGAGTGCCCCAGATAGTTTTCGTGGTCAAAATCGATGCGCGTGATGATGGAAACCAGCGGGGTCACCACGTTTGTCGCGTCCAACCGCCCGCCCAACCCCACTTCAATCACCGCGAAATCCACGCGTTCCCGCGCAAACGCTTCAAAGGCCAGCGCGGTCACGCATTCGAAGTACGTCGGGTGCGCCCGCAGTTTGCCCTCCGCCAGCAACTCCTCGATCACTGCGTGGATGCGTGTAAAAATCTCCGCAAACCGCTCGTCGGCAATCTCTTTTCCGGAAATACGAACGCGCTCGTTGATCCGTTCCAGATGCGGCGAAGTGTACAGCCCGGTGCGAAATCCCGCGTCGCGCAGAATCTTTTCCAGAAACGCCGCGGTCGAGCCCTTGCCGTTCGTGCCCGCAATATGCACGCACGGGAACGCGCGGTCGGGCCGCCCCAACCGCTCCAGCAATATGGTTATGTTTTCGAGATTGAATTTTGCCGCGGCGGCTTGGGTGGGCGCCGCCAGTTCGCGACCCAACGAAAGTAGATAACGAACCGCGCTGTCGTAATTCATTTCAGGAGGTCAGCAGGTCGAGCGCGCTGGAGATGAAGCCCTTCATGTCTTTGCGATGTACAACGGCGTCCAGGAATCCGTGCTCCAGCAAAAATTCCGAGCGCTGAAAGCCTTCCGGCAGTTTTTGGCGGATAGTCTGCTCGATCACCCGCGGCCCCGCGAAACCTATCAACGCGCCAGGCTCCGCAATGTTCAGGTCGCCCAGCATCGCAAAACTTGCTGTTACGCCGCCCGTGGTCGGATCCGTCAGCACCGAAATGTACGGCAGCTTTTCCTCGTCCAGCCGCGCCAGTGCTGCCGAAACTTTCGCCAGCTGCATCAGGCTGATCGTGCCTTCCATCATGCGCGCGCCGCCGGAGCACGAAACCACGATCAACGGCTGCCGCGTCTCCATCGACATCTCGATCGCGCGCGTCACTTTTTCGCCGACCACCGCGCCCATCGAGCCGCCGATAAATCCAAATTCCATCGCGCAACAGATCACCGGTTTGCCGTTCAGCTTGCCCTCGGCGGTAATCACCGCGTCGTTCATGCCCAGTTTTTTCTGCGCTTCTTTAATCCGCTTGGCGTACGGCTTGGTGTCCACGAATTTCAGCGGGTCTGTCGTAACCATTCCCGCGTTGTGCTCCGTCCACTTGCCGTCCAGCAGCAGCTCCAGGCGCCTTTTCGCATTCACCCGGAAATGAAACTGGCATTTCGGGCACACGAACAGATTCTCTTCCAGGTCCTTCCGGAAGACGATGGCGCGGCAGGACTCGCACTTCACCCACAGCCCTTCCGTGCGCACCCGCCGCTCTTCCGGCGGCGTCACCTGGTCAATCGCTTTTTTGTCCCGCTTGAACCACGACATGAAAAGTTTTTAGTCCTTAGTTCTAAGTTATTAGTTTCCTTCTTGCTTCCTGTTATCTGATCGCCGTTCGCTGTTATCCATTTATCAAATTCCCAGCGGCAAAGACCGCCACCCTAATAATCGATCCCCCGCTGCGCCAGTATACCCTTCGTGTACGGGTGTTTCACTTCCTTCATTTCCGTCACCAGGTCCGCGGCCTCCACCAGCTTGGGATGCGCGTTTCGCCCCGTGCAGATCACGTGCACCTGCTCCGGCCGCCCCGTCAGGGCCGCCACCACTTTCTCCGCGTCCAGCATTTTGTAGCTGATCGTGTAGTTGATTTCGTCCAGCACCACCAGGTCGTAGGTGCCGCTATAAATCGCCGCGCGCCCCGACTCCCAGCACTCTTCCGCCATCCGAATATCTTCCGGATCCGTCTCCGCGCCGCCGATTTTCACAAAGCCGCGCCCCATCGGCCGAATTTCAAACTTGTCCTTGCCCAGCATTTCCGCGGCATCCAGTTCGCCGTAATGCCACGAGCCCTTGATGAACTGCACCATCAGCACGCGCAACCCCTGCCCCACCGCGCGAAACGCCGTGCCCAGCGCGCAGGTGGTCTTGCCCTTGCCCGGCCCGGTGTAAACAATCAGCAGCCCTTTTCCTTCCGGCATAATTCCAATTCCTCGTCACGCGCGTCATTTCGTGTGGATAATTCCAGTCTGCGGAGTTGTGCCACAAACGTCAAGCTGGAGCCTGACAAATGCGGAATTGAAACGCTTTGATCTTATATTCCGAGCCGCTTAACCAGTTCGTGAGCAACGATGCGCGCGTGCTCCATTGCCACTTCGCCCAGCGTCTGCTTCGACGGCGATTTTCTGTCTTTCAGGACGATCCACAAACCCGGCCGGTATACTCCATCATCCGCGGGGCAAATCGCGCCCGTGAGTTGCGTAATTTCAAAATCGGGAACGTGGGAGAGCCCCAGGTCCACCAGATGTGTGGTGTTGGGCAGTGGCGGCGGGTTACACACCAACTCCGTCAGCACGCCACGTGCGTCGTCCACCAGGTCGCGAAATCCCTGCGACACCAGGAGCGCGTCGATGTCCCGCGGCGTTGGCTGCTCCACCTGCTCCAAGTCGTAATCCGGCAACGGCTTTTCAATGGGAATTTCAATCGCCACCGAAGGCTGGTCTTTATCCGCGGCGATGCGTAGGGCCATGGCTTTTATCGTTGCACATCATTCCACGGAACGCTGCAAATCCAACCTTCCGCGCTGACAACCAGACAACAGGAGGCCGGATCGCCTATTTGGGGTACGGACTGCCCGACAGAATCGCGAACGCGCGGTAGATCTGTTCCGCCAGCATTACCCGCGCCAGTTCATGCGAATACGTCATCGCGCTCAATGAAAGTTTTTGCTTCACACGTTCCCGCAGGTTCTCGGGAAACCCGTCCGCGTCGCCGCAGACGAAAATCACTTCGCGGATCCCGCGGTCGCGCTGCTCTCCCAGCCATTCCGCAAACGCGTCGGAGTCATACACCTTGCCGCCCGCGTCCAGGAGCACCGAAGCTGCCGCGCGATTAGCATCCAGTCGCTTCAACGCCGCAACCGCATCGCGCGCTTCAACAATCTCCACGGGACATGCCCGCGAAATCCGCTTCACATAGTCACCAAGCGCCGAAACCATTTCCGGCCGCCGCGTCTTCCCCAGCATCAGCAGGCAAATCTTCATCGGCCAAGTCTACTCTAGTGGCGCAGGCATTCCTGCTTGTCGTCTTGATTTTTCTTTAGGAGGCCGGGGCTTCAGCCCCGGCATAATCTGTCCGATGAGGATGGGCTTTGGCCCCTGAAGAACTCTTCGCTGAGATTTCAGTATCGACGATCTATCTCGACAGTGAGGCTGAACAAAATCACTCAGAACAATCACTATCAAAAAATCACTATCCCGCTTTTTCCGACAACTCGCTCCGCCGGTGCGTTTCCGGCTCGTCCGGCAACACCAGCGACGGCGCCTGCCGCCACAATCTCTCCAAATCATAAAAACGCCGCGCCTGCTCGCCGAACACGTGCACGATGAACCCGCCAAAATCCAGCAGCGCCCATTCCGCCGAGCGGCGGCCTTCGCGGTGCTCCGGCGAACGCTTCATCTCTTTGTACAGAACTTCCTCCACCTCGGAGCAGATCGCCTGCAGTTGCGGTGTGCTGTAGCCCGTGCAGATCACGAAATATTCCGTGAACGCGCTCAGGCCGCTCAAATCCAGCACGGTAATCGCGCCCGCTTTTTTCTCCTGTGCGGCTTCGACAGCCAGTCGCACGCCCTTCGGTAGTTTTTCGAGTTTCACCGGTACAACCTCTGTTTCAAAATGTATTCTTCCACTCGCGCGGACACCAGCCCGTGAATCGATTGCCCGCGGCTGGCCTTTCGCCGAATATCGGTCGCGCTCACTTCGCTGGCCACGTTCTCCAGCAGGTACACGGTCGTCTTATCCAGCCGTGCCACAATCGGCGAGCCGTGCGCAACGCTTTCTTCTTCCTTCTCGCGCTTCGCGTCCCGGCGCCCGTGCAGGTCGGGCGGAATCACCAGGCGCAGCGCCTCCAGTCGAATGCCCGGCCGGTTGGCAATCACGAAATCGCAAAGGCCCAACAGCGTTTCGTATTCCTTCCACATCGGAATATCCAAAAACGCGTCCGCTCCGATGATGAAAAAGATCCGGTCGCCCTGGCCGTGATACGCATGCCTAAAATACCGCACTGTATCGACCGAATAGTGCAACTGTGTCCCGCTGAAGTCTTCGCCCGCCTCCGTCAGCGACGGCACGAAATGCGGATGCTCCGTCGCGGCAAGAGCGACCATAGCGAAGCGGTGCGGAAACGGCGCCAGGTGCTGCTTCAATTTGTGCGGAGGACGGCTCGCGGGAATGAAATGCACTTCGTCGAAATTGAATCGCCGGTCTGCCGCCCGGGCTACAGCCAGGTGGCCGGAATGGATGGGGTCAAACGAGCCGCCAAAAATTGCAATCCGCCGCGGATGGTGTTTCGCCGCCGTACTTTTCGCCTGCGCAGTCGTCAATCCGCCTCCCGGATGCTCCCCTATCCAATTCTCTCACGAAATGAAGACTGCCGAACCCGTCTCAGTCCTCATTTTCCTGGTCATCCACAATCACCGCGCCCTCTGGATCCTCTACCTCAGTTACTTCCTTTACCCCTTCTACTTCACTATCCTCGTCCTCAACCGCTTCCTTCGGAATCTTGTCCAGCGCGTCCGCGATTCCCCTCACCAGTTCCTTCACTCCGTCGCCGGTGGCCGCCGAAATTGTGTGAAATTCCAGCCCCTTTTTCTTGCAGAATTTCTTCAGCTCCTCGAGTTTCGTCTGCTCCGTCGTGGCGTCCAGCTTCGTCGCCACCGCGATCATCGGCTTATCCAGCAGCTTTTCGCTGAACGCGCCCAGCTCGCCTTCGATAATCTCAAACGCCTTCACCGGGTCCATCTCCGCCATGTCACTGGTATCAATCAGGTGGACCAGCAGCCGCGTCCGCTCCACGTGCCGCAGAAAGCGTATGCCTAGCCCCGCGCCATGGCTCGCACCTTCAATCAAGCCCGGCAGATCCGCCACAACAAACGTCCGGCCCAGTTCCGTCCCATGGCCGCCCGTGCCGCCGTCGGCATTGACCACGCCCAGGTTCGGCTCCAGTGTCGTGAACGGATAGTTTGCAATCTTCGGCCGCGCCGCGCTGATCACAGAAATCAGCGTGGACTTTCCCGCATTCGGGAATCCCACGAGTCCCACATCCGCCAGCAGCTTCAGCTCCAACCGCAAACTACGCTCTTCACCCGGCTCGCCTTCTTCTTTTTCCCGCGGAGCTTGATGCCACGGCTTCGCGAAATGCTGATTTCCTCGCCCGCCTCGCCCGCCCTGCGCCACCAGCAAGCGCTGCCCCGGCTCCTTCAAATCCGCCAGCAACACATTTCCGGTCGCATCAAAAACCAGCGTGCCCACCGGCACTTTCAGAATCGTATCGTCGCCCGAAACGCCCGAACAGTTCGAGCCTTCGCCGTGGCGTCCGCGATCCGCCTTGAATTCCCGGTTGTACCTGTAACGCAGCAGCGTGTTGTCGTTCGGATTCGCTTCCAGGTAAATGCTTCCGCCGCGCCCGCCGTCTCCGCCCGATGGCCCGCCCCGCGGCACATATTTTTCCCGCCGGAACGCCACGCAACCGTTTCCGCCGTCCCCGGCCTTCACCGAAATTTTCGCTTCATCAACAAACATGTCCTACTCTTCTCTGTGAACTCTGTCCAAACTCAGTGTTCTCTGTGTTAAAGACTCTTTCTTCTTATGCCCATAAAGACAAAACGGCCCCGACTCGCGCCGGGGCCGCTCGCATGCCTTCGGACTTAGTTCGCGGCCTTCGCTGCTGCCGCCGCCGGTGTCACGCTGATGAAGCGTCCCCGGTTGCCCTTGTCCTCAAACTTCACGTAGCCCCGCACCAGGGCAAACAGCGTGTCGTCCTTGCCCTTGGACACGTTCTCGCCCGGCTGGTGCCGCGTGCCGCGCTGCCGGATCAGGATCGTTCCCGCGTTCACCAACTGCCCGCCGAACCGCTTTACGCCCAGCCTCTGCCCGTGTGAATCGCGCCCGTTTGTGGACGAGCCGCCGCCCTTCTTATGTGCCATGACCGAATCCTTCCCTGTAGTGGCCGGACTTTAGACCGGCCAGCCGAAATCGAAAAACCGGAAATTTGTTAAAGCTTGATCTCGCTGACCTGCACGGCCGTATAGTTCTGCCGGTGGCCCCGCTGAATCTTGTACTGGTTGGTCTTCTTGAATTTCAAAACGGTGAGCTTTTTCGCCCGGCCCTGCTGCACGATCTTGCCCGTGACGCTGGCCTGCGACGCATCGGAACCCGCCATGACCTTCTTGTCGTCGGTGTGTACCGCCAGCACGGTCCCGAATTTCACCTGCTCGCCCACATCACCCTTGACCCGCTCAATGCGGATGGTGTCGCCCGGTGCGACACGATATTGCTTTCCCCCGGTCTGTATAACGGCGTACATC
>DATHOY010000051.1:0-5162 GCA_035484435.1 Vulcanimicrobiaceae bacterium | reverse complement strand
GCCGCTGAACTGCTGAACTTCGTTGAGAATTGCGGAGAGCATCTTTTTTACCGGCAACTGCTGGTGGGAGCGCACAATTTCCAGCAGCCGCGATTCGCCGAACTCTTCGCCCGCCTGGTCCGGTGCTTCCGTTACGCCGTCGGTGTAAATCACCAGCACGTCGCCCGGGCCGACGGAAACTTTTCTCACGCCACAGGTCCAGTCCCTGAACAAGCCTAGGACGGTTGCGGTCGCTTCCAGCCGCTCGACGTCGCCATTCGCGCGTAGCAGCAGCGGTGGATTGTGCCCGCAGTTCGCGTAGCGCAGGCAGTGATTCGCGTCGTCGTAATCTGCGTAGAAAAGCGTGGCGTAGCTGTCCTCCGGTGTATTCTCCACGAAAAGTTGGTTTACGGATTGCAGCAACTGGTGCGGATCTTCAAGCGCAACCATGAATCGGCTGCGCAGATTCGCCTGCAGGTTCGCCATGAGCAGCGCCGCGGCGATACCTTTGCCGGAAATATCGGCCAGCACGATGCCGAGCCGCCCTGCGCCGAGGTCGAGAAAATCGTAATAATCGCCGCCGACCACGCGCGCCTGGATGCACTTGCCGGTGTATTGCAGAGTCTTTAGAGGCGGCAGGAATTGTGGAAACAGCCGCGACTGTACTTCGCGTGCAATTTCCATGTCGCGAGCCACGCGGCGGTCCACCTCCATCCGCTCCGCCATTTTTTCCGCAAGCCCGAAATTTTCAATCGCAATGCCGGCCTGGCTGGCCACGGAATCCAGCAGGCGTTTGTCTTCACTGGAATACGGCTCTTCGGAAAGGCGTTGCCCCAGCACCAGCAGGCCGGAAAGCTGCCCGGCGTGATCCAGAATCGGCACCAGGCATTCCGGAGCAATCGGCGCCAGCACGGCAAGGTCTTCCATGCCTTCTTCGCCGGGAAGCGGCACGTCCCACGATTTCCCGCGCAAGGTCAGCATGGCGAGCGAAACCATTCCAGGGGAGAGAGTTTTCGCGCCGGGCGGCGGATTGCCGCATTCCGCGATAAGTCTCAAGTCGCCCCCGGCGAGATAGCAGATGAAATGCTTCGGATGCAGCGCTTTTTCGAGGTGATGCTGCAAAAGGAGCGCCAGTTCGCCGCGGCTGGTCACGGTGCGCGCCTTCTCGGCGAGGTCCTGCAGAATCATCCGGGCGTCGTAAGCACTGCGGAAGAACGCGCGGTCGATGCGCTGGGTTCCGCGCTTCACGAGAGGGGCCGAAGTCCACACCAGAGCAATTCCGAAGGCGGCGCTGAACATCATTCCCGCGCTGGGATTAGGTTGAAAAAAGCGGGACAACGTATGCGAGAAAAAAGCGATCGCGGACAGCGCCACGACGAAAAGCAAAACCACAAATCCCCGTTGCACCAGGAAATACCGCGCGCTCCGCCTTAGCAGCACCGGAATTTCCATCACCCGGTGCTTCACTACGGCATACCCGAAGGAAAGCGGGTACAGCGCGCAGATGATAACCAGGATCGTGTTTACCCAGAACGAAGGACGGTACTCCGTGAAGTCAATCGCCGCGCGCTCCACCACCAGCGGCAGTACGCCGATCAAGGTGCCCCAGAGAATCACGCGGGATTTCCGCCGCACGAAGGGATCGGAACTTCCCGCAAACGCGTTCAACGCGAGCGACATGAGCCCCAGCCCGATCAGGACGTAATCCGCATAAATCAGCGACAAGCGAATGTTTTCCCCCGCTCCGCCAAACAGATCCGACGCGACGCCGGGTTCCCTTAGATCTCCGGTCAACACTCCGGCCAGCGCCATGGCAACGGCAAAGCCCACGCAGACCCATTTCAGCCAGGGGACACGGCGATCCATGGGCGAGCGAGCAGGGAAGACCGCGAAGAAAATATAGAAGAGCGGGCAGAGAAGCGCGGAGAAAATCATCTGGTAGACAACGGCAAGGGAACGAAGGTTGTGGCCCATCGCAGCCATGGGATGGGAAAAACCAGGAGTGGCTACAAATCCGCAAAACAACGAAGCAAGCAGCCACGCATTTGGATCATTCAGCCGCAGAAAAAGAACCGTCAACCCGACCAGTAGAAATAACACCGGGAAAGAACGCGTTATCTGTATGGCGGAGGTCTTGGCAAAACCCTCCGCTGGTCCACCTTCCAACGAGGCGCGGAAAATTCCGTGAATCTCAACCGGATTTGCCTCTCCTTCGCGTTGGACGGTGAAGAGAACGGAGTCGCCCGGTTTCCCGAGCGCGTACGCCCGATCAAAGGGGCGGGACGTGGTAAGCGCCTGCCCGTCAACGCCGATAATGCGGTCCCCGGCGCGCAACCCGGCGTGCTCCGCCGGGCTGTCCGGTACCACATCGGAAACTTTCATGCAGTGTGTGCTTTGGTCGTACTGATTGTTGTGCTTACTGTTGAATCCCAACTCCACTTGCGGCGCTGTGCGCTCAACGTACATCCAGATGCCGGAGTAAGAAATGGCCGCAGCGGCAAAGAGGATTGCCAGGGTGAGAAGCAATCGGTGGGGTAGTGATGACCAGCGCATGATGAAGGCCTGAAATTACCGCAATTTCGCTCTAATTGGCAGCGTACGATGCGCCGGGACGCTAGTCAATGAAGTTACCCGCCGAACATCCGCGCGACATCCCTCGCCAGAGCCTGATAAACTGAATAGTGAAATTGCCATGATTCCCGCCGAATACAAAGTTCGCGACCTTGTCATCCGTCCGGCGACGATCCTTGCGCCCATGGCGGGCGTGACGGATACGCTGTTTAGACGCGTGATTCGCGGCCTGGGTAGCTGCGGCCTTCTGATGACGGAGTTCACGAGTTCAGAAGGCATCACCCGCAGCGCGAAAAAGACGCTGCGCTATCTTTTCTTTGAAGAGGACGAGCATCCCATCGCGGCGCAGTTGTTTGGCGCGAATCCGCAGGTGATGGCCGATGCGGCGCGCATGGTGGAAGACCTGGGCTACGATGCCGTGGACATTAATTTGGGCTGCCCGGCGAAAAAAGTGGTGAAGTGCGGCGGCTCCGGCCTGCTGCGCGAATTGCCGCTGCTTGAGGATATTTTCAAAAGCGTGCGCGCGGCGGTGAAAATTCCGCTGACGATCAAATTGCGCGCAGGCTGGGACGATAAATCCATCGTTGCAGTGGAAGTGGTGAAGATGGCCGAGCAGATCGGCGTCGAAGCGGCGGCGATTCATCCGCGCACGCGCGCGCAGGGCTACACCGGCAAAGCCGATTGGAACATTATTGCGGCGGTAAAGCAGGCCGTGAAGATTCCCGTGATCGGCAACGGCGATGTGCAGTCGCCGGAAGATGCAGCGCGCTTGGTGAAGGAAACGGGATGCGATGCGGTGATGATCGGCCGCGCGGCGGCTACGAATCCGTGGATCTTCCGCCAGATGGAGCAATACCGCACCACGGGGCACTACGACGTGCCGACGGAAGAAGATCGCCGGCAGTTACTCTCTGGCTACTACCAGAAAATTCTTAACTCAAATCTACCGGACGGCGTGGGAAAAATGAAGCAGTTCGCATGCTGGTTTACGCACAGCGTCAAGAACGGCAGCGAACTTCGACGTATCGTGCATTCGGCGCGCACGCCGCAGGAAGTGGTCGAGAACGTGGATCGCTTCTTTGTGGAAAAGAACGCCGACAATGGAGCCCCAGCCCATGAGCCCAGTCAGCGAGAGCATCACCATGAAGAGGTCCGAACGTAGGATTGCGGTCCGCCTGCCTTTGCGCGTGCGCGGCCGCGACGCGCGAGGATTTTCCTTCGAAGAAGAAACCGCCAGCGAGAATTTGTGCCGCAGCGGAGCCGCGTTTCGCACGCGGTTCGACGTGGCAATCGGCTCAAGCCTGGAGATCAGGATTCCCGCCCAGGTCGGCGTGCCGCGACGGGACGCGCAGGATTTTGAAACCCAGGGGAAAGTCGTACACATCAGTGAGTCGCTGACCGACGGCGAAAAAGTGGTGGGCGTGCAATTTGTGGGCCCGCGGTTTCAGCGGATGTTCCGGTCGGAATCGGCATATTGAGGTTTTCGTGAGCACAGCGATTCCTCGCTGTGAGCTTTTGTAGTGGCCGGTTTTAAGACTCGCTGCCATATCTTTCCGTTGAGCCATTTCCATTTCAAGACAATGTGTCGCGCCTCCGGCGCTTTTCGGTGTGGGGATCGCTTCCCCAGCCCTTACGGGCTGGGCTAAAGTCTGCCGCACCTCCGGTGCTGGGTGTTGCTCGTGCCACGGGCTCAAATCAAACTCCGAAGCAGTGCCCGACTCACTCCGCCGACTATTCGGCTTCAGGGGGATTTTCGTCGAGGAGTTGGCGGTAGGCGTCGCGGCGGGTGATGCCGCGTTCTTTGGCGGCGAGTTTGAGGGCTTCCTTGCGATCGAGTTTTGCTTGGTGCATCAATTCATCCACGCGTGCGGCGAGGGATTGCGCGGTATCCACCTGCGCGCCAGGGGAGCCGGTTTCCGGTGGGCCGAGGATCAGAGTGATTTCACCCCGAACGGGATGCTCTTCGAGCGACTGCACCAGAGCAAACAACGTGCCGCGGCGGAACTCTTCGTGGATTTTTGTCACTTCGCGCGCCAGGCAAGCGGGGCGGTCGCCCAGGATGGCGAGCGCGTCCGCTAGCGTTTCAGCGATGCGGTGCGGCGCTTCGTAGAGAATGATGGTGCGGTTTTCGATGCGCAGGTGCTCGAGCGCGCGGCGACGTTCGCTGGAACGTGCCGGAAGAAATCCGAGGAAAAGAAATTCTTCGTTGGGCAGGCCGGAAGCGGCAAGAGCTGTGACTAAGGCCGATGCGCCGGGAATCGGAACCACCGGAATCTGGTGGCGAATGGCGAGCGAGACCAACCGGAAACCTGGGTCGGAGACGAGCGGCATCCCGGCATCGCTGACCAGTGCGACGCTGGTGCCTTGCTCCATAGCGTGGACGAGTTCCGGGGCGCGAGTGATTTCATTGTGTTCGTGATAGCTGACCAGCGGCTTGTGAATTTCGAAGTGGCTCAAAAGTTTCAGGGTGTGGCGGGTGTCTTCGCAGGCGATCTGATTCACTTCTTTCAGGATGCGCAGCGCGCGCAGGGTGATGTCTTCCAGATTGCCGATCGGCGTGGCGACAAGATACAGCGTGCCGCGGTGCGGAGAGAGGGAGGCATCGGCATGCG
>DATHOY010000050.1:0-5060 GCA_035484435.1 Vulcanimicrobiaceae bacterium | reverse complement strand
CGCATATCCCGGAGCGCCGATAGCCACCACGCGCAGCAGGATCAGCGACAAGAGGAACTCAGCGACGGAAACAACAAAGGTCAGTCGGCGAATCCAGTACTCATCCTCGCTCTTCAGACAGAGCAATGCCAGCGCGCCTATGGCAGGGAAGAAGGTCAGAATCGAGAGGAGATGTCCGCTGAGTTCCATTAGCGTACCCCTCCAAACAGCGCCGGATGCAGAATCGGCCAGAAGATGATGCCCAGCAGAACCATCGCGCCCACAACCACCCACACGGCGTAACTCCGCGTGTTGCCGGACTGCGTGTGCCGGAGCGTATCGCCAACCGCCGCTGCTCCGTCCGCCACGCCGTTCACCGCCCCATCAATCATTCCGGAATCCACAACCTTCCAAAGCACATTGGTCGAGAGCCACATCAGCGGGCGCACCACAACGGCGGCGTAAAGTTCGTCCACGTAATATTTGTTGTAGAGCAGCTTGTGCACGCCTTCTGATGTTCCGCGTTTCACGGTCTTCGAGTACATGCGCCAAGCCACCAGCAATCCCGCGGTTGCGGCAAGCACGGCCACGGCAGAGAGGATATGCTCCAACGATTGCGCCGCTTCTCCGCCTCCCGCTTCACCAGCGCCAAACACAGGTGAAAGAAATTCCGCGAAGTAATCCTTGCCGCCCCAAAGCGCGGGCGCAGCGAACCAGCCGCCGGTCAGCGAAAGGAAAGCCAGGACCATCAGAGGACCGGTCATGTTCAACGGCGACTCGTGCACGTGCACCTTATGCTCGTCGTAGCGCTTCTCTCCGGCAAACGTCAGCCAGATCAGCCGGAACATGTAAAAGGACGTCAGGATGGCGGCAAACAAACCGACGGCATAGAAGGCCTTTCCGTTCTCCGGGTAGTTGTACGCGGAGAAGAGAATCGAGTCCTTCGAGAAAAACGCCGCAAACGGGGGGAATCCCGCAATGGCAATCGTGCCGAAAAGCATGCACAGGAACGTGGTCCTGATTTTTTTACCGAGGCCGCCCATGTTCCACATGTCTTGCTCGCCGCCCATGGCGTGAATCACGCTGCCGGCGGAAAGGAAGAGCAGGGCCTTGAAGAACGCGTGAGTCATCAGGTGGAAAATGCCCGCGCCGAATGCGCCCACGCCGCAGGCCAGGAACATATAGCCCAACTGACTGACGGTGGAATACGCCAGAACTTTTTTGATATCGGATTGCACCAGGCCAATCGTCGCCGCAAAAAACGCCGTCGCGCAGCCGACGATCGCCACCACGTACATCGCCGTGGGCGCATGGGTGAACAGGACATGCGAGCGCGCCACCATGTACACGCCCGCGGTGACCATCGTCGCGGCGTGAATCAACGCGCTGACAGGCGTCGGCCCTTCCATCGCGTCCGGCAGCCACACATACAAAGGAAGCTGCGCGGACTTGCCCGTGGCCCCGACAAACAAGAGCAGGCACGCGATTGTCAGGACGCCAAAGTGCCCCATCGGTTCGACCGCGACTTCAGGCCTTGCGGCGGCGGCAAACACCGTTGCGAAATCAAGAGAGTGAAACGTGCGGAACAGCAGAAACATTCCCAGCATGAAGCCGAAGTCGCCGATTCGGTTGACGATGAACGCCTTGTTCCCCGCGTCCGATGCCGACTTCCGGAGGTAGTAAAATCCGATCAGCAGGTAGCTGCACAACCCTACGCCTTCCCAGCCGACAAACAGCAAAACGTAGTTTGCCGCCAGCACCAGAATCAGCATGAAGAACATGAACAAATTCAGGTAGGAGAAGAAACGGTAGTAACCCTCTTCATGCGCCATATACCCGGTCGAATAGATGTGAATCAGGAAGCCAACGCCGGTGACGACGAGCAGCATCACCACGGTGAGATGATCGAGTTGCAGATCGAATCCCGCGCGGAAGCCGCCCGCTACAATCCAGTCGAAGAACGGCTTGACCCACGCCTTGTGGCTGGTTTCGTAGTAGCCGAGGAATTCGCGCACCGCCTCGACCGCGCAGAGGAACGAAATGCCGGTCGACCCGAGCGCGACGCTGTTCACGATGGTCTTCGACCACTTCGCGCCAAACAGGCCGTTGATCGCCGAGCCCAGCAGCGGCAGCAGCGGAATAATCCAGAGATTTTCAAGTATCGGCATTAGAGTTTTAGCAGGTCCACGTGCTCCACGTTCAGTGAACGCCGGTTGCGCGCCGTAAGGATGATGATGCCCAGCCCCACAGCTGCTTCCGCCGCCGCCACTACGATCACAAACAACACAAAAACTTCGCCATCCGGCTTGCCCAGCGCCTGGCTGAACGCCACAAACGCCAGATTGACCGCATTCAACATCAACTCGATGGCCATGAAGAGGGTAATGATGTTGCGCTTGAAAACGAACGCCACCACGCCCAGCCCGAACAGGATGGCGCTCAATACCAGGTAGTAGCTTGTCGGGACCATGTCAGTTCTCCCGCTGGGCGAGCACAATCGCGCCCAGGATGGCAACGAGGATCAGAAACGACGTCAGTTCAAACGGGTACACAAATTCGGAAAACAGAAGCTTTGAGAGGTCCCGCGTGGAGGTAAGCTCCCCCTGGGCCGCTACCGGGGCAGCAAGTTGGCTGCTCGATCGAGCAATCCCCGCGGCAATGATCCCGCCCAGCGCCAGCGCCAGCGGAACTCCGCCGAACGTAGCCATCTTCGAAAAATTCGTCCGTTCTTCCACGCCCGCGTTCAGCAGCATGATCACGAAAATAAACAGCACCATCACCGCGCCGCCATAAACGATGATCTGCACGGCCGCGATGAATTCCGCGCCCATCAAAAGGTACAGGCCCGCTAGTGAAACCATCACCAGGATCAGCGACAATGCGCTGTGAATCGGGTGGCTTTGCAGAATCAGGGACACCGCCCCGAGGACCGCCAGGCCCGCCAGCAGAAAGAAAATCACCAGAACGCCGCTCATCACTTCATTCTCCACATAAGAACCGCACTGGTCAGCACCACGTTGGCGATCGAAACCGGCAGCAGGAATTTCCAGCCGAAATCCATCAACTGGTCATACCGGAAGCGCGGCAAGGTGCCGCGCATCCAGATATAAAAGAACAGCACAAACCCGACTTTCGCGAAGAACCAGAAAGGGCCTTGAATGGCCTCGTTCACGGGCGAGAAAAGAAAAAGTGCGAAGCCGAGCAAGGTAAACACCGCACCCAGTCCCGGCAGAATCAAGCGGCCAAGCATCGTTTCGTAGCGAATTCCGTCGTAGAACACCCACAATCCCAGCGGTATGAAGATGATTGAGGGCAGGTAGTGTGTCACTGTCCAGGAAGCGGGGAAGGGAGACAGCCAGCCGCCAAAAAACAAAATGGTGAACAGCGACGAGACGGCGATCATGCTGGTGTATTCGCCGATGAAAAACATTGCGAATTTCATCGAAGCGTATTCGGTGTGAAAGCCCGCCACCAACTCCGATTCCGCTTCCGGCAAGTCGAAGGGAACGCGATTTGTTTCCGCAATCGCGGCGATGAAGAAACAGATGCAGCCGATGATTTGCGTGAAACCTCCGCCGCCTTTGGTCAGCCCGACGATGTTCCAGCTTAGCAGCCCAAAATCCCCAGCCTGTTTCTCGACGATGTGCTTCAGGCTAAAATCCCCGGCGATCAGCAGCACGCCCACCACCGACAGCGTCAGCGCCAATTCGTAGCTGATCATCTGCGCCGAACTGCGCAGGCCGCCCAGCAGCGAATATTTGTTGTTCGAACCCCACCCGGCAAGCGCTATTCCATAAACGCCCAGCGCAGTGATGGCGAAAAGCACCAGCAGGCTGATGTTCACGTCGGCAATGCCAAAATTCGTGGTGTAGCCGAAGATGGTGATATCCGGCCCGAAGGGAATTACCGACAGCGAAGTCAGCGCCAGCATCAGCGTGAGGAAGGGCGCGAAGAAATACGCCTTCTTGTCCACACCCGTGGGCATGGGGTCTTCCTTCAGGATGAACTTGATGCCGTCCGCCAGCGGCTGCAGCAAGCCGTGCGGGCCCACGCGATGGGGTCCCCAGCGCGCCTGGATGTGCGCAATCACCTTGCGCTCGAGCCACGTGAGATACGCGTCCAGCGTCAGCACAACGAAAACAAGGATTAGGACCTTGACGATCGGAACGATCAGAAACCCGTACTTGGCTAGAATTTCGCTCACGGTTTCGCTTCGGCCTCCGGCAAGGTCTGCATCATCGTGCAAAAGCGTCCCAGCGTTCCGCTGGTAAACAAATTGTCGTTCGCCGGGCGAATAAGCTGCAGCGGCACGTCGTATGGCGCGTGGCCGTTCCGGGCGAACTGGATCTTCGTCGGTTCGGCTCCGCCCGTCAGCAAGCCCGTGGGCTGCACGTTGTATCCCGGCACCGCCTTGCGAATCTCATCAAACACGGCCCCAGGCGTTTTGAAGTGGAACGCTTTGCCTAGCCCCGCGCGCTCCAGTTGATGCGACACGATGCGCAGCAGGTCAAAGTCGCTGCGCGCGCCCATTACTTCAGCGGCCTTGTGCAGCAACTGAATTTCCCCCGCCGTGTTGGTGACGCTTCCGTCTTTTTCGTAGGCGGAAGCGGCGGGGAATACAATGTCAGCCAATTGCGCGGTCTCGGTCATGAAAAGTTCGTGAACGATCAGCAGTCCCAGGTTGCCCCGGCCCGCGCCGGATTTTCCGAAGTGCGCGAACGGGTTTGCCCCGACCACATACAACGCCTTTAATTTTCCGGATTGCGCTGCTTCAATCATCTCCGGCGCCGTCATGCCCGGCTTCGTGGGAAGCTGAGCTCCCCAATGCTTTGCCAGCGATTCCGCAACCGTTTTGTTGTCCAGATATGCGTAGCCCGGCAAACGATCCGGCAGCACGCCCATGTCCGCCGCACCGCGCGAATTCGCATAATCACCCAAGGCCATGTAGCGAACCTTGCCGGGCAGTTTCGAGCCGAACGCGACAACGTCTTCAATCGCCTTACCGGCCAGTTCCGAACCGAACACAATTGCGACTTCCGGCTCCGCTTCCAGCGCCGTCTTCAGCGCCGCCAACTTGTCGG
>DATHOY010000049.1:0-19985 GCA_035484435.1 Vulcanimicrobiaceae bacterium | reverse complement strand
CGTTTGAGAAAATCGCTCTGCCACAACCCATATTTGACAAAAATGTCGCACAGTGAGGTGAACTGCTTGCTTTCGAACCCGAGCCGCTTCTTTTCCGCAAGTCTCCTGGCCACGCCTGTATTTTTCCTTCTGGTCCTTTTTGACGCACCGTGCACGCAGGCGCAGTCCCTGGCCTCGCTTGAGGAGCGCATCACTAGGGTCACGTCGCGGCCGGAGTTCGCGCGCTCGAATTTCGGCATTGAATTTTACGATCTGGAAACCGGGAAAGTTGTCTACGCTCTGAATGCCGACAAGCTTTTTGTTCCCGCTTCCACGACCAAACTGCTGACGGAAGGCACGGTGCTCGCGAAACTCGGCCCCGACTATCGGTTTCATACCCACATTTATCGCACTGGCCCAATCGACAAGCACGGGACGCTGAAAGGCAATCTGATCCTTGTTGCGAGCGGGGACCCCAATCTTTCGAATCGCATTCAGCCGGACGGCACGCTTGGCTTCATGGATGAGGATCACTCCTACAACGGGCCAGCGCTACCCGGCGATCCGCTGGCTGTCATCAAGGATTTCGCGGCGCAAGTGGCGGCCAAAGGCATTCGCAAAATCGAGGGGCGCGTTTACGTGGACACCGGCCTGATGCCTGACGGAGAGCACGAAGGCGGCACGGGCGTCACGATGTCCTCGATCATAGTGAACGACAACATCATCGACCTGACCGCCACGCCGGGAGCAAAAGCGGGCGACCCGGTGGCGTTCGGCATTTCGCCGCAGACTTCCTATTTTCATTTCGTCAACGCGATGACCACCGGCCCAGCCGATTCCAAGGTGTCGTTTGACGCAACGGATCCGGCCCCGCGCCCCGATGGGTCTTGGGAAATCACTTTCTCCGGAAACGTGCCCCAGGGCAGTGGGCTGAATACAGTGGCCTATCAGATTCCTTCGCCTACGCCATTTGCCGCGTGGGTGCTACGGGAGGCGCTCGAAGCCAAAGGAATCGAGATTAAGGCGAAAAAATCTGGAGCGGTCGTCAAGGATTTCGCTGCTTTCCAAAGGTTTTATGCCTCGGAGAACCAGATGGCCGAACACGTCTCGCCTCCACTGAGCGAAGAGATCAAAATCACGTTGAAGGTGAGCCAGAATCTTCACGCTGGTATGGGACCTTATTTCCTGGGACTGCTCGTCGCGAAAAATACTAAAGATCCTCTTTCCGCAGGATTCAAGCTGGAGCGCGCGTTTCTGACGGATGCGAAACTCGATCTCTCCGGCGCGTCGCAAGGCGACGGCGCGGGAGGCGACTGGGCAGATCTTTTCAGCCCTGATTTTATGTGCCACTACCTTGCCTACTGGAAAACCCGGCCGGACTTTCCGGTTTTCTACAATGGGCTGCCGATTCTTGGAAAAGACGGGACGCTGGCTAAGATTCAGAAAGACAATCCGGGCGCGGGACATGTGTTCGCAAAAACTGGGACGTTCGCCGCGGAGGACAAGCTGAATTCACGCCTGATGCTGAATGGAAAAGGTCTTGCGGGCTATGTGCAGACAAAAGCCGGAAAGACACTGGCGTTTGCGGCTTATGTGAATCATGTCGCGATGCCGGCGGACCCGGAGAGCGCGCAGAAAATCGCGGGGCAGGCGTTGGGGGAAATCGCCGCGGCTGCGTTCGACGCACCTCTGCCTTGAGTTCTGGTTATCCGAGTTTAGTTTTGCCCATTTCGGCTACGCGGCGCTCGTAGATCATTTCGCAGGCGCCTTTGCTGTTGGAGAAGCGGAAAACGATTTTGTGGCCGGCCTCCCTTTTCGCGCGCGACTTCAGAACCGTGCCGTTCAGCTCAACCCAATTTCCGGTAACCAGGTAATCGCCTTCGCGACCCTGGAGTTCGAACTTGCCGTCGCTCTTCAGCGAAAGCGGAGCCGCGGTGCACGGCACGGGCTTTCCAGCCACGTGAGCTTCAGAGCAGACATACTGGCCGGCGACGTCGTCGCTCTGCGCGCGGCCGTTCGGGGCACAGGACAGAGCTACAAAACCGACTCCGACGACCATCAGGCACTTGCTTGGGAACCATTTTGAAACTTGCATACCCCGGGACCCTCCCACTCGCACTCGTTTTTCCAAGCCACTTGCTGGATGGAAGCTATAAGATGTGCAAGTTACTCGCCAGGGGTACCAACGCGCAGCGCATTGATAATAGAGCACTTAGTGTGAGCAGTAAGTCTCTTGCGGAGCGAGGATAGGAAACGCCGTTCACATTCCGCACAGGTCAGCGGAATTTTTTTGCCGTACTGCCCCAAACGTACCGGTTTCGGGGAGTACTCACCTGTATATCGAACAGTAGTTTATTCGACTGGTAACTCTGGCACGGCGGCGCCGTCCTTTCGGGGGTCGGAAGCGCCGTAGTTGATGCCCTTTAAGGCGTCCCGCAAGACCACTTGCCCGCCACCCATCGCGGAGGAGAAGGCACCCATGAGTTCGATCTTGTGCCCCTTCGCAGCCAGATCTTCGCGCGTCTTTTGCGAGAAGCGGTTTTCCATCTGCACGTCGCAACCGCCGAACGAGTGCTTCGAAAAGCGGGCCGATTCCAGCGCCGCTTGAATATTCATCTTGAAATCCACCATGTTGGCGATGAATTGCGCGTGAGCCTGTGACTGGTTCCAGCCGCCCATGATGCCGAAGGCCACGCGAGTGTCGCCCTTTTGCGCGAAGGCCGGAATAATCGTGTGGAGGGGGCGCTTGCGGCCGGCGAGAAGGTTCGGCGACCCAGGATCAAGCGTGAATAATGCGCCACGATTGTGGAGGGCGAAGCCGGTTCCTGGCGCGACGATTCCTGAGCCAAATGAATCGAAATTGCTTTGAATGAGGGAAACCATGTTGCCGTCGCGGTCGACGACCGTGAGGAAGGTGGTGTCGTTCCCAACGCGTGGATCGGCGCTGGGGTCGCAATTGGCGTGGTCGGGGTCGATGAGCTTGGCGCGCGCGGCAGCGTGCTCTTTCGAAAGAAGCGTGGCAACAGGGAGTTTCTGGCCGCGCGGTTCGCCGATATATTTTTTCAGGTCGGCGTAGGCAAGTTTCTTGGATTCGATCATGGCGTGCAGGGCGTTTGCAGAGCCGTAGGCGTAGTCTTTCTGCTGGCCGAGCGGAAACGTTTCCATGATATTCAACATTTCGAGGGCGGCGAGCCCCTGGCCGTTGGGAGGCAATTCGTAGACAGTCCAGTCGCGATAAGTGGTGGAGATGGGCTCTACCCATTCGCTGGAAAACTCCGCCAAATCCTCGGGAGTCATCACGCCGCCGTGGCGTTCGATTGTCTCCAGAATCTTTTTGGAGATTTCACCTTTATAGAAAGCGTCGCGCCCGTGTGCCGCAATCTGCTGCAGTGACCCTGCCAGATCTGGATTGGCGAAAATGTCGCCGGCTTTGGGAGGGCGGTCCTGCGGCAAATACAATTTTGCGGCGGCATCGTCGCCGCGCAGGTAGTCTGTTGCGCCGCTCCAATACATCGCCACCCACTCGGTGACGGGGAAGCCGGCGTGCGCGGTTTGAATGGCGGGTGCCAGGTCGTCGCTTAATTTCTTGCGGCCGAATTTGTCGGCCAGTTTCTGCCAACCGTCCACGGCGCCGGGAACGGTGACGGTGTTCACGCCCGTCTCTGGCATGTCGCGCAGGCCTTTTTTCTTCAGCAATTCCGGAGTGAGATTCTTCGGCGCCCAGCCGCTGGCGTTCAGGCCGTAGAGCTTGTTGGCTTTCGCGTCGTACACAATGGCGAAGAGGTCGCCGCCGATGCCGTTCATCATCGGAGAGACGACACCCATCATCGCGTTCGTGGCGATCGCCGCGTCGACGGCGTTTCCGCCTTGCTCAAGGATGCGCACGCCGGCTTGCGCGGCCAGCGGCGACTCCGCAGCCACAATTCCCTGCCGCGAAATCACCATTGAGCGGCCTTGCGAACGGTCTTGCGCAAAAGCGTTCAGTCCAAAGGTAGTTCCCATCACCAACACCATCCAGGCGCCCCAGGCGATTTTGCGTTTCACAAATTCTCCCTGCATTGGCAATTTCGACTTACCGGAGTCGCACCGAACATCGACACCGCCCGCCAACTTTATCCTGCACCTCGCCACCCTGCAAGCCCGCTTCGGGTTCTTCCCTTTCCCAAGCACCTGCGCAACTGGGTTCGCATCGCCAGTTGGCCATGCGCGTGGCTTCCGCTAGAATGGCCGCGTGCCTGAATTGACCCCTTCCCGTGCAAAAGTTGCGGCCGTGGACGACTTCGGCGCTCGCCTCGCTTCCCTGCTGGGCGCGCGTAACGCGGATCCCTTCGGGCTGCTCGGGCCGCATCCAGTGGACTCGCCGCAGGGGCGCCTCTGGTCCATCCGAGCGTTTCAGCCGCGCGCCGTCGAAACGCAAATCATCCTGCCAGGCAAGCCCGAACCGATTCCCATGCGGCGCTACCGCGACACGGGATTTTTCGAGGCTACACTTCCTACGCCAGGCGAAGCCGCTCCAGCCGCTTCCAGTTATCGCCTTCGCTTTCGCAACGAGTACGGCGACGTCTGGGAAGCGCACGACACATACGCCTTCCCTTATCTTCTTACCGAATTCGACCTTTATCTGATGGGCGAAGGCCGTCATTACGACACTTACGAAAAACTCGGAGCACATCTAAAGACGCTGGAAGGCGTCAGCGGCGTGCACTTTGCTGTGTGGGCTCCCAACGCGAACCGCGTCAGCGTTGTTGGCGATTTCAACGGTTGGGACGGCCGTGTCAGCCCGATGCGCTCGCGCGGCAATTCGGGCATCTGGGAACTGTTTATCCCCGAATTCGGCGAAAACGTCATCTACAAATACGAAATCGTGGGGCCGCAAAACAATGTTCTGCCCCTGAAGGCCGATCCGTACGGTTTCCGTTCGGAGCTGCGGCCGAACACCGGCTCGGTCGTCGCACGACTGGACAAACATTCCTGGAACGACGCGGACTGGATGCAGCGGCGCTTCCAGAAAAACTGGCTGGAGCAGCCCGTCAGTGTTTACGAAGTGCACCTCGGTTCCTGGCGGCGCATAACCGAAGAAAACAATCGGTGGCTCAGCTATCGCGAACTTGCCGATCAGCTGATTCCATACGTCAAGGAACTCGGCTACACGCACATCGAACTGCTGCCCATCATGGAGCATCCCTACGACGGTTCGTGGGGCTATCAAACGCTGGGCTATTTTGCCGCAACCAGCCGCTACGGATCCCCCACCGACTTCATGGAATTTGTGGACCGCGCCCACCTGGCCGGCCTGGGCGTGTTGCTTGACTGGACGCCCGCGCATTTTCCGCGCGACACGCACGGCCTGGCGCAGTTCGACGGCACGCATCTCTACGAGCACTCCGATCCGCGCCAGGGCTCGCATCCCGATTGGGGCACGCTGGTCTACAACTACGGCCGCAATGAGGTGGTGAATTTCCTGATTTCCAACGCGCTTTTCTGGCTGGACAAATACCACATTGACGGATTGCGCGTGGACGCCGTCGCTTCGATGTTATACCTCGATTATTCGCGCCAGCCCGGAGAATGGGTTCCCAATCGTTATGGCGGACGCGAGAATCTGGACGCTATCGATTTTTTCAAGCGGCTGAACGAAGTGGTCCATCAGCGTTTCCCCGGCGTGCTGACAATCGCCGAGGAGTCGACGGCCTGGCCGGGAGTTTCGCGGCCGACGTATCTAGGCGGGTTGGGCTTCAGCCTGAAGTGGAACATGGGCTGGATGAACGACACGCTGAGCTATTTTTCCAAGGACTCCATTTACCGGCGGTACGAGCACAACAAGCTCACCTTTTCGCTGCTCTACGCGTTCAGCGAAAACTTCATGCTTCCCTTTTCGCACGACGAAGTCGTCCACGGGAAAAACTCTCTGCTGCACAAAATGCCGGGAGACATGTGGCAGCAGTTCGCGAATCTCCGTTTGCTCCTGGCCTATCAATACGCGCATCCCGGCAAAAAGCTGCTGTTCATGGGACAGGAAATCGCGCAGCGGCAGGAATGGAGCGAAACACGCAGCCTGGACTGGCATCTATTGCAACACGATTCGCACCGTGGCATTCAACGGCTGGCGGCTGACCTGAACAAGCTTCTGGCGAGCGAACCCGCGTTGCACCAGGTTGATTTCGACTGGCAGGGTTTCGAATGGGTGGACGCGAACGACTCTGACAACAGCGTCTACTCCTTCATTCGTCGCGGCAAGAATCCGGATGAGATTCTGATCGTAATCCTGAACGCAACGCCCGTGGTGCGCTATGGCTATCACATTGGCGTGCCCCGTCCCGGCCACTATGAAGAAGTTTTGAACACCGACGCTGCAAGCTATGGCGGCTCCAACGTTGGCAACCTGGGCGGGATGAACGCGGGCGAACACGCGTGGCAGGGGCGACGCTATTCGCTGGCTCTTACGCTTCCTCCGCTTGCGGCTGTGTTTCTGAAGTGGCGATCCACCTGAGGGCCATGCAACCCCGCGCCTTAAGGTAAACTCTATAGAGATATAAGCTTTTTACTAGCGAGGTTTGCTGTGTCCCCAACGACCAGACAATGGACTTACAGTTTGACGCTTTTACTCGCCGCCGCCCTTTATCTCGGGCTTTCTCTCGCCGCAGACGCGCAAGACCCCGGCCCGCTGCCGCATCCTCCTTCTCCGCGCACGCAGGCTCCCCCGCCCCCTCCGCCGCCGCAACAACAGCAACCCGCGAGTCAGACGTATCATTCTTCGCCGCCGCCGCAGTCAATCCATTCCCCAGGCGACAGCCCGATCCTGAACGAGCCGCCAAAGCAGCCCGTGGACCAGATCATCAAGCGATTCTCGGAACGCGAATCAGAGTTCAGACTCGAACGCAGCAACTATACCTATACGCAGACTTTTTCCATCCAGACAATTGACGACGACGATCGACCGGACGGCGAGTACCGCATGACGAGTGAAATCGTGTTCACGCCCGATAGCAAGCGATTTGAAAAGGTCACGTTCGCGCCGCCGGACACGCTGCGGCGCATCCAGTTGAGCGAGCAGGACCTCGACGATGTGCGCAACGTCCAGCCGTTTGTCTTAAACGCCGAAGACCTGCCGAAATACAACGTCACCTATGTCGGGCGGCAGCAGGTGGATGAGCTTTCCTGCTACATCTTCGATGTTGCTCCGAAAACCATCGAGAAAAAGCAACGCTACTTCCAGGGCCGCGTGTGGGTGGACGAGAACGATTTGCAGATCGTGATGTCCGACGGCAAAGCGGTGCCTGACATCATCAACAAGAACAATGAAAACGTTTTTCCAAGGTTTCGAACCTACCGGCAGAACATCGAGAAGGGTTTCTGGTTCCCGGTGTACACCCGCGCCGATGATTACCTGCACTTTCGCTCGGGAGACGTGCACATTCGCATGACCATCCGCTACTCCAATTACAAGCGTTACGGCAGCACGGTGAAAGTGGGTTCGGCGACGGAGATCAAGGAACCCCACTAAACGCATCGCTGCCGCAAATCGAAACAATGAATGGCAACCGGGAGCGCCCTGTTCGCACTCTAATAGTGTGATTCTTGCCCGCCTGACCAGGCGGCAAAGTCTTAGCTGAATATTTATCGCGGGCCTCGGCCTGAAGTTGAGAGTCACCCACCTGTCCTCTCAGCCAGTTACACCACAGGAAAATTGATTCACCACAGAGCCAACTCTTTGGCCGGCGGCGGCACACTAAACAAGGAGTGGTTGACGTTTCAGTTGGGGTGTTTGAGGGATGAGCCGTTTTTCAATAAATGCTTTTCCAAGCCTTCGCAGTCTGGCGGCATCCATTCCACACCGCACTCGGCTTATCAACTGCTTTTTGCTCATAGCATCGATTGCACTCGTTTCCGCCCGGCCGATCCATGCAAATTGCGAAAATGTCCCAGCGGGAAAGTCCTTCTGGGTGCGCCTGCTGGACCCGGTCGCGTCCTACAGTTCCAAGCCTGGGACCTCTATCCGCGCGCTCTTAATTCAATCCCCGGACTGCGACGGCGCCCCGATCTTCCCCGCGGGCCTCGAAGTGGACGGACAGGTGGTGTCCGCGCGGAAAGTTGGGTTGGGGTTCATCCACGAAACCGCGTCATTGGAAATTATTTTCGACCGCATCGTTACCGCCGACGGAACCGTTCTCCCCATCGCCTCGCAGGTTATGGAGGTCGACAACGCTCGGGAAAGAGTGCGCAAGGGCACAATCCAGGGCATCCTGGCGACCTACACTCCGCAGGGGCGGATTACGGACGGCCTGGGCCATTTGCCGTCGCTTAATCCCTACAGCGCGCCGAGTTTGATCGTCTATCGCTTGTTCACCGTTCTTCCGGAGCCGGAAATTTATCTGCCTCCGGGCACCGACCTGCGACTGCGATTGAATGTTCCCCTCTATGTTGGCGACCAGCCCGAACTTCCGCAGGTGTCTTTCCAGATGGACGAACTCGAACGCGGCGACGTTGAAATGCTGCTGCAAAAAAACACTTCGCGCACGTACACTCGCAAGGGGAAAGAGGCCGATCTCGTGAACGTCCTTTTTCTGGGCTCACGCGACCAGATGGAGTCGGCGTTTCACTCGTCGGGCTGGACGAATGCGGATCGCATCTCAACCCACAGTGTGCTGCGCGAATTTGAGGCTTTTCTCACTCTCTCCAACTATCCCAACGCGCCCATCACTACGCAATACCTGCAGGGACAACGCCAGGAAGTAACCTGGCAAAAAAGCTTCAACAGTTACAGCCGGCGCGACCACGTCCGGCTTTGGGAGAAGCCGGAAACCGTATTAGGCCAAGACGCCTGGCTGGGTACTTATTCCCGCGAGACCAGCGCATCCCTTTCCATCACTCAGCACAAATTCATTCATCACCTGGACCGCAATCTGGACGATGGCGTGAACATGCTGGTGCGCGATCTGTCGCTGGCCGGCTGCGTTAAGTCCGTGCAGCTTTTGCCCCGGCCGGAACTGCAGAACTCGTTCATGAACGCCACCGGCGACGAGATGCGCACTGACGGCGAGCTGACCGTGGTGCAACTTGCGGACTGCGCGAATTCGCAGACGGAAGTTGCGCGAGCCACTCCACTGATTCCCATTCGTCCGCGGTCCCGGTTTGTGCGTTATCTGCGCACGCAGGTGTTGATCTATAAGGGCGACGTCGTACGGGGAAACCTGATTTACAGCGGCTATTATGTCGGACGTGTCTGCATCAACGCTTTCCGCTCGCGCCACAGGCACGGGCAGGAAGAGGACGCCGACGGGCTGCCACTCAGTCCTGTTTCGCCGGACACGCTCTTTCCGCAAATCACGATTGCCCGGGCATCGGGCTTTTAGGAGAATCGCTGGAAGTCTGGACGCCGCGACCTTTTACCCTCCAAAGCGCCTGCCTCGGAAGGAGGCCGCTACATGTGCCGAAAAAGCAGTTGTGGCGTTTACGAACGGGCGCGGCCCACGAAATTCCATTTACCCCAGGCGAACGTTTCAAGCTCCGATTGAAAGTAACGATTGGCTAATTTAGAAATTTCTCGCGGGCGCCCCAGCCAGTTTTCGTAAGTCTGGCGTTCATAGTCGATCATCGTGGCCAGAGCGTCCAACTTCACTGAAAGGCGCCGCGCCAGCAGATTCCCTGAAACACCATGCACGAAGCGAAGAAACGGCGTCAGCCAGGGCTCCACAAATACCACTCGGCCGGCGGGCCGCAGAACACGTTTTAATTCGGCAAATACGCGCTCGAGGTCGTCCGGCAAAACCGGCAGGTGGTGCAATCCGCCCTGGACGATGGCGGCGTCCTTGCTCTCCTCCGCAAACGGCAGTGCGCGGCAGTCGCCCGCATAGCAACGCGCCTCTCCCGTGTATTCCCCCAGCAACCGCGGAGATAAATCCACGCCTTCGATATTCCGGAAACCGAGCCGCGCCAGGGCGTGCAATCCATTGCCCCGGCCACAGAACAGTTCCACCACATTTGTTTCGCGTGGCCACTGGCTGACGCCAAGACGGCGCAACCGCTCGGTGAATTTCCGGATCTCTTCCTCCGGTGTTTCAAAACGCAGATACGCCGCTTCCCACGGATCGATTCCCTGCTTTGCCGCTGCTTGCGCTGAATCCGTCATCGAGCCCCAGTGTCCCCTGCCTCGCGTGTGCTAAAGTTTTACCCGGGAAGTGCCGCATCGCAGTTTCCCACACTCGTCGAATTCTGGCGAACTGGATTCTCCCTCGCGAAATGTGGAAACACATTCAGAGCTTGACGGACCGATGACCTCCGCGCCTCAATCGTGGCCCTTGTCGTGGATTGCACGCAGCCATCGCGCCCTTGTCTTTGGCCGCCGCGCGCGTGTCCTTGCTGGCGCGCTGGCCCCGCTGATTCCAGCGGAAGCTCGGAGTGTTCTTGATATCGGCTGCGGAGACGGTACGATCGCGAGCCTGATTGCGGAACGCCGACCGGAAATCGCAGTTGAAGGGGTGGAAGTGAGTCCCCGATCGATGTGCCGAGTCCCCTGCCGTGCATTTGACGGGGCGAAGCTTCCTTTCGCCGGTCTGTCGTTCGATGTTTGTTTATTCGTGGATGTGCTGCACCACACGACGGACGTCACGCAACTTCTGCGCGAAGCTGCGCGTGTTTCGCGCACCTGTGTTTTGCTGAAAGATCATCTGAGCGAGTCTTCATTTGACCACGCCACGCTGCGGGCGATGGATTGGATAGGCAACCGGCCGCACGGCGTCACTCTCACATACAACTATCAGTCTCGAATCCAGTGGCAGGAACATTTCGCGGCTTGCGGCCTGCAATCGACGCAATTTTCCACCGATCTCCCGTTGTACCCGTTTCCTTTTTCGCTGTTATTTGGCAGGAAACTGCACTTCGCTGCACAACTCGCAAAACGAGAGAGCTTGTAGCTCAGGCCTTCAGGCCTGAGGGTTTTCGTTACCCCGCCACAATTACGCGCAAACAAAGGTAAAACCTCACCCTCGAAGGGGTGAGCTACAAGACTTTTGCCAAACGCCGGGAATCACTCGCGCGCATTTCGGGCAATTCCCGTGTTTCATACGATTGTCCTGCACATCGTGCCAGGAGCGGCGAATCAGCAGTTCGCCGCAGCCTGGACAATATGTGTTCGCGGCATTGCTGTAGATATTTCCCTCGTACACAAAATGCAGGCCCGCTTTCAGCGCAATCTCTCGCGCGCGATGCAGAGTTTCGGGCGGCGTCGCCGGCTTGTCGCGCAGCTTGAAATCGGGATGAAATGCGGTGAAGTGCAGCGGCACGTCCGCCCCCAGATGTTGCAACACCCACTCCGCCAGGCGCTCTGTCTCCGCGGGATCATCGTTGAGCGTGGGAATCATCAGATTCGTGAGCTCAAACCACACGTTGGTCTCGTTTTTCAGCCACTCCAGTGTCTTCAGCACCGGCTCCAGGTGCGTCAACGTAATCTTGCCGTAAAATCCTTCGGTAAACGCCTTCAAGTCCACGTTCGCGGCGTCAACGTTGTCATATATATCGTGAAACGCTTCATAGGTGATGTAGCCGTTTGTCACCATCACTGTCTTCAACCCGTGTTTCCTGGCGGCACGGCAAATATCAATCACGTACTCGCCCCAGATCGTCGGCTCGTTAAAGGTGAACGCGATCGAGTCGCATCCGTTTTTCATCGCGAGCAACGGCACTTCCTCCGGCGGCACAGGGTGCGAGCGCACCTGGTCCTGATGCGATTTCGAAATGTCCCAGTTCTGGCAGAAGAAGCACCCCATGTTACAGCCGGCCGTTCCCATGCTGAACACGCGCGTGCCCGGCAAAAAATGATTCAACGGCTTTTTTTCAATGGGATCAATCTGCAGCGCGGCCGGGGCCCCGTAGCCGAGGTTATAAAGCTTTCCGCCTTGATTGATGCGGATGAAGCAGAATCCCGCTTGCCCGGGATGGATATGGCAGTGGCGAGGACAGAGAAAACAGTGGACGCGGCCGTTCCCTTCCGGCTCCCACCAGCGCGCTTCGTGCAGCGCTTCCGTCTTCTGGAGGACCTTCAGATCGCTCATGATCCTCCTCCTGCGGACAGTATACTCCTCACGTAAGCTCAAGTTTCAGAGCGTAATTGGCAACAAAGCAAATGATTGTCATTCCGAACCCCGTTCGCAGTTTGAATGGGGTGAGGAACCTGCTTTTTTTGCTTCGAGCAGGACAAAAGCAGATCCCTCAGCTGCGAAAAGCGCGGCTTCGGGATGACAAATTTCAGGAGTTAATGTGAATTGCTCAGGCGTGACGCCGCTGCACGCGACGGCGCTCGGCGGACCAGTCGGCAAAGCGCTGCAACTGGTCGCGGTACTTCCAGGAAAGTTGGAAAAATTTAGCCGCGGTCATATGAGCCGCTTCCTTGCCAAGGAAGGTCTCAAACCGCCACTGAAGGTAGGGGCTGTTCCACGGCCGCAACCGGTAGCCCCGCGTTGCAATCCAATAAAGCTGAATGGTCTTCCACATCGGTCTTGCCTTTCTTAAACGAACAGCTATCAGCCGAGCGGGGCGGACAGATGTTCATGCACTATGACCCAGGTTTTCCCCTTTTTTTCCCAGATTCCCGTATACCGTACCGGTGTATCGATCGATTTGCCATCCTTCATTTTCGCGGAGAAGTGCATCGGCACCGTGGTCCAGGCAATGTTCCCGCGCCGAGTCACCTTTAATTCTTTTCCCGCGGTCAGCGAACCGCTGACCATTTGATCCAGCAATTCCTTGCGCACACCGGCGTCATACTGTTTCCAGCTGTTGTAGGAAAACGGCGCCAGGTCGTAAAAAACCAACCCATCCTCTTTCCCGTAGTATTTCGATGCGTTGTTGGGGTCGCCCGAGTTCCAGGCGGTGCAATAGCCGTCGATCAGTTTACGGAAAGTGGCGTCGTCCGTAGCCCGTTGCTGGGCGCGCGCACCGGCAAAAGTCAGCAAGCCGCCGAACAAGGCGATCAGCACATACAGAACCCAGTGAGTCCCGGGCCTGCCCGTGCGCGTCGTCAGAGATGGATTTCCCAAGATCCAAACCTCGCAAGGATGAGTTTTTTGGCCAAGCCGAGCCTGGTCGAGAAGAGTGGAAGTACCTTAGTCACATTGGGGACGCAATTCAAGGGAAAATTTGGGTGTAATGGAAAATTTATGCGGCCAGGCGCTTCACCCAAATGCGGGTAGTTGCCGGTTTGCCCAAGTGCATCGTATGTCCACAGGCGCGGACGGTCATTGTTTCGTCGTACTCGCGCTTCAGGACTTCCACTTTCGTCGCCGGCAGCAGGCGCAGTCCTTCCAGGAATTCCAGGAAGCCTTCGTCCTTTTCGTAGACGCACAGGATTTCGGCGCTTTCTTTGGCCTTCAGTTCGGAAAGCAGCACGCCGCCTTGTTTGCGGAGCTGCGCGATGCCGCCGTTCATCGGGACGCCGTGCGGACAGGTTTTCCGCGCCGCGAAACGTTTCAGCAGCAGGGCTTCTACCTCCGGCGAGATTGCATGCTCCATGCGTTCGGCTTCGGCGTGTGCTTTCGACCAGGAAAGCCCAATGACTTCCGTCAGCAGCATCTCGGCAAGCTGGTGCCGCAGCATCAGGTGCTGAGCATTCTTGCGGCCCTTTTCCGTCAGGTGAATGCGTCCGCCGCGCTCGATTTTCACGTGGCCGTCGCGGGTCATGCGCTTCAGCGCCGCGGTGACAGCCGGTGGCGTCACGTTCAACTCTTCCGCGAGGCGCGCGCTGATGGGCACCTGGTTCTCTTCCAGCATCTCCCAGAGCGCTTTCAGGTAATCTTCCTGCGAAACACTTGTCTGCTCGCGTCGCAATTCGTCTCCTCTGCCTGTTTTTAAGTCATCGAGCGCTGCTTCTCTCGCAATTGCTGCGCTAAGCCGTTCACTCGCCCCCGAATCTCTTCCAGGATTTTCTGATAAACGGCCGCGTCTTCGCCATAGGGATCCCCCACGTGCCAGTCTTCCACCTTTTCATAATCCTCAAATTCCAGTTCGCGCATTCTGCCGCTCATGTTGATCACGATATCCGCGCGCCTCCAAGCCTCCGGAACAATCGGTTTCGACGCCAGTCCTTCCGCGGAATACCCGTTCCGGTTCAGCGCTTCTCGCGTGTGCGAGGGAATTTCTCCAAGCGGATACAGACCGGCGCTTGCCGGCTCGATCACATCGCCCGCGTCGCCTCTGGCAATAGCCTCTGCCATTGGGCTCCGGCAGGCATTCCCGAAGCAAACAAAGAGAACGTGGGTTTTCTTTTGTTCCATCCGAATTTCAATTTATAAGGAATCTTTGCCAGAGGCAACTCAGCGCGCGCCGGCGTTTTCAGCCGCGTGGGCTGCCGCCATTTCCAGAAAATGTGCGTGAACGGTCGTGTCGTCGGTCAGTTCCGGGTGAAACGTCGCCGCCAGCACATTCCCTTTTTCCACCAGCGCCGGTTTCCCTTCGTGCCGGGCCAGGACCTCAATGCCCTTCCCTAATTCCTCGATGATCGGCCCGCGAATGAATACCATTTCGAGTGGTTCCCGCTTCAGCTTGCTTGGCTCGTAAAATACGTCGCTTGCCAGTTGCCGGCCGTAGCCGTTGCGCAATACCGTCATGTCCAGCAGTCCCAGCGATTCCTGCGGAGGATTGTTCACCTTCGATGCCAACAGAATCGCGCCGGCGCATGTGCCGAAAACCGCGCCTCCCTGCTTGGAAAACTTTCGGATGGCGTCGAACAATCCTTCTTCTTTTAGAAATTGCAATTGCGTGGTGGACTCTCCGCCGGGCAGCACAACGCCGTCGCAGCCTTCCAGGTCCTCAACGGTGCGCACTTCCACCGTCCTGGCGCCCAATGCCTGCAACATCGCCGCATGTGCCGCAAAGTCACCTTGGATTGCCACAATTCCGATCTTCACAGGCCTATTCTTCTCTCTACCCTCGTTCGAATGACGCAACCGGGCGAGCACGGGTTTCGCCGCTCTCCGCCCGGCCGTCTTCTTCCTTGAACCCGTCTTCCTGGTGTTTTTCGCGCTAAGCTTCAAAGCCCACCTTACCAGCCGCGCGTCGAGAGCATGTCTTTCTCTTCCAATTGCCGCACGTCGATGCCGGGCATCGCTTCGCCGAGTTCCTCGCACGCTTCGAGAATCGCCTTCGGATCTTCAAAATGCGTGTTGGCCTTCACGATGGCCTTGGCGCGCGCTTCTGGATCGCTGCTCTTGAAGATGCCGGAACCCACGAACACCGCTTCCGCGCCAAGCTTGCGCACCAACGCCGCGTCGGCGGGAGTGGCAATGCCGCCCGCTGAAAAATTCGGAACGGGAAGCTTGCCGGTCTTTGCGATTTCGCGAATCAGGTCGAGCGGCGCGCCAATCTCTTTCGCCGTGCGCATCAACTCGTCATCGCGCAGCGTTGTCAGCCGCTTCATCTCAGAAACGATGGTGCGCATGTGCCGCACCGCTTCGACAACGTTGCCGGAGCCGGCTTCGCCTTTGGTGCGAATCATCGCCGCGCCTTCCGCGATGCGCCGCACGGCTTCGCCGAGGTTGCGCGCACCGCAGACGAACGGCACGCGATAGTCGTGCTTCCAGATGTGATTCTCTTCGTCGGCCGGCGTCAGCACTTCGCTCTCGTCGATGAAGTCCACTTCCAGCGCCTGCAACACTTCCGCTTCCGAGAAATGTCCGATGCGCACCTTTGCCATCACGGGGATGGTCACGGTCTTCATGATTTCGCGAATCACCTTGATCGCCGCCATCCGCGCCACGCCGCCCTCTTTGCGAATATCGGAGGGGACGCGCTCGAGCGCCATTACCGCGCAGGCTCCCGCCTTTTCCGCGATGCGCGCTTGCTCGGCGTTGGTGACGTCCATGATGACGCCGCCCTTGAGCATCTCCGCCAGCCCGACCTTAACGCGCCATTCGTTCGAACCCTTGGCTTTTCCGCCGTGACCGTTGCCGCTGCCGTTCGGTTTCTTTGCTTGCATGTTCCTTCTCCTCTGAAAAATTTGGGAATCCCTAAACTTTTTCCCGCTCGGCGCGAACGCGCTTAAAATGTTCCTTGTCGATCGCCACAAACCGGGCCGTGCCTCGGGCCAACAGGTTACCTTCGGCGTCGCGAATCTCGCCCACACGAAACCGATTGCGGCCTTTTTCTTCTTCTTGCCAGCCTTCCACAACAATTTCGCGATCAACGGGCACGGGCTTGCGATAGACAACGTTCAGCTCCGCGGTCACCGCTTTTTCCTCAGTCAGTTTCGAAAGTTTTCCCATCGCTTCGTCCAGCACCACGGCGATGATGCCGCCGTGCGCGAAGCCAGCTCCGCCCGCATAATTTGCGCCGAGCACAAACCGCCCGCGCGTCCGCCTGGCGTCAAAATCCAGATCAAACACCAGGCGCATCCCGGCTGCGTTGTCGCCGCCGCAACCAAAGCAGCGGTTTGCTTCCTGGGTTCCGAGTTTGACGATTTTCGCCATCGCTAAACCAGCGCCACGTGCGCGCGCTCGGCTCGCCGCGTGCCCCGCTGCCGCTTCCGCATCTCGCTCTTCAGGAGTTCCGCCAGCGTTGCCACGCCGCGCGCCAGTTCCTTTTCGTTCAGGCTGGCAAATCCCAGCCGCAGCGTGTTCGGCATCGGCGCCTGCACGTAAAAATATCTTCCTGGAGCGAAGAGCACACCGCGCTCCCGCGCGTGAATCATCAGTTCGCTGGCGTCAAAGCCCGGCGGCAACTCCAGCCACAAACACATACCGCCTTCGGGCTTCATCCAACGCACGCCTTCCGGCATCTGCCGGCGCAACGCTTCATCCACCGCGCGCAAACGGTCCGCGTATACCTTGCGCATCTTCGTCAGATGCTTCTGAAACAGCCCGCGCTTCAGGAATTCCGCCATGGTGGCCTGCGCCAGTTGATCCGTGTGCAGGTCCGTCATCTGCTTCACCAGCCGCAAGCGTTCGATGGCCGCGGATGGCGCAACAATCCAGCCCACGCGCAAGCCTGGGAAGGCCACTTTCGCAAAACTGTCGATGTGGATCACTAGGTTCGTGCGATCCAGTTGCTTCAGCGAAGGAATCCGCTCTTCCTGCGTATTCAGCCGGGCGTAGATGTGATCTTCCACCACCGGCACCTGGTGCCGCGCTGCCAGTTCCATCACGCGCCGGCGCGAGGCGAGCGGCATCGAGGTCCCCGTGGGATTCTGAAAGTCCGGTGTCAGAACCAGCAGCTTCACGCGATTCGCCGCCAGCGTGGCTTCCAGCACTTCCAAATCGATGCCCAGCGCGCTACCCGGTTCCGCGTGCGTCCGCACTGGAACACCCAGGCACCGCGCGCGCACCCCATGAAATACCATCGAAGCGCCGGGATACGTGGGATTCTCCATCACTACGGTGTCGCCAGGGCGCACGAATGCTTTTGCGATCAAATCGAGCGCCTGCTGGCAGCCATCCGTCACCAGCAGCGTCTCGTCTTTCGCGGGGATGCCGTCCTGCCGCAACATCTCCAGCAATGCCGCTTTCAAAGGGGCATAGCCATCGGACGCTCCAAGGTTCAGGATGTCCTGCCCTTCGCGCTTTAATGCCGCTTGTGAGCAGGCCTGCAATTCTTCGAGGGGGAAAAAGTCGGGATCGGGCCTCGCCATGACAAAAGAAAGCGAGTTGACCGGTGCTTCGGCCGTCAACCGGCTCAGGATTTCTTCGCTGCGTTCATCTGCAAACAGTAATTCCCAGCGCAGGCCGTCACCATTCGACAAACTCGGCGGCGCGGGCGGCGTGATTTTCAGTCCATTGCCATTATTCCGGATGAACGTGCCACGGCCGACGTGTCCCTGGATCAATCCTTCCGATTCCAATTCGGCGTAGGCGTTGGCCACCGTGGTGCGATGGACGCCCAGCATCTGCGCCAGTTCGCGGCTGGCGGGAATGCGGTCGCCGGGGCGCAAATCGCCCGCGTGCACCAGGGAGCGCAGTTGGTCGCGCAGTTGAATGTATAGGGGAATATGACTTTCGGGCTGAAGGTGTAATGGCAACATTGTCTCTCACCCCAGCCTAATTCTACCAGAAATTGGCCTAGTGAAAGAGCCAATTTGTCTTCCGCCATCTGTAGCTCGGGCCTTCAGGCCTGAGGGTTTTCGTTGCGATGGCACGATCTTGCCTGAGTTATGTAACCCCTCACCCCTTAAGGGGTGAGCTACAGGCGGTTCGGGGCCGGCCACAGAAGTTCGTCAGGGTCACCGGAAAAATCCACCCGATCGGGTTGGAGGGGTGACTGTCCCTGTTTCAAATAGAAAGCGGCGCTCGACCACTTCCAGCCTTCGGGACGGGTCACCAAGTTTTCGGCTACTGGATTCTGGTGAATGTAAAGCATCTTTTCAGAGATGTCTCGAACTCGGCGGCAAATGAAATCGAAATAGCGCGGTTGCCAGAATGCGCCGCAGTGATGGCGATGGCGCTGGACCGCGAAGCCGGTCTTAAATTTCCATTGATGCATGACGTAGGAAAGGGATTGCCGGCGCGCTTTGAACAAAAAGTGGCAGTGGTCCGGCATGATAACGTACCCAAGTAAGAGAATATCCAAGCCACCTCTGACTGCTTGGAGGATCTCAAGCAACATATCCATTTCGGCTGGCCGAAGAAGAGGGACGTTTTTCGATAGATTGGTGGTGATGAAAAAGAAGCGCTCAAACTCAGCGATGCGGCGTAGTCTGGACATAACGAATAGTGTATATATCCGTCAGGTACATATTGCAAGATCCCTCGGCGCCAAGTCCTGTAGCTCAGGCCTTCAGGCCTGAGGGTGTTCGTTGCGTTGGCGCGATCGTGCCAACGCTGTGGAACCCCTCACCCCTGAAGGGGTGAGCTACAGGTCATGGACGGATTCCACCCGCCCCGTTCTTCTCTCCCGCCTTCAGGTCGCGGATGCACAACTTCGTCCAATCCCGTGCGTCGCATTGGTAAATCTCTTTCATAGGCAAATCCTCGTCCTGTACTTCGTAGGATCCGGACTGCATGTCCTCGCTGTCGTCGGTGGAAGCGACCGCGACGGGACTCCCTTCGTTCACGCGGAGGCGAAATTGCTTAGTGGCCGGCTCATAGTTCGAATACAGGAAGCAATGGCCGATGCAGGCGCGATCGACAACATGCAGTGTCAGCATGCGATAGTCGGGCGGTTCAGCGATCGTTGCAAGCACGCGAGTCCCCGGCGGCAGCGTTCGCGTAATTCTTTCCGCGTTCTCTTCCAACTGGTTCGATAGCAGCGTATCCCGATAGACGAATGTGAAATAGACCGCCGCACAAGCCGCCAGCGCGAAGAAATGCCATTTCCGCGGCCGCAGCGTTCCCAACCAGCAGAAAATGAAAATCGCGCTGACCAGCGTCAACCGCGTCACCAACAGTCCAATCCAGCCCGCATTGACGTCGGGCCGCAGATTTTCCGGCAATAGCGACGTCAGGCAAAACGCCACCGCGTAAAATTCCGGGAACAGCCTTCGTTCTTTGGCATTTCCGTCTCCGCGCTGCCACGGAAACAAATCCAACAGCGTCGCCACAATCACAAAGGCGATCATCGCTACCGACACGTACCAGGTCGCCGGGCGGAAAACCCAGAACTGGTCCGCTCCATTCCATTGAAAAAACGGTTTATCCGGCCAATCGGGCTGAAATTCCGGGTGCCGCGCCAGCATCCAGCGCACCGCCAGCCCAATGCTAACGGCCGCCGCCGGAGGCAGCCATTCCTCCCAACCTTTCACGCGCGGCCACAGCAATCGGTACGCACCGGCCGCGATCAGCCACAAGAATCCCAGCGGATGCGCCAACAATGCCAGCGGCGCCAGAACCACAGCCAGCAGAATCCCGCGCCACTCGCCATGCCACAGTGCCGCCAATCCAAAACACGCCAATCCAAGTGACAGGTAGTAGTTCATGAAGCCCATGTAAAACACATACCCGTACGCCAACATCGCCAAACCAGGCAGCAGCAACCACGGACGCTTCCGCGTCGCCACGCTGATCAGCGTAAACACGCCCCAGAAAAAC
>DATHOY010000048.1:0-14078 GCA_035484435.1 Vulcanimicrobiaceae bacterium | reverse complement strand
GCGCCCGTCCACGACTCTTACCCCCTTTGGCAAGGGAGTAGCTACGCTTTTCCCAATCTGCGAAATTTGCTTACCCTCAACGATTACCGTCATATCCGTCAGGAGTGGTGATCCGGTAGCGTCGATCAAATTGACGTGAGTGATTGCCAACGCAGGTTCTTGCGCTCTAAGGCCAGTGGCGCAACAAATCAGGCCAACGACCAGCCACAAAACATACGCATTTCTCTTTAGCATCCATCCCCTCGCAAGGCCGCAGATTCTACCCACTGATCCATGGAATCACAAATGCAGCGCCTACAAGTGAACTATATCGGGTGGAGGATACACGCGGAGGGGCGACGCACCATCTTCATGAATATCTTAAGTTGAGCACGAAGGGATCGAGAACCGATTGCCTCACGCCTTCAAGATCTGTCTGGCAGCCTCATAGCCGGTTTCGACAGCGCCTTCCATGAAACCCTGCCAGTCCGCAATATGCTCGCCGGCGAAAAACACTTTCCGAAATCTCTTCGCCAAGGCAGGCCTCACCGTGAACCACTGCCCCGGGCGATAGAAAGCGTAGGCACCTCGGGTAAACCGGTCCGCTTGCCACGCCTGCTGTTGCAGCGCCAGCGCGACTTTCATGCTGTCCTCGCGGCACCAGTTTTTGTTGTTGGCGTTGGCCACATCCTCGACAATCCAGTACTTCAGTTCGTCCTTCGGGGACGAAGCTATGTCGACCGCCTTGTCGCCCACGGCGTAGCTGCATAGAATGCGTTTTGTGCCCTTCTGGCCAAATGTGCTGTCGAAGCAAAAATCAGAAGCGAGGCTCTTGCAGACAGAGTAGCCGCCTTTGTCTGGTTCCGGCCAGAACCGGCGCGAGCACAAAACGGCGGTCTTCGTGATACGCGCGTACTGCAATTGCGCCGCCGCTTTTAGCTGCTCCTTCGGAACCTTCTTTCCCCAATCGATGTAGAGCAAACAATGCGCCGGAATCGCGCAAACGCAATAATCCGCAATGATCGGGGTACAGGAGCCTTCCACGTATACATGCACGCGATTGTTAATGTGTTGAATTCCAACCACGACCTGCTCCGTTCTGATGTTCTTAAGACCGATTTCCCGGGCCATCGCATTGATCAGACGGGAATTTCCGCCGCGAACCTTGAAATCCATTTCGTCGGTGTCATCCACCTGTTCATCTTTGCTGTTCAGATATTCCGTGGCCGCGGTGAGTGCGGAATTCATCCGGATGGTTTCCCCAAAATCCGTGCTGTCCATCAGGTCGCGCCGAAGCAGATCTTCCTGCTCGAAACCCAACTGCTTGAGTTGTGTCCACCAGTCGATCTTGTCCATTTCCTTTCTGCGCCCAGGGCCAAAATCAAAAAAGTCCTTCTGGAACTGTGTCCAAATGGCTTTTGCCTCCGCGGACATGCACCACTCGCCCGGGGGGATCAGCTTTGCGGGTGTCACTTGGTCCCAGAAAGAATTCGCATATTGGTGCTTCTGCAGCCCGAGCTTCAGATCATGGCAGAGCTTCTGCATTCTCTTGTGGTCATTCCCGATCCATTCCCCACCCAGCTCGCAGTTCAGCTCCGGCGCCTCGCAAAAGTGGTGTGTCAACACGCGTCCACCCAGGCGATCTCTTGCTTCCAGCACTGTCACTTTGCAATGTGCGTTGGTCAAGTGGTAGGCGGCAGCAAGTCCGGCCAGTCCCGCCCCAATCACAATGCATTCCTTGTTTCGCTTCATGTCGATTCGTCCGGGAGCCGGGTCCCGCGACTTATCTGTGGGTAGAAGCACCCTTTTTGGATATTGCCGCGCTTCATTTGGCCGGCTTCACAACGGCCGCCCGGACGGCTTTGGGAGCAAATGGCTTCAGCCTGTTCCAGTCCGAAAGAAAGATCGGTTCGAAGTATTGAGCGATCTCCGGGCTTTCAATAATCACGCCCGCATCCCGGTTGGTCTGAACTCCGGCTGGCGAAAAGTTCTGGCTGCTCACGACGACAATTTTAGAGTCAATCACAAACCCCTTATTGTGGACGCTGGGCTGTGGTTGCAACCGGATATTGGCCGTAAGATCGACGCCGGTGGATTTCATCTTTTCCGCCCACTTCTCGCCATTCTGCTGGTCTTCGATGAGCCGCACATCCACCCCGGCTTTCACGCGGGCCGCGATGGTCTGCAGCAACGCATCATAGTCTCCCGTTCCCTTGGACGCCTCGATGTACTGTAGCTGTATGAACAAAGTTTTTTTCGCATTGGAAATAAACTTGGTCATCGTGCTCAGATACTGCCCCGTGGTTGAATTCGGTAAAGTATCAGGCGTCAACACCGGCGTGATGGTCACCGGCAGATTGGAAAACGTTTTCGCAGCAACACCTTTCGCCGCGGCCGCGACCGGAGGGGGTGGCGGAGGGTTCGTAACCAACGCGAGCTCTGCATTCGCATCCGAAACTGCGCCTGCAATCTCGCTTGGCGCCGCTGCCTGATTGGCCTCCGCCGAGGCGAAATCCTGGTTTAAAAAAGCCTCGAAGATTCCCGCCAGCTGCGGCTCCTCAATGATCACGTGCCAGTCGCGGTCTTCGTGTGAGGGTGGCGACGCAAGATTGGGCTGGTTGCTATTGTTCAAATTGCCGCTGGAAAGCCAGAACGAGGTGCTGTCACGCACAATCACCTTGATGTGGTAGGCAAAGGGAAACATCCAGGCCGACGCAAACTGATTCGAGCGCACAAGAGCCCAGGCAATCTTTGCTCGCGCCCCCAGGGATTGCCGGAGATCGCCAACGGTCACGGGATCAGTCTGATCCCGCGTTGGGTTCGGCGGCAACGCATTGTCGAGCACCATTTGCAGCGTCTTTGGGCTTTTTAAGATACCTTCGAAGTCCTTGAGAATGGTGCCTGACGTGAAATCGTACATTCCGATGGTCAGCGATTTTTTTGTCCCTGCTAGAAAATCTTCAAGCGTTGCAAGCGCCGAATCCGGACTTACGCAAACAGTTATCGTGGCATTGGCCGTGATCGGAGTCAGAAGGGTATCCGGAGCAGGTTTGTACTGCAATGGAGTCTTTGCCGCATGCGCGACGAGGGCCTTCTGCATCGCAGGCTGGCCCGTCGTGGACTTCACCAAGGACGTTGGTGACATCGACCAAAACTGCTTCAACGGCTTGCCGCTCGGCATTTCCCTTTCGAAAGGCCACGTAGGCTCTTTATTTTCCTCGCGCCCGAACACCTGCGTAACCGCCGCCGCCGGCCAGTTCCGCGCGCACAACCGTTGGAACGGGCTCGCCTCGCGCACATCCACCGGCACGCCCGCGATCGAGTTCGGAAGTGCGTCGCTCTTCGGCACGTTCTTCAGTTTGGTGTGAACCGTGGCAACAATGGCCGATTTGCCGGTCAGCTGGTGCTTTGTGATTTCGAACCCCGGCCGCACCGTCAGCACGCCCCGCTTGCGGAGCTTGGCCAGATTCTTCTGAATCGTCTGATCGATCGCCTTTGCCGTCTTATTTGCCATGGTGTGAGCCTCTCTTCCGCGCTGCCGATACGTTTTTGCCGCGTCCTATACCCGCAACCCGATCATCGAATCCATCCGCGATCTCCAATAAATGCTGGCACCCGGCTCGGGCCGGATTTGATAGATCTTCCGCGAGGAGACGTTTGGCGGTCTCCGCGAGCTCCCGGAGTCGTTCACGGCAGAGCAAGGAGGCATTTTTTTCGTTCGGCGGAAGGCTTGTGTGGCGCGTAAGCCCGAAACCCGCGCCCGCGGTTTTTCCCGGATATTTCTTCCCGGCAGGCATCAGCGTCAAGCCCTCGCCGAGCGGCAGCAGCACGCGAGGCATCAGGTCTATCGCCGCGCTGCAAAAGCTCTTCAATCGCTCTTCCGCCCCAGCGGCGTCAAATTCAAAACTCCACGCCAGCATCCGCAGCATCAAGCTGTAAACGGAATCAAAAAGCGCAGCCACTTCCCCGGCGAGCGGATCATCAATCGGGTTGGCATTCGCGCCATACCCTCTCTCGTTGCCGGCGGATGGATTCCGCATAACCGGTCGTGCCGGAACAAATCTTGGCCCGCTCCCTCCCGCTTGGAGAAGTTCCTTGAAAATTTCCACAAACGTTTCGAAGTGAGAGTTTTCCCGGTGGTGAATTCTTCCTTCCCCCTGCTCGGTGATCTCTTCAATGGCGCTGAGTGCGGAGTTCCTCCCCGTGACCGCGACCAGATCGGGAAAGTGCACCAGCTTTTCGGTCATCTGCTGGCTCGGCGAACCAATGAACAGTTCTTTCTCTTTGATATTTCGAAAGCCCGACGCGATCAGTCCGTATAACTCGCCCACGGATCCAAACTCAATGTCTTCCGCATCATCGCCCTGGAATCTCAGCAACTTCTTCAAATCATGTGATGGCGATTGCTCTTGCGGATGCTCGTAAAGAATAAATCGCCGTAGGCTGCGGCATCCGAATGGCTCCAGTTCAATCGGAAGGTTCAGCGGATAGTATTTGCTGCCTTGCGGAAAGTTTGGCCGTAAATAATAGGGCGTACCGCCAATCGCCGTGGTCATGTTCCAGACCAGCGCCAGGTGCAACATCTCCTGAGAGGCAATGAAATAGAGTTGCCCGGCCCAACGCCGGACCTTTTGCTGCTCCTCCCAAGTTATCGCGGCTTCAGAAATGTCCCGCTTCAGCGAAAAAGCTGCATACAGGTAAGAGCAGGCGATCCCATGTTCAAGCTCAGAGGCCTCACAAAGGAGCTTCAAAAGTTCAGACCGTGTGCGAATGGTTCCGGAAACTCTCATGGAATGGCCTGTCATCGACTGCTGCCAAGCTGCCGGTTAATCTCGTGCGCCGCTCTCAGCGCCAGCGCCGCAATCGTCAGGGTCGGATTCGGGCTGCCAACAGTGGGGAAAACGGCCGAACCGACGATGAACAGATTCTTGTGATCGTGCGAGCGGCAATGAGCGTCGACGACGGACGACTTCGCATGGTTTCCCATCCGGCAGGTGCCCATGATGTGCCCCGCGCCGTCGTACGCTCTGGGCTTCCCCATGTCGATTTCCGTCGCTCCGATCAGTTTGAAAATATTTCCCAGGGCCTTGTTCGCGTGCATAAGTCCCCGGTAGCTGTATTCGGGCGGAGTAAATGTAATTTTGGGGCGAGGAAGGCCCAACGCATCTGTCCGCGCCGAAAGTTCAACTCGATTATTCCGATCGGGCGCCACTTCCACCGAGCAACTCAGCCGAATCTGCCGGGTCACCCGTGCGAATACCGCGGCCTGCAGTTCTCTCCCAATTAATTTCCCACTCATTACCGCGTCGACGATTTCCGCGTAGGGCGCGCCTTTGCGCGACCACCCATCGTTGTTCAGCGAAACCCGAAAACCCGCCTGTTTTTTCCGGAACTCCCCATCACGGAATGATTCGATTCCCGATGTCGATGGTGGCCCTCGAAACGGAAACAGCGGTTCCGGTGCCATGCCGTATACACTTTTCGACAAGTGGTCCATCAAATATCGCCCCACTGTGTCGCTGGAGTTCGCGATTCGGGACATCAGTAGCAGTTTCGGCGTCTCGATGGCATGCGCCGCGACAACCACAATTTCGGCGGTCACGCTCTCCCTTGCTCCCCCATAAGTGACAAAACTCACTTTGTGAACCGACTCGTCCTTGTCCTTTTCGATCCCAGTGGCCACGCATTCTTCCCGGAGCGATGCCCCCGCGGCCAAAGCCTTCGCCACATGGACCGATGCATCGTATTTCGCGCCAATCGGGCACAGCGGAACACAAATCGAATTTCCCGCGCACGCGGGTCTGCCGTCGTATGTCGTCGAGTTTCGCGCGGCAGGCGTGGATTTCACGCAGTACTTGACGCGATCAAATACCTTTCCATTGATGCGCGCCGCAATCCAGTTGTCCGAATAGCTCGGCCAGATTTTGCTCATCGGAAACGGTTTGCTCCGCGGCGAATCGAATAAATTGTTCCATTCCTCATCCGAGCCCGCGACTCCCATTTCCCTTTCCGCCTCGCAATACCACGGCTCCAGGTCGTCGTAGCTGATCGGCCAATTCACAATTCCTGGCGGCAATCCTGCGCCCTTGCCATACGTCGCCCGCATCCGGAGATCCGAACGCAGCAAGCGGGGCGTATGCCCCAGCCAATGCCACGTCGAGCCACCCGTTCTCCGTTCGTACGTGCTCAGGTACTGCGTGTGTGCGGAGGGATCCGGCTGAACGTAGTAATCGGCCGGCCCATCGGGGCTTGGTGCTTTCAGATCGCTCTCCCGTTCTACGTAGGGGCTATGAGGTGTTTTCGGAAACGCGATTGCGTATTTCCCCACCATCTCCGCACGCGACGGATTTCTGCTGCCGGCTTCCAGTATCAGAACTCGCGCGCCGCCTTGGGCCAGCCGGTAAGCCACCATCGCGCCGGCCACACCTGCTCCCACCACCACGACATCGAAGTCGCGCTTATTCACTTGGCCCTCTTCGGTTCGTTTTCCGGCGCATACCGCCAATGGCCAAAATAACCGCCCGAGAGCCCCGGTACGTGGGCGCCCATCAGTGTCCAAACGATTCCGCTGAAGTACTCTTCCTGATTGCCATAGTGCAGCTTGATTGGTGGTGTTTCGCTCTCGAAAGTCGCTGACGTAAACCAGAGGAGGATCATTTGGCAGACCGCGGGCCGGAGCTTTTCGTCTCCGACAATCTCTTTCTTCACCCGTTTCGCAACGGATTCCCCCTCCTTAAACTTTCGAAAGCGCTCAAGAATTTGCTGGATCAACGGCTGTTCGGGACTCCCGGCCAGCCGCTCCAGATATTGCTTGCCGAGCTCCCTATCGAGGTCTTCGATCCCGGTCAGGATTCGCGACAATGCCAGGAACTCTTCCAGCATGGTCGGATCTGCCGAACCGGTAGCCCCTTTCAAGATTTCGTTCCCAGGTTTCTTTCGCGTCAACCCGGCTATCTCCCCAAGGCGAAATTGACAAACTCTTTCAACCCAAAATGCTTACCGCCGCCAATCGTCGGTTTCCAATTGGCGTCCTGATTGAAGAAAGACTGGCTGTCGTAAACAAGCAACCCGGCAAAAGTTTCCGCCACTATTCGTCCTCCGACCTCTCCTAACAGCTTGGACTTCACGCCATGCTGCCCTGTCGCTGTGTGATGCGCCGTCTCGGCAAGGCAATAAGCCCAAAGCGGGCAATTGTCTTCAAACTGTTTGCTGATTTTTTCGATCGGCTCTGTTTCGGGTTTGTCTTCGAATTTTCCGATTAGCACGGGATCCAGCACCTTCTCGCCCATCGCTCTCGCTACCGCTTGCCCTGATGGCAGACCGAGTCTCCATCCCCGAAGCAAATTGCGCTCCGCCAGGGAAGGAAACACCTTGTCCGCCACATCGGGCGGCAGGTGTTTCAGGGGGAACACGATGGACGTATCAATGCGATACGCCAATTGCAGCCTTCGCTTGTTGGCCGCCAGTTGTTCTTTGGTGGGCGGTTTGCCGTTCAATTGCTTGCCGTCGTCGCCCAGCATTGTCCCGGCGGGCCGCGGTTCGATGTCGATGAAGCGCGCGAAATCGATGGCCCAGTCCCTCGCCGGCGCCATGAATCCGCGTAAGCTCTTCGGCCGCTCCGGCGAACCTTTTTCCCCGAAAATCGGCAGCAACGTTTCGTCCGAATCATTCAACCGGTAGCCAGGCCGCACCATGGAGTGGCCGAACCGGTAGGCAGCCACCGAAAACTCCAGCGGCATAAACACTTCGTTGCGGGGATGATATAGCTTCAATGCAGGAGGAGTTTCGGCAATCGAAGTTTTCGCGGCAAGGTGCGGTAACACGGAATGCAATGTTTTCTTGTTGACCAGATGCACCAGGAAATCGTTCACCAGCATCCACTGATAGTGAAACCGTAGCGAGCGCTGCGCCTCAGCGAAGGTCATTCCCTCTTTGTCGATCAGCCGGTTATGGAATCGCAGGAACAGGCTGTGAAGCTGGCTCACGATTACATTTTCATCGTTTCTTGGATCCCCGATTATGGCCCGCGCGGGCTGTTTTTCCGCGACATGGGAATCGTTCCGGGCTAAATCTCGCGCGTCCTCGTTCAGCCGGCCTCCGCCAATCAGGTATCCGCCCAGAAGGAGTTTCGCCTTGTCGGCGCCGTGCGTGAAGTCGTAGAGATACGGCTGATCGTCGGGACCGCGTCCATACACGTTATCCAGATCGAATCTCGGCGTCCGGAAGTCCACCAGCCCGTCCGGATCGTTTTGTTGCTGCAGGCTGCTCGCGGGATCAAACGTCAGGTCGTGATCCACGAACTGGCCCAGGTAAGTATAGAGCGCCGGAATCCCGCTCTCCTCCGTGTCCGGTCCATCCTTCGCATTGTCTTTCGTGCTGACCATCTTGCTGGCCAAATGATGTAGATTTTCTTGCGTCTCTTGATCGTTGGCCCCGAATTGCGCCGCCGGCAACGCTCGAAATATTCGACCGAACGCGCCTCCGAAAAATGTGGAGCCTCGCGATAAATTCAGGCCCCGTACGCCCTGGCCATGGGGAGTGAGGTTCTTGGGGTTCATAGATCCCTCGCAAAATTAATTTTCGAAGTGTTTTACCTGTTTCGGACTACATCAGTGGCGGTGTTCTCGCGCCACTTTATTCATAGTGTACGTCAATGTCAAATAGATTATTACTAAGGAACCAGATCAGAGGTGAGGCTATCCGGTTTGCATCGAGTGAACCCGTGGGAAGAAATCCTCAGCGGGAGAGCCAACCACCGTCCACCACGAGAACATGGCCGTGGACATAATCGCTGGCTCGGGAGCAGAGAAAGACCGCGGCTCCCGCGAGATCGGCGGGTTCGCCCCAGCGGCCGGCGGGAATTCGCTCCAGGATTGCGCGGCTGCGCGCGGGATCATTGCGCAGGGCGGTGGTGTTGTCTGTGGCCATGTAGCCGGGGGCGATGGCGTTGACGTTGATTCCCTTGGCGGCCCATTCGTTTGCGAATGCCCGGGTCAATTGCACAACTCCGCCTTTTGCCGCGGCATATGCCGGAACCAGAATTCCACCCTGAAAGGAGAGGACGGAGGCAATGTTCAGGATTTTTCCGGGAGTGCCCTGCTTGAACATCTGGCGGGCGGCGAGCTGGGACAGCCGAAATACAGCGGTCAGATCGATGGAGATGACTTGGTCCCAATCCTCGGGGGAATAATCGGCGGCGGGAGAGCGCCGGATAATTCCAGCGTTGTTGACGAGGATGTCGAGGGAGCCAAATTCCGCAACGGTTTTCTCGATCAGAGTGGAGCAGGCCTTAGCTTCGGCGAGGTCAGCGGAAAAATAGGCGCAGCGGCGCCCAAGGGCTTGGATCTCGGCACAGATGGGGCCGGGATCGGAACCGCGGCCGTGACAGGCAACATCCGCACCGGCTTGCGTCAGGGCGAAGGCGATAGCCGAACCGAGACCCCGGTGCGAACCGGTGACGAGGGCGGTTTTGCCGTTGAGTTGGAATGAAGAGAGGGTCATTGAATTGTTCTCCCACGGAAATGAATAGTGCAGGAATCTGAAGAAAATGTCTCGCCTGACGCCACGATTAGATCCTGCGCACCAGGCCGCGATCGGTGGCTTGCGTGTTGCGGACCAGGAGCAGAACGAGCAGCATGCCCGTGAACGGAATCAGGCCGGCGATGATCATGAGGGGATCGAACAGATGCGTGCCGGTGGAAAGACGCGCGTCCGCAAGCCGGCCGGCGAGAAGGAAGACAATCATGGTGCCGATGGCGGCGCCGGTGCCGCTCAGCCCGCTGACGGACGCGACGGAATCACTGTGGAACAGGTCGGAAGGCAAGACGTTAGCGATGGTGGTGAAGGAGGCGTAGGAAAAAATGGCCAGACCAAAGAGCAATGCCAGGAGCGAGACATTCACGGTGAAAATGGTGGGGATCAACAAGCTAACTCCGCAGCCGCCAAAAATGGCCAAAGCCTTGCGCGCTCTACCCACGGACCAACCACGCTTGATGAGGTAGTCGGACACCCCGCCACCGAAAAAATTTCCGAGATCAGCGGCGACAAAAGGAATCCAGACGGCAATTAAACCGCTCTTGAGCGAGATGCCTTTGGCGACGAGATAGATGGGAAACCAATCGGCAACAAAGAAGAAGACCGGGTCGGTGAAGGTTCGAGCGATGATGGTTCCCCAGGTCTGAGGGAACTTCAGAAGATCACGCCAGCGGGGGCGCACCCTGTTTGGCGAGTCTTGTTCGCTGGTGTCGGAGAGGATCATCCGGCGTTCCGTAGGTTCGATGAGCGGGTGTTCCTGAGGCGTGTAGTACAGCCAACGCCAGGCCAGTAGCCAGGGAATCCCGAGAAGGCCAGGAACAAGAAAAGCAGTCCGCCAGCCGTAACGGAAATAAATCCACAAAACGATGAAGGGAGCGATGGCGCCGCCAATCGAAGAACCGCTGTCGAAGAAGGCGGTGGCCAATCCGCGTTCGTGTTTGGGGAACCACTCGGAAACAGCTTTGGTGGCGGCAGGCCAGTTTCCGGATTCGGCCGCGCCCAGGAAAAAGCGAAAGCCAAGAAAAGAGTAAAAGCCGCGGGCCAAAGGGGTGAGTAGAGAAACAAGAGAATACCAGGCGACAGTGATGGTCAAGCCACGCTTGGTGCCGACGCGATCCATGAGGCGGCCGCAAAGCGTTTGGCCAATGGAGTAGGCCGCACGAAAAGCGATTCCGATGGCGGCGTAATCAGTGTAGGTCCAGTGATAGTCACGTTTTAGAAAGGGAGCGAGCAGCGATAGCGTCTGCCGGTCAACATAATTAATGGCCGTGGAGGCGAAGAGGAGTGCTCCGATCCACCAGCGGAGGTGGGAAATAGTGCGACGCCCACCGGAGGGATTGGGCTGTTCGTCAGATTGAGCGGCGTGCTGCATCAAGAGGCCGTGGAAAGCGAAGAGCGATGGGCCGTCATGTGTTAAGCCGAAGCCGTGAGCGCGGAAAGCGTGGCCGGACTGAGCAAGGCCGAGGATTGGAGGTCGAGATAAACGGTAGCGTTGGGGTGACTGCGCAAGATGGAAGAGGGCGCCATCGGGCTGATGGGGCCATCGAAACAGGCTTTGATCGCAGCGGCTTTGCGTGGGCCTGGAACCACCGCGAGAATTTCCGTGGCCTTGAGAACCTGGCGCACTGACATGGAGACGGCCTGCTTGGGAACAGCGTCGAGATTCTCGAACCAGCCCTCGGCGACTTGCTGGGCGCGGCAGGCGTGGTCGAGGGCGACGATGATATAGGGGTCTTCGGTGTCGAAATCGGCTGGGGGATCGTTGAAGGCAATGTGTCCATTTTCGCCGATTCCCAGAAAAGCAACGTCAATCGGCGATGCAGTGATGGCTTTGCCGGCGCTGTGGATAACTTTGGCGGGATCCTGGCTGCCGTCGAGAAGGTGATAGTTGATGATGCCGGTCTTCGAAATCAAGCGCTCCTGGAGGAATTTGCAGAAGCTCGCGGGGTGCGACATAGGAAGGCCGATGTATTCGTCCAGATGGAAGAGAGTCACGAGCTTCCAGTCGATGCCTGGAGTTGCGGTCAAGGCTTCGAGGAATTCGAATTGGGATGCGGCGCTGGCGGCCACGACGCGAGCCTGACCACGACTTGCAATGGCAGAGCGGATCGCCGTCGCAGCTTGCCCCGCCGCAGTGTTGCCGAGCGAAATCTTGTCATTGAAAACTCTGAGCAGCATTCTAAAGCCTCCTGTGCAAACATGCCTGGCAGATCGAAAGAACAAATAAGAACGGTCACGGAACCTGGCGCGGGGGCGAGGAATCCGTTGCAAGAGAGAAACAGAAAACGTCACTCCCGGCGGCAATCGCCACGTACTGCACTCCTGCGACGGAATACGTCATGGGCGAGGCGCGCATGAGTTGGCCGGTGTTGAAATGCCAGAGCACGCGGCCAGTGGCGGCTTCCACCGCTTCGAAAGAGTCGGAGTCGTCGCCGAAAAAGACCAGGCCGCCAGCGGTCGTCAGAGTGCCAGCCCAGGAATTGCCCGAGCCGATCTGAGGGTAGCTCCAGACACGTTTACCATCGGCGAGAGAAAGCGCCAGCAAGATTTTCTGCATACGCTCGCCGGGAGGGAGAGAGGTGCCGGTGTTGTAAAAGGTGGCGCCCTTCACAAACTCTTTGGGTTTGGCGAGGAACAAATTGCAACTTTCGAGGGCGATCACATAGAAGAGGCCCGTGCCTGGATTATAGGAGGGCGAAAACCAATTTGTGGCCCCGTCGATGCCCGGACAGATGTTCGTGCCTTCGGCAGTGGGAATTCGTCCAGTGAGGACGGGGCGGCCGGAGGCGTCAATGCCGGTTGCCCAGTTCAATTTCTCGACGAAAGGAGTGGCGCGAAGAAATTTGCCGTCGGTTCTGTCGAGCACATAGAAAAACCCGTTGCGATTCGCTTGAACCAGAAGATGACGGATGGTTCCGTTTTCCTCGGAATCCGCAAGGACGGGAGTTTCCGTGGCATCGTAATCGTAAACGTCATGCGGGGTGAATTGAAAATGCCATTTGAGCTTGCCGGTATCGGGGTCCAGAGCCAAGACGCAGGCAGTGTAGAGATCATCACCCGGGCGGGAATCTCCCACGAAGTCGGGGGAGGCATTGCTGGTGGTCCAATAGAGTGTGTTGAGTTGCGGGTCGTAGGTGCCCGGCATCCAGGTTGTGGCGCCTCCGTGCAAATAGGAGTCGCCGGGCCAACTCTCGGAGCCAAATTCCCCGGGGCCGGGAATGGACCAGAAACGCCACTTGCGTTTTCCCGTGGCCGCATCATAGGCAGCGATAAAGCCGCGGACACCCGAATCTCCGCCAGAGGTGCCGACGATGACCGTGTCTTTTACCACTAGGGGGGCGCTCGTCGCGCCATAGTGTTTCGTCTTGTCGGCGTAGGCGACGTCCCACAGCAAATTTCCCGAACGGGCATCCAGCTTGAGCAAGTGGGCGTCGTCGGTTTCCACGAAGACGGATTGCTGCCAGACTGCGACCCCGCGATTCTTGTGCGCGGCAGCGTCGTCTAAGAGGCCCGAGCTGACCGGACGGTGATAGTGCCAAATCTCCCGGCCGGATCGCGCGTCTAAGGCAAACACGTCATTCGAAGAAGTGATGAACATCAGTCCGCGGATAACAACCGGGGTTACTTCCAGAGCCTGGGAATTTCCGGGATGGAAGACCCAAGCGGCGTTCAACTTCGCGACGTTTGACGTATTGGTGAGTTGCAGGCTGCTGTAGCGGCGGCCCGTATAGTCGCCGTTGTAGGAAGTCCAATTTTCTCCGACGGGCTGTGCCAGCAAGTCCTCTGCAGTAACCCGCTGAGAGGCCACCGCGGGAGAACTGACCTGTTGGGCGAGCGCGGAGCCAGTAAAGAATACGGCAGCGAGCAGGAAGGCAGAGTGTTTTCCTATGCGAGAGTTCATGTCAGCGGTCGTTTGGCATTTCAATGCGTACTTCCTGCAGCGCCCCGCGATCCACGCCGTTCTGATCCACCAGGTGCAGCGAAAATCTCGCGGCTTTTCCAGCCGGCGCAATGTCTGCCTTCAGATCGACAAGCTCAGTCGGAGAAACGTCCGCGACTGGCGCGGTGCCGAGGGGAGAGCCTCGCTCGTCGTAGAAATGGGCAACGAGGCGGCCTGCGTAAAACACGCCAAAGGAACCGGTGAGCCGGATTTTGCCGGCATCGAGCTGAGTTGCCCGGAGCGCGCGTACCAGAATGCCCGCGTCGGTGACGCCGTGGATATCGCTTTCCGTCCTGGTGGGAAACCATTCGGTGTCGAACCGGCATTCCTCGCCAGGATTCAAACGGCACATGGGGCTGTTAAGTTCGGCTTCCATGTAGTAAGGCGAGTCTTTCGTGCCTCCCAGGGTGGCTTCGCCGTCGTTATTAAAATGAAGTTCCGGACCGTTGGTCCAGAAGATTACGGAGGCACGCCCCGGATAGCTTTTGTTTGCTTCGTACTGGAATTTCTCCACCATGGCAAAACGGCTGGTGCCGTCCACCACTGCCAACCAGCCGGCGACGGAATCGATCCACAACTCAGCAGCCCAGTGCGAGTAATGCACGGCGAAGAGCCCGTCGTCTCT
>DATHOY010000047.1:0-7078 GCA_035484435.1 Vulcanimicrobiaceae bacterium | reverse complement strand
CCACCGGCGTTCTTTCGCTTCAGAATCTCGGGCATCTGAACAGTAGCGATACCAGCGTGACGCTTCCGAACTTCACTGCCAACGCCCTTCTTAACGATTCCACTACGCGTATCATCCAAAACCCGGAGCTTCGCTCGATCGATGGCCAGGCGGCAAAGTTGAACATCGGCGACCGCGTGCCGGTCGCAACGGGAAGCTTTCAGGCCGGGGTGGGCGTGGGCTCTTCCGCTGGGGGCTTCGTCAATCCCCTGGTAAACACCCAATTCCAGTACATCGATGTCGGCACAAACGTGGAAATTACGCCGCGCGTGCATCCCAATCACAAAGTCAGCCTCAAGGTTTCGGTGGAAGTTTCTTCTGTTACCAATCAGCAGAACATTGGTGGTATTCAGCAACCGATTATCAGCCAGCGCAAGGTAATTCATGACATTCGCCTGAAGGAAGATGAATCCAGCATTCTGGGTGGCTTAATCACCAAGTCAGATACGAAACAGATTAACGGCTGGCCAGGCCTCGCTCACATTCCATTCCTGCGCTACTTCTTCTCTGAAGATAGTAGAAGCTCCGAAGACGATGAGATTCTGGTCGTCTTGACGCCGCATATTGTGCGCATGCCGGAATGGACGAAGGCTAATTTGAAGGCGTCGTATGCGGGTTCGGAGACGAATGTTCAGACCAAGCGGGCGAGCGAAATGCGGGCGCCTCAGCAGCAGCCACCGGCAGCTGCTAAGCCGACGAATGTACAAGTCGCAGCCGCCGCCGAGACCAATGCACAGGCTCCGCTGAATTCGGATCCATCCGGAAAGGCCGCGCAGATTCGTTTTGAACCGCGGAATCTGTCTTTGAAAACGGGGCAGACCATGACGGTCGGCGTAGTGGTGGATAACGTCAGCGACTTATTTTCGGTTCCGTTCCTGCTGCAGTACAACCCGGCCGTGATCAGTGTGGAAGAAGTGCGGCATGGAGGATTTTTGCAGGCTGGGGATCAAGAGATCGCTATCGTGCAGAAGGTGGACAATGAGCATGGTCAGGCGATCATTTCGGCAACGCGTCAACCAAACACGACTGGCGTGAACGGAACCGGCACGATTATGGGCATCGTGATCAAAGGGCTTGCGCCTGGCGCGAGCGGTCTGTCGATTGTGCAGGTGAGCGCGAAGGACTCGCAGCAGCGGCCGATCCAGTTGGTGACCGGCGAAGCGAGCGTGCAAGTGGCACCGTAAATGTTGCGCCGGATTTCGCTTGGGAATTCGAGAACAGACGGGATGTTCCGTTTGATTTATCGAGCTGCTGAAATGTTAGCCTTGTCGCCAGCCTTCGAAGTTTGTTTCTTGACCGTGTGCCGCGCCTCCGGCGCTTGAGTTTATTGTGGCGTTCATACCCAGCCCTTACCCTTCGACTCTGCTCAGGGCAGGCTTGCTGGGCTAAGTTCTGGCACGCCTCCGGCGTTTTTCGAGACTGAAAAGGTATGATTTCGATCATGGGTGCGCTACTCGCTGAAAAAAGTCCGCTGCGATGGAACGCAATGTGAGCAGCAATTTGTGGTGACAAATTGTTTACATGGGATTTTGGAACCGGGCTACGCGGCATCCATCTAACAGTTTGTGTGACGTGTTGAGGATGATTGTTGAAACGGCGCTGAACCCAGCCTGAAGAGTCAAACCCCCTCGAGCACGCAGTTGGCTTCAATAACGGTCAAGACGTGGGCCGCGTACGGAACTATTCGCGGGGGCGAATAGTGATCTGGCGCCGGCAGGACGCATGGGTGTGTTCGAACGCGTGGCGAAGAAGCCATGCGAGTGGAATCGCAAGATCGAACACAAGGAGAAAGAAAAGATGTCGAGAAAAAATTGTAATGTTCCGTTGTCGAAGGCGGTGTTGGCGGCCGCACTTTCGTTGGTCGCAGGATTTGGAGCGCGAGGGCAGTCCGATGATGCGCCTCCGGGACAATGGCGAATCGCCGGACAGAATCTGAGTAATAGTTGGAGTCAACCAGCCGAACGCACCATCAGTCCGGCCAACGTCGGCGGGCTTACGACGAAATGGGTGTTCACAACGGGCGCCGATGTTTCCGCTACGCCGACGGTGGATGGCAACGCGGTGTATTTTCCCGATTGGAGCGGCAATCTTTACGCGGTGGAGAAAGAGAGCGGCAAGCTGATCTGGTCGCACAAGATCTCCGACTACGACGGCGTTGAGGGAGCGATTTCTCGCGTGAGTCCCGCGGTCGATGGGAACGAAGTGATTATCGGGGACATTGAGAGCTCGAAGCTGGTTCACAAAGGCGCGAACGTGATCGCCGTGGATCGCCAATCGGGAACGCTGCGGTGGATGACGCAGGTGGATGTTCATCCGGCGGCAATCATCACGGGATCGCCGGTGATCTTCGACGGAGTCGTTTACATTGGCGTGTCTTCGACCGAAGAAACCCTGGCGCTGGACCCGACGTATCCTTGCTGCAGTTTTCGCGGGAGCATGGTGGCGCTGAATGAAAAGACCGGAGCGATTCTCTGGAAGACGTTCGACATGCCCGATAATGGCGGGCAGGTCGGAGGATACAGCGGAGGAGCCATTTGGCAACCACCCGCGATTGATGCAAAGCGGGGAACGCTGTTCGTCGGCACGGGAAACAACTACACGGCTCCGGCGGACGTGGAAGCTTGCCAGAACGCGACACCGCTGGCGAATTGCGTTGCGGCTGACGATTTCTTCGACACCGCGCTGGCGTTGGATTTGAAAACGGGAGCGGTCAAGTGGTCGCGAATGCTGCAAGGCTTCGACACCTGGACGGTGGCGTGCATTTTACCGGGAGGGGCAACAAACCCGAATTGTCCGGTGCCAGTCAGCCCTGATTTCGATCTGGGAGGGTCTGGTCCCAATTTGCTGGAGAATATTGTCGGGTTCGGACAGAAAAGCGGCATCTATTGGGCGCTGAATCCCGAAAACGGCAACATTATCTGGAGCACACCGGTGGGGCCAGGCGCTTCGCTGGGAGGAATTGAGTGGGGAACGGCGACGGACACCAAGCGAATCTATGTTGCGATCTCTAACAGCGATCATCTGCCGTACACGCTGGTGCCTTCAGGACAGCAGATCACCTGGGGCGCATGGAGCGCGCTGGATGTTGCGACGGGGAAAATTCTCTGGCAGACAGCCGACCCCGTTGCAGGCAGCATTGACAGGGGTTCGGTGAGCGTTGCGAACGGGGTGATGTATGCCGGCTCTAATTCAGGGCAGATGTATGCGCTGGATACGACGACCGGAAAGATCCTGTGGAACTTCGCGAGCGGAGGCTCGGTAATTGATGGGCCATCGATCGTGGACAGCACGCTCTACTGGGGATCCGGCTACCGGGAGATCAATGGAACCGGAAATAACAAAGTGTTCGCGTTCAGCCTGGCCGGCGGGAAGGAGCATGGCGAGCAGTCCGGCAACGATGACAATAATCACTCCGGCGATCACAACGGGCAAAGGTGAGGGCCTGCTTGATGGGACACATCCATGAACGATGCGTCCCTTGGGAGAGAGAATTCACACGGTGATCATCCGGATTCTGTAGCGATCCTGTGGTGAGTTTTCCTTGGTTCAGAAACCGGGGAAGTCGCGATCAACCGCGATTTCTCCGGTTATTTATTTAGCTGGTTCTTGGGTCGTCTTGTGGCTAGGACGCCGATTGTATTCTGTTTGCGTCACTCGTGGATTGCGGTGAGGTGTGTAGTGATCCCATCGAGCGGGGTAGGACTTTGCGTGTTGCCACGGTCCCTCCACTTCATGGTCGACGTTCGCGCGGTGCGAACGAAAGAGAAAGTCGGCCATTCCGGTCCCTTCGACTTCGCTCAGGGCAGACGGGATGACGGAGAAGTGCGAGGGCGGAGTAAGCCTCCATTGAAAATTCATTACGTAATGAGTGTGGTATACTCCCGCGCAACGAGTGTTCTCCACCGGGTTGACCTTCAGAGCAGGGAGACTACCATGGGAAAATTTTTGGGTTGGCTGGGCGGGATACTGGCGACCATTATCGCGGGATATGCGCTGTGGTACTGGACGAGGCCGGCGCCGACGACTACGTTTGAGGGAATGGTGATCAATGGGCCGCAGGTTGCGCCGCTGGCAAACGCGATTGTGTCGGTGGAATTTGCGAGCGGGCCGAACCGCGGGCCGTTCCATGACTTTACGGATGAGCACGGCGCGTACCGGCTGGATTTCACGGGATTGGGTGAAGTATCCGGAGTGACGATTGCGGTGCAGGCGAAGGGTTTCCAAACCGCGCAACCGGCTTCGCTGCGAAAGATCGTGGCGGATACGCACCAGGATTTTGTATTGATCCCCGAGGGAGCGGCGACTCCGCCGCCTCCACCACCGCCGCCGGGAGGGGTGACTGCTGGAGAAGCGCGGCCGCCGATGGTGGCGCGCATGCCCGTGTACGTGCAGAAGCCCGCGGCAAAGGCCTTCCGCTTCGCATTTCAAGCGAAGCAATAGGCACTGGAAGATAGAAAATCAAAAATTGAAAATCCACGGTTCAAGAGGAGCAAGGCCGGTTGACCACTTAGCCGCCGATGTTAACGATTTGGCCGGGTTGAATTGTTTCGATGTGCGACAGACATGCAGGCACGAGAGCCGACAGGTCTTTGAGGCGATTCGACTTTGCGCGCAAAAACGAGGGCGGCAATTTGTCGGCCTCTTAAATTTTGCTGGTATTCAATGCCTTGATCGACGGTAAGGAAAATATCGAATCTGGCTGCTTCTGCCGACGCAAGAAGTTCACCATTTTCGAGCCCGGCCAGTCCGGCGAAACGGGCAGTCTGACAATCGTGCGGCGACAAAGAATTCCGGAATCGTTCATCGATGCATTCGTCCAGCAAGATGCGCATTTAGGGGCGTGCAAGCAACAGGTGTTTGGCTTGTTCGAGAGCGGCTAGGGCCGATTCTCGCGAAACGGTCGGAAAACCCTTCAGAAATTCTTCGAGTGTTTCTCCACCCCCTATGTAGTCGAAGAGAGTTTGGACGGGCACACGGGTGCCGCGGAAGACGGGAGTTCCGCCGAGAATGTTCGGATTCTTGATGATGACGTCCACCAGCGGATTGTACCACGCACGGTTGCGTCGGTCGCTGGCCCGTTGAGAGACGGGAGGGGCGAGAAGAGTCGTTCATGCCGGTTGAAATCACCGGCTTGTGCGTCAGGGTGGGGAAAGATTTGGAAGAAGCTTTGTTTGCGGGTATTGCGCCGGGGCTGAAGCCCCGGCCTCCTAAAGAGGAAGAGGGAAGACCGGACCCACCCTATGCAAACGACGCATAGGGTAGGCCACCCGGGCGGAGGAGAAATGAAAGAGAGGGCAGGCCCTTCGGCTGGGCTCAGGATAAACGAGCCTGGCCCCTACATTTATCTGAGGAGAAGGGAGCGGGTGTACAATGCGCGTACCCCAGCTCATGGAGGAGACCGTGATGAGATTTCGGGGAATAGTGTGCTCGCGTGTTGGCGGTGTGGTGGTTTTGCTGTGCGTGTTGGCGTTTAGTGCTGGGGCGTTTGGGCAGACGAAAGCGGAAGCGAAGGCGAAGCCGGGGCCGGTGGATCCGGGGGTGCGCGGCGGGGCGGCAGGGGTTGGAGGGCCGCTGAAGGGAGTGACGGCGGACGAGACGGCGTTTTTTGTGGATGGTATGGCGCGGTTCGCGGAAGTGGAGAGCGTTACCGGAGGCGCGAACAACGGGCTGGGGCCGCGGTTTAACTCGAACCAGTGTTTGTCTTGCCATTCGCAGCCGGAGGCGGGTGGATCGAGCCCGGCGGAAAATCCGTTGATTGCTGTGGCCACCTTGAACGGGGCGAAGAATAAGGTGCCGTGGTTTATTACGACGAAGGGGCCGGTGCGGGAGGCGCGGTTCGTGCACAGCGCGGACGGGACAGGCGACGGCGAGGTGCACGATTTGTTTGTGATTACGGGGCGGACGGACGCGGTGGGGTGCAACATTGCGCAGCCGGATTTTCTGCCGGCGGGGAACCCGCTGACGGGCAAGGGCGGGAATCCCAACATTATTTTCCGGATACCGACGCCGGTGTTTGGGGCGGGGTTGATTGAAGCGATTCCGGATTCGGCGATACTGGCGAATATGAAGGCGAACGCAACGGCGAAGTCGGCGCTGGGAATTTACGGGCACGCGAACGCGCACTTGAGCGGCAACGTGAACCGCAACGCGAATGACGGAACGATTTCACGGTTTGGATGGAAGGCGCAGAACAAGTCGCTGCTGCTGTTTGCCAGCGAGGCGTACAACGTGGAAATGGGGGTGACGAACCAGCTGTTCACGCAGGAGCGCGATGAGACGCCGGGTTGCGTTTTTAATGCTACGCCCGAGGACACGCTGAATTTCACGCCGACTTCTCCGAGCGGGGGAAATCCGAACACCGCGGTGATTTCGGATATCGAGGCGTTTGCCAATTTCATGCGGCTGCTGGCGCCGCCAGTGCCAGCGCCTGCTACGCCGAAGACGGAGGAAGGGCGGGCAACGTTTGCGAAGATCGGGTGCGCGCATTGCCACACGCCTTCGCTGACGACGGCGGCGATGATTGCGAGCGGGTCGGCGACCAAGCCGAGTGCGGCGCTTTCGAAGCAGACGGCGAATCTTTACTCCGACCTGATCGTGCACCACATGGGCAGCGGATTGGCGGATGGGATTACGCAGGGTGGCGCGGGGCCGGATGAGTTTCGGACGGCGCCGTTGTGGGGTGTGGGGCAGCGGGTGTTTTTCCTGCACGATGGGCGGACGAGCAATCTGGTGGAGGCGATTCGAGAGCACCGGAGCAAGGGCAGCGAGGCGAATCGGGTGATTGAACATTTTGAGAGGTTGAGTGTGGAGGAGCAGCAGGCGGTGATTGAATTTTTGAGATCGCTGTGAAAGCGAACTGGGTCCGTTCGTCCGCGCGAACCGCGTTGGACTTTACGGGTTGCCATGGTCCCTCCGCTTCATGGCCGACGTTCGCGCGGCGCGAACGAAAGAGAAAATCGGCCATTCCGGTCGGGATGACAGAAAACTGCAGGAGAAAGAGGGACCCACCCTTCGCAAACGGCGCGAAGGGTAGGCCACC
>DATHOY010000046.1:0-6617 GCA_035484435.1 Vulcanimicrobiaceae bacterium | reverse complement strand
GAGCGCGGAGTTGGGAGAGAGAAGTGGAAGAGTTCGCGAGTGAGTGCCGCGCCTACGGCGCTTCGGAGATTCGTCGAGATGGAGTCTATGGCCGGGGCAGGAAGACGGCGACGCAAAGAAAAAAATCGGGCCGCGGCGGTTGGGATGAAAGAAGAGAGAAATACAAGAAGGCGGCCTAAAGCCGCCCCTACATTTCGGCGGTCGGAAACTACGGATGCGGGTACGGTGTTCATGGACGGTCCTCGATGTTGTGTGGTACGCGATCGATTGCGAGGTCGCGTGGGATGAATTCGGTTTGGTGTGGCGGTTGGGCGGAAAGGATGGCGCGGAGTTGTTCGGTTGAGTGGCGCGCGAGGAATTTTTGGAGCGGCTCGTGGTGATGGCGATTGGCGTGGAAATACGCTAAGAGGCGGGTGATGGCGTCGGGGACTTCGGCGGCGGCACAGCGGTAGCCTACGGGGCGGGCGATGGAGGCGAATTGGCCTACGCTCCCGCCTACGCAGAAATAGTAGGCGTCGACCATTTTGCCTTCGTGCTTAATTTTTTTGCCTTCGATGCCGATGTCGGCGATCCAATGCTGGCCGCAGGAGTTGGGGCAGCCGGTGATGTGGAGCTTGATGTCTTCCTGATAGCCGGGGAAACGCTCTTCGAGTTGCTCGGTGAGCCAGCGGGCGTAGGATTTGGTTTCAGTGAGAGCGAGCTTGCAGAATTCGGAGCCGGTGCAGGCGACGGTGCCGCGAACGAAGGCGTTGGTTTCGACGGGGAGGCCGTTGGAGGCGAGTTCCTGAACTACGGAGGTGACGCGGGATTCGGGGATGTTGATTAGGAGAAGATTTTGCATGAGCGTGGCGCGGAGGTGGCCATCGCCGTGGTGTTCGGCGAGGTCGGCGGCTACGCGGAGTTGCGCGGGGGTGATGCGGCCGCGGATTACGTTGGCGCCTATGGTGAAGAGATCCTCTTGCTTTTGGGGGATTACACCGAGGTGATCGCGATGGATGGAGGCGGGGAGTTGTTCGGGAGCAGCGGGATCGAGTTTGTAGCCTAGCTTGGATTCGATGGCGGCCAGGAAGGAGTCTGCGGTCCAGCCGTACTGGAGGAAGAGGAATTTCAGGCGGGCTTTTTCGCGGGACTGGCGGAGGACTTCGCTTTCGCGGAAAACTTCGGCGATGGCGCGGGCTACGGGGAGGACTTGTTCCCAGCGGATGAAGGCGTTTAGTTTTACGGCGAGGTGGGGTTCGGTGGAGAGGCCGCCGGCGATGCGGAGGGAGAAGCCGGTTTCGGAAGTGGAGGGTAAGGAAGTAGAGGAGGTAAAGGAAGTAAAGGAGGTAGCGGATGCGGCGGTCGAGGGTAGAGACTGTGCCGAACGGTTGGGAAAGGCCTCAGGCCTGAAGGCCTGAGCTACAGGGCGGGTGACGGCGGTGAAGGAGATGTCGTTGATTTCGGGGTAGGAGCACCAGTCGGGGCAGGCGGTGATGGTGATTTTGAATTTGCGAGGGAGATTGTAGAAGTCGGGATTACCGCCTAGTTCTTTGTCGAGGGCGAGAGCCAGCGAAGAGACGTCAGCTAGTTCGTGTTGGTGGATGCCGGCGAGGGGGCAGCCGGTGATGTTGCGGGCTACGTCGCCGCAGGCGCCGGTGGTGCGTAGGCCTACGGACCAGAGGCGTTCGAGGAGTTCGGGGAGATTTTCTACGCGGACCCAGTGGAGCTGGACGTTTTGGCGGACGGTGATGTCGGCTACGCCGTTGCCGAAGTGGTCGGAGAGATCGGCGATGGTGCGGGCTTGTTCGCTGGTGAGAAGGCCGTTGGGAATGCGGATGCGGACCATGAAATAGGGGACGGATTTGCCTTCGCCGTTTTTGCCGCCGACTACGCCGGCGCCGTCGCCTTGGGTGTAAATGCCCCAGGGGCGGAAGTAGGTGCCCAGCCATTCGGGGGGAATGGAGGCGAAGCCGTCGCGAGCGAATTGGCGGATTTCGTCGAGGTGGTCCCAGGGATTTTTGGCGCGTTTTAGGCGTTCGACGCGCTGGGCTTTGGTTTCTTTGAGGTCGGGCATTGGAGCGAGTTCCCTTTCCGCTTCGGCGGATGACAGCTAACAGCGAGCAGCTAGCAGGAAGCAGGAGTTGCCGTCTGAGAGTCCCTGCCCTGTTTGCGGTTCTCTGTTTTCGGGAAGTCTCCTTTCTGGCCGGTCTAAAGTCCGGCCACTACATAAAAACCACGCCAGAAAAACGAAAAGCCCACGTGCCGGTTATCTGGCACGTGGGCTTCGAAGCTTGGACTTCAGTTACAGCTTAGGTTCGAGAGCACCTCTGGCCAGATGTGAGCAGCCGACAGCAACAGCAGGCTGCCGCGGTACAACAACAGATCTGGCAAGAGTTGCGCATGTTTTTAGAGGCTACGCGGCGTTGAGGGTGATGTCAATGCGGGTAGCGCACGAAATATTGGATGCTGTGGATTGGGGATTTGGATACATGGGGTTAAAAAAGAGGATAGCTGATGACAGATAGCAGCGATCAGGAGGCGGGTGGTGCTGCCATTGACCGTGGTGGGGGCTTACACCTTGCCACGGTCCCTCCGCTCCGTGGCCGGCGCCGCGGACGGCGCGGCAGAAAAAACCGGCCACTCCGGTCGAGATAACAGCGTGGAAGAGGAAGAGAAGCAACGTCAAAACCCGCACCCTGAAAACCACAGGGTGCGGCACCCAGCGGACAAGAGTAACCCAAGAGCGGGCCGGGCGAGCCCGGCCCCTACAGATAAGTTGTGTTATTGCTGAGGTTTGGGGGTGGTTGCGGCTGGCTTGGCGGCGGGCTTGGAGGCGGTTGCCGGTTTGGCTGCTGGCTTGGCTGGGGTGGTGGCGGCTGCACCGATTAGGGTGGCGGATTTGATGGTGTCTAGTTTGGGCCAGTGTGTGGCTATGAACTTCTCGCCACCTTTGGAGATGTTTTCCTGGTCCATGCCGGCGTTTTCGCCGTATTGGTCGTAGAGCATGCCGACGACTTTCATGCCGTCGCCGTCGACTTGGCCGAAGGGGGTGAAGCCCTGGGAGTCGAGATTGGAACCGTTGTCATTCAGATTGATGAAGAGTTGCGTGGTGCGGGTGTTGGGGCCAGAGGTGGCAAATACGAGAGTGCCGCGGGTGTTGCTATGGGAGCGGGGATCGTCCTTGATGGTGGCTTTTTCCCAGGCGGCGGTGACGGTGGGATTGGCGCTGAGGCCGAATTGGACGACGAAGTTGGGAAGAACGCGGAAGAAGCGGGCGTTGTCGAAATAGTGGTGCTTGACGAGATTGTAGAAGCGGTCGGCGCCGAGCGGAGACCAGGCACGGGTCACGGTGACGGTGAATTCGCCGCGGGTAGTGTCAAATTTTACCTGGAAGGTGTCGGGGGCTTTGTCTTTGAGGAGGGCGGGTTTCAGGAGGGCGTGGTCGTAGGTGGCGGTGGCGGCGGGTTTGGCGGCGGTGGTTGTGGTGGATTTTGGTTTTGTTGCGGGGGCGGGAGTTTGGGCTACGGCGGGGATGGAGAGTAACAGCGCGGTTGCGGTTAGCGCGCAGGATTTCAGGTGCATGGTTCGTTGGCCTCCGGAAATTTGGGAATTGATGGATTGATGTTTACGGGGATTAGTTTTGCATATTTTGAGGGGAAGAGGAAGGAAGAGAGAGAAGAGAAAGATTTAACACAGAGGACACCGAGATAAGAGAAGAAGAGAACACAGAGAAGAGATGAATTAGAAAATGGAAAGAGGAAGAGGAAGCGAGGAGAGCGTTGCTGCCCGATCGTAAGAGCCCCTTCGCAAAAGGCGCGAAGGGTGGGGCACCCTCAAGATCAATCGATTGGCAAAGTTATTTGTTTAGGTCGCGGCTTACGTTTTCGACTTGGGAGAGGACGCGGAGGGTGTTTTCGCCGAGGATTTTGCGGATGTCGGATTCGGAGTAGCCTTTTTTGAGGAGGGCGTCGGTGATTTGGGGGAGGTGGGTTGCGTCCTCCATGCCGAGGGGCATTACGGCGCCGTCGAAGTCGGAGCCGAGGCCGACGTGATCGGCGCCGACGAGTTTTACGGCGTGATCGATGTGGTCGACGATTACGGTCCAGTCTACTTTGGGGAGTTTGCCGGCGTTCATAAATTCGCGGACGACTTGATCGCCGGAGGTTAGTTTGCAGGCTTCGTTGTTGCCGCAGCGCTTGTCTACTTCGTCGTGAATTTCTTTTTCGGCTTCGGGATGGGCTTTTTCGTAATCGCGGAATTCCTGGCTTAGGAAGCCGACGTGATAGTTGATCTGGATTACGCCGCCATGTTTGGCGAGGTCGCGGATCATGTCGTCGGTCATGTTGCGCGGGGCGACGCAGAGGGCGCGGCAGGAGGAGTGGGAGGCGAAGACCGGGGCTTTGCTGGTTTCGAGAACGTCGTAAAAGGTTTTGTCGGAGACGTGGGAGATGTCGACGATGATGCCTAGACGGTTCATTTCACGGACTACGTCTTTGCCGAAATCGGTTAGGCCGTTGTGGGCTGGCTTGTCGGTGGAGGAGTCGGCCCACTCGTTGTTGTCCATGTGGGTTAGGGTCATGTAGCGGACGCCGAGCGCGGCGAAGGTGCGGAGGACGGAGAGGTCGTTGCCCATCATGTGGCCGCCTTCGACGCCCATGAGGACCGCGATTTTGTGCTGTTTTTTGGCTTCGCGGATGTCTGCGGAGGAGGTGGCTAGCATGAGGTCGTTGGGATTTTTGCGGACGGTTTCGCGGACGGCGTCGATTTGGTCGAGGGCTTTTTTGACGGCTTCGGGCCCGAGGATTTTGGAGGAGATCCAGATGGAGAAGAAGATGGCGTCTAGGCCGCCTTCGCGCATGCGGGGGATGTCTATGTTGCCGTCGGGGTGGCGGATTGCTAGATCGAATTTGGGGTCGAGGAGGCGCTGGGTTGTGTCGTCGTGGGTGTCGATTACGATCGAGGAGGAGTGGAGTTTTTTGGATTGGTCGGAGATAGATTGGGCGGAGGAGAGAGTGGGCATGATTAAGAGTAGCAGAAGGGAGATGGAGATTTGCGGGCGGCGCATGGGGCTCCTTGTGGTTGAGCGGGAATAGAGTAGCAGAAGAGGGGAAAGTGGGGAGTTGAAAGTTGAAGTTCAGGAGTTCAAGAGTTCAGGAGTTGAAGAGTTCAAGAGAACAGATAACGCAGAGGCGCGGAGTGCGCTGAGGTTCGCGGAGAATGGGAAGGATTCACCACAGAGGTAGCAGAGGTCCGCAGGGATCACAGGAGAGAAAGGGATGGTTGGTTGCCGCGGTCCCTCCACTGCGCGGCCCGACGCGTCAAAATTCGGCGCGAAGGAAAGGGTCGGGCCGCTCCGGTCGGGATGACAGAATCGGAAAAAGAGAAACCGAAGAGCACAGGCAAGAATGGCTGTGCTACAAGGACCGACAACCCAAGAAGGCGGCATAAAGCCGCCCCTACAAGAGCGAACCCAAGAGCCCACACGCAAAATCGGCGTGTGGGGCACCCGGGGAAAACCAAGAGCAACCCAAGAGCACAGGCTAAAGCCTATGCTACTAGCCGAGGAGCCAGCCGAGGAGGGATTGTTTCCACGCTTCGCGGTTTACTTCGGCTATGGATTCGGTTAGGGGGATGGCTTTGGGGCAGGCCTGGACGCAGTTTTGGGCGTTGGCGCATTCTTCGATGCCGCCTTCGCCGAGGAGGGCCTGGATGCGTTCCTTGGCGTGCATGGCGCCTGTGGGATGCATGTTGAAGAGACGGACCTGGGAGATGATGGCGGCGCCCACGAAATTGTTGCCGGAGTTCACTTGCGGGCAGACTTCGAGGCAGAGGCCGCAGGTCATGCAGCGGGAGAGGGGGTAGCCCTTTTCCTGGATTTCGGGGGCCACGCGGGGGCCTTCGCCGAGGCTGTAGGTGCCGTCGATGGGGATCCAGGCTTTTACGCGCTGCAGGGAGTCGAACATGAATTGGCGATTGACGGCTAGGTCGCGGACGATTGGGAATTTGGTCATTGGTTCGATTGTGATGGGTTGGGTGAGCTGATCTACCAGGGCGCTGCAGGCCATTTTTACTTTGCCGTTGATGACCATGGCGCAGGAGCCGCAGACTTCTTCGAGGCAGTTGGAGTCGTAGGAGATGGGCGTGGTTTTTTTGCCGTCGCGGGTGACGGGATTTTCGGCGATGTCGCGGAGGCAGATGATGATGTTCATCGAGGGACGCCAACGGAGGGAGAATTCTTCCCAGTGGGCGGGTTGGCCCGGGGAGGATTGGCGTTTGATTTTGAGGTGGACTTGTTTTTCGGGCATTGGGACCTCAGCAAAAAATAATCAGTCGAGTGGACCGCCTCGGAAGGCGGTCCCTACAAAAGCGAACCCAGGAAGGCGGCCTAAGGCCGCCCCTACAAGAGCGAACCGAAGAGCCCACACGCAACAGCGGCGTGTGGGGCACCCGGGGAAAAGCAAGAGCAACCCAAGAGCCCACCCTTTGCAAAAGACGCGAAGGGTAGGCCACCCGGGGAAAATCAAGAGCAACCCCAAGAACGCAGGCTGAAGCCTGTGCTACCGGAACCGACCTGAAGGTCGGCCACTACAAAATCTGGGCCCGAGGAGATCCTTCGTCGGGTCGTCATTTCGCGGCGT
>DATHOY010000045.1:0-3062 GCA_035484435.1 Vulcanimicrobiaceae bacterium | reverse complement strand
GTGTACTGCGCGTGCAGCTCGCCGCCCATCTCATCGATCACTTTCTCCAGCGTCCGGTCTTTCCATGTCGAAACATGCAGCCCGCCGGTCGCCGCCGCGGCAATCTCCAACTGATGCGCCGTCACCTGATCCTTCGCGTGGCTCACCGCCCAAACCGCCAGCGCCAGCAGGCTCGGCCCCTGCGCGTGCGCGTTGTCGTCCGTGGTCGGCGTCTGAATCGTTCCCGGAGGCGGAGGCGCCCCAAACGTGCCCTCCGGCGTCGCTCGCGTGGGCCCCGTCTGCTCGGGCTTGCGCTTCAAGTCCGCTTTCATGCTCGAAATGCCCACGGCGTAAATCGTGATGTTCGCCAGTTGCGCCCGCCGCAACACATCACCCAGTTTCTCTTCGCTCCCCGAATCGTGCGCCTCCGCGATCACCAGCATCACCCGCCGGTGTCCCAGCTCGGTCTCCGAAACTTCCGGCCTCGCGCTCAAAAGCTCGACCGCTTCCGACATCGCGTCGAACAGCTTTGTTCCCGGCGTCCCCGAATGCAATCCGGACATCACCTTCTCCATCGCGTCGGAGCTGGGAGTGAAATCCAGAAGAGTCGCCACCCGATCGTCGAACCCCACCACCGCGCCCTCTCCCGTCGGCCCGGTTACAGTTTGCGAGATCAAGATTCCTGATTTGCGGATCTGCGGCAGGATCGAAGCGATTCGCGAACTCATCTCCACCACAACCACCAACGAAATCGGATCTCCCCCCAAATTGAAATGCGTAATCTTTTGCAGCGCGCCGTTATCCGTAACCCGGAAATCCGATTCTTCCAGGTCGTGCACCATGTCGCCTTTTTCGTTCCTCACCGTCACGGGAGTATTCACCAGCACGCTGCGAAGCCTGATCGGCGCCGGACCTTTCTGAACCGGCGTTCCAGGTTGCGGGATCATCGGCCCGTCCGGCGCCTGCGCCAACGCGCGCGGCAGCGCAATCCCCGCCATCGCAATCAAGCAGGCAAAAATGATCAAGAGCCTTTTCATCAAAAATCACCGCCAGACTTAGCAGCCATCCAGGATTTCTCCAGACAACACCCGCCGCGCCCTCGCGTATTCAATTCGACGCCAACCACCCCAAAGGCGTTGCCGCCGCGCTTCACCCTGCCTACAATCTAATCGCACCTTGATTGGAGAAAATTCCCATGTCCGACAGTAAGCGCCCCAAGCCCCAACACGCCCCAAAAGCCCCGCACGAAAATGCCGAGTTCCTGGCCAGCACTCCGGCCCGGCCCATTCGCATCATTTCCGAGTATATCTATCCCCTCGTGCAACTTAAGAAAGAAGGAATCTGCGACACGATCGTAATGTTCGGCTCTGCTCGAATCCACTCCCACGAGGCAGCCTCTTCCCGCTACACTCGCCTGAAAAAAATGAAGACTTCCCGTTGGAGCGACGCCCGGCGGAAAGCACACCGCCTGCACATTCGCGAAGCCAAGAACGCGCTCGAAATGTCTGTCTACTACGAAGAGGCCCGTCTACTCTCTCACAAGATCACTACCTGGGCGCTATCGCTCGGCCCGCGTCCACGCCGCTTCGTCATTTGCTCCGGCGGCGGCCCCGGAATCATGGAGGCCGCCAACCGCGGTGCCTATGAAGCCGGCGGCAAGTCCATCGGCCTTTCCATCGAGCTGCCCCACGAGCAGTTCGCGAATCCCTACATCAGCCCCGAGCTCAGCTTCAATTTCCATTATTTCTTCATGCGCAAACTCTGGTTCGCGCAGATCGCCAAAGCGCTCATCGTTTTTCCCGGCGGCTTCGGAACCCTCGACGAACTTTGGGAAATGATGACCCTCTCGCAAACCGGGAAAATGCCCAAGCACACCATCATCATCATCTACGGCCGCAAGTATTGGAATGAAGTGCTGAAACTCAAGAACATGGTCCGCTGGGGCACCATCAGCCAGGCGGATTTCGACAATCTCCAGTACGCCGACAGCGTGGATGAGGCCTTCGACAAAATCCGGATGGGACTCGAAAAATACCACATGGAGGGAGACCCGTTCCTCCAGGCCTACTGATTATTTGAATTCTTCGCCGCTAACATATTGATGTCAAGTAAGTTAGCGCTTGCCGACTTTCAGCGTTCCTCAGGTTTCTACCTGATTGTTACTTACCCTATGCCGCCCGATACTCGCATCCTGTGTGCCCCAGTCTTCTTTCCAAACTTCTCGCAGCAGGCGGTCTCCGCTGCGGCCACAAAGGAGAAACTATGAAGCTGCAACTGAACTCCTGGGGTTTTCGCGCAGTCCTTTCCGCGTCAGCTCTGGGCGCCGCACTTTTCTTCGCCGGCGCCACCCCATTACGCGCGGACGACGACTGCCAAAAGCGCATCGCCCACACGGATCACAAACTTCATGAAGCAGTCGAGCACCACGGCTGGGACAGCCCGCAAGCCGCAAAGTATCGCCACGAGCTGGCCGAAGCACGCTCCTGGTGCTGGGAGCACAGCCATCGCTGGTGGGATGAAGACGGCCACCGCTGGCGAACCGATCGTGACTGGGACGACCACGATCACGACCGCCACTAAACTAATCGCGCTACAACCTGGAGTGCCGGGCGATTGCCCGGCACTTCTTGTTTCCAGTTCGCTGTTATCTGATCGCTGCTATCCCCATTGCCGGCAACTACCCTATTTCCAGCCTCTTACGCTCCACCACAACCTTCCATTCAAACAGGTGTTTGAATCCTCAAGGATGCACCCCCGATCGCCAGCCCGGGCCAGGCTCCTGGAGGCAATCTTATGAAACTTCACTCGTTCAAGCTCAGCTCGTTTCTCGGTAAGACGGCTCTGGCCGCAGCGGCCCTCGGTTTCTTCCTGGCCGCCGGCGCGCCCGCCGCAAAAGCCAACGATTGGGACGACTGCAATCGCCGCGTCTCCTACACCGAATCGCGCTATCGCCAAGCGGTCGAGCGCTTCGGCCCCTACAGCCGCGACGCCCGTCATTGGGAGCACGAACGCCACGAGGCGTACGAGCGCCGCGAGCATCTGCGCCACGAATATCGCGAGCACCATCGCGACCGCGACGACCG
>DATHOY010000044.1:0-26021 GCA_035484435.1 Vulcanimicrobiaceae bacterium | reverse complement strand
GGCGGAATGTGAAGCGGTAAGGGTTATTGACCTTATGAGCGTCACGATCCCCGGCTACACGGAGAATCTGAGGATATGACTCATAGGGAACAGATTTCGGACTTCTGATACGGCAGCATGATGAGCAGCAGCCTGAAACCTACGAGAAGCAGATGCCCGTGCTACGCAGGGGAAGTTGGTTTCCAATTGGCTGCACTTTACGATAGAAGGAGTCGAACACATGCTTGGGATGCTTGCTGCAATTCTAATCGTTCTTTGGTTGCTAGGATTTTTCGCATTTCACGTTACCACGGGACTCATCCACATCATCCTCGTCGTGGGAATCGTGCTCCTCGCCATACATTTCTTGAGAGGCAGTAGCTCAATGGCATAAACGGCAGGTGGGCCAGGGGCGAGTATCAGTCAACGCGACCTGGGCAGCCGATAAAAAATGTGGTGCAGAGATCCGCGATCTCTGCACCCGTGAAACATCCGCAAATGAAGGCGTGAGCCGATCCGGATGGTTATGGCTTCTTCGGGACCGAGCCGGGCTTGAAGAGGTCGGAGAGGTCGTTGGCGTTGGCCGCGTCGGCGAGATAGGGGCCGGCGGTGCGGAAAATGTTCTGCATGGTGCGAACATCGGAGGAGTGCGTGAAGGCGACCGGGCTGGCGTAGGGAAGGCCGTTCGCGTTCGGGTGCGCGCGCTCGGAGATGACGATTTCGCCGACGGTGTGATTGAGGTCGTCGGGGTTGAGATCCGCGGCGCTATCGCGTTCGGATTCGTCCCACCAGAGGATGATCACGCCATGGTTCTTGTAGGCATCGGACGCCATGATGACGGGAACGACCTGGGCGAGGAAGTCATCGCCCTGCTTGATGTTGGCCGCATCGCCGGTCAGGCCTTTGTAGCCGCCCGTGAGCGCGGTGTGCATGTCGTTGTACTGGTTCGGTGTGATCCAGTTGTAGTCGGCGACGGAGTTGTTCGCGAGATCAGTGAAGAACTGTTGCAGCGGCGCGTACTGCGAGGAAAGCGGATTCGCAGGGGTTGAATCGTTGCCGCCGTTGCTATCGGTGAAGAAAACCATCGGATTGTGCTTCGCGGCGTAATTGAATTGGTTGGAGCCGTTGAAGGCGTTGAAATTGCCGGCTGCAAAAATTCCCGAGTGGCTGGTGATCGGCACGGTCCACTGAGCCCGCGGCAGGGGGACATTAGTAAGATTCCCGGAGCCATCGACGGCCAGGTCGATATCTTCCTGGTAGGACTTCCAGGTTTTTCCGGCTCGGGTGAGGAACGTAACGAGGTGCTGATCGGTGTTCTGGTTGTTGCCGCTGGCGAAGGGATCCGCGTCGTTCAACACGCCAAAGTTGCTGCCCGCTTCTGCCCAGATGTAGTTTGGTTCGGATGGATGGATGTGCGGGTTGTTGCCGCTGGCGGTGGCCAGGACGTTGGTGTAGGCCGTGGCGTACGCGGTCTGCTCGCTGATGTTGACGATGGAGCCGTTAATCACGGCGGTGGCCGTGCCGTTCACCAGGCTGTTGATGAAGGGCGCGTTGGGGTTCTGATAGATCTGCTGGATGCCGCCGGTGAATTGATTGGCCGGTTGGGTCCAATTGTGATTCTCCATCGCAATCACGAATACGGTCTTGACCTGCTGGGCGTGCGAGGGAAAAGCGCCCGCTGCTGCGAAAAGGGCACACACTCCCATCGTGCGGAAAAATCTGGGGTACGTCATCAAAACCTCCAAGGTAGGATTTGCGCGGTCTTCTGTAGTGGACCAGGTCGCATCGTTCGCCTCGAAAGACGAACATTGCGCCTACCTAGAGATAACAGGCGAGCTTTACAGAATGGTGATGGGAGTATTACGGAACGAAGACTTCGGGAAAAACTGTAAATTGCCATCCAAAGGATGGAAGGTTGCGAAGTCGCTAGGTAAGAACCGGGGCTTCGGCGACGCCCGCAAGGCCGAATACGCGCTGGTAGCGTTCGACCTCCGAGCGCGGGCCCAGGGCTTTCTGAAAATTGTCGGAAAGCTTCACGGCAGGGCGGCCGTCGGCGTCGTTGAGTTTGCATACCAGGCTTAGCGGGTTGAAATCCACGCCGCCGTGGGGATTGCAGTTGCGGAAATCGTTGGTCAGCAGAGTGCCCCAGCCGGCGCTGAAACGGATGCGGCGGCCGGGCGTCCATTTTTTTTCGTCGAGAAAATCCCCGGCCTGGCGGAAATCGGCGGGAGTATAGCCGGTGTGAATTTTCCCGGAGAAATGGGCGTGCAGTCCCAGGATAGTGTCGGCGTCGAGGCCGTCGGATGCGATAAATAATTTTTGACGCGGATCGCGGCCTCGTTTTTCGAGCCAGGCAATGTATTCGTCACCCGCGAGAAACGGGTCCTTGCTGTCGGCGCGCTGGCCGGTCCAGTCGGCGACCCAGTTGGGAGCGCTGTTGAAGAACTGCGTGGAGCCGAATGTGTCGGGTAAAAGGATGAGGAGTTCGCCCTGGTAGGTTTTCTGCCACATTTCCAGCAAGCGGTATTGCGCGGTTTTCAATTCGTCGTCGTTGCGGGACATCGCGGCGAGGGCCATGGGCAGTTCGTGGGCGTTGGTGCCGATGGCTTCGAGGTCGTGCTGATAGGCGAGGTAGGTGTTGGAAGTGCCGCCGAAGGTGCTGCCGAGGACGTCGCTCATGGCTTTCACGACGTATTCCTGCCAGAGGAAGCTGTGGCGGCGACGGGTTCCGAAATCGCTGAGTCGCAGGCCCGGAGTGCAACCGAGGCGTTCCAATTTTTCCCAGAGTTTTGTTTTGGCGCGGGAATAGAGAATGTCGAGTTCGAATTCGGTGAGGCGTTTCAGGTTGGCGCGAGTTTTCAGTTCGCTGATCGCGGAAAGCGCGTAAATCTCCCACATGGTCGTCTGGGTCCACAGGCCGTGGAAGGAGAGCGAGAACTGGCCGTCATGGACGCTGAGTTCGTAATCGGAAAGGCGGAAGTCGCGCTCGAGCCATTCGAGGAACGCGGGCTCGAAGATGCCGCGGCGGCCGTAGAAGGTGTTGCCCGCGAGCCAAATCAGCTCGGATTTGTGAAATTGCAGTTTTTTCGTTTGTTCGAGTTGTTCGCGCAGTTCGTTGACGTCGATCAGGTCTGCAAGCCGGATTTCGGCGGAGCGATTGAGGAAGGAAAAAGAGGCTTTGGTATTGGGAAACTGTTTCCAGATGAACTGCAGCATCAGCAGTTTGTAAAAATCGGTGTCGAGCAGGGAGCGGGTGATCGGGTCGAGCTCCCAGTTATGGTCGTGGGCGCGGCGCGCCAGGTTGATAATCACAATCCCAATACTTTACCTTAGTCGGAACGAAGTGCGGCAATGGTCTCGCAGGGGACCGCCCCGAGCCGCCGGGAAGTGCTATCCCGCGCTTCCAGACCGGTTGTACAATCGTGCCATTCACAAATTAACTAAAACGACAAAGGAGACTCACATGAGGATTCGCGCAATGCTCTGCTTGTCCCCGGCCTTGCTGCTGGCCGCCGCTGCCGTTTCATTTGCCGAACCGCAAAAAGCCGTGGATGCCGCTCCGGCGAAGGAAGGCATACTCACGGCCGCTGATGTTGGTAATAAATTGTTGCCCGAGAAAGTGTTTTTCCGTGGACAGATTGCGCCGGTGCAGGCTCGCAACACGGGCGGCGTTCGCTATGCGGACGGATTTATGGTTTTCGCGGGGCTGGTGGATAGCTCCGGCTATTCCACGGGGATCCGGGAGAAGTATCAGGCGTATTTGATCAACGAAGTGCCGGTTGAGATCGGCGGGCAGACGCTGAAGCCAGGTGCATATGGGATTGGATTTCTGGACGGCGGCAAATTTGTGGTGATGGATATTGGCGCGAACAACGTTTTGCAGGCGGCTTCCACAAAAGATGCGGAAATGAAGCGGCCGGTCCCGCTGCAATTCCTGGCCGGGACCGGGGCAGGGAATTACCGGCTGTATCATGGGCGAGATTACGTGGAATTTCACCGGGCGAAGTAATTCTCTGAGTGCTGTGGCTTCGCCACCGCTTTTGATATTCACGCGTTCAGGCGGAAATTATGTTTGGTGCCGAAGTTTGCGCCCTAAAAGCGAGAGCTTCGCTCTCGCACTCAAAGGTTCAGCCTTTGATCTGGTTGGTTGCGGCGTCCCATGCCACGCTGGCTTTGCGGAAGTAGGATTCGTTGGCCATGTGGCAGGCGAGGGCGGCGTTGTGGCCGAAGACGGCGTCTTCCACCACGGGCTTTCGGGTTCGCACAGCTTGCAAATAATTCCACATGTGCGGGCGCAGGTCGTCCCAGGAATCGCCTTTATACGTGTAGCCTTCGGCGACGGGTTCCTTACCGGGCGCCGGATCATTGTCAGCGTGCCATTTTTTGTAATAGGCCTCCTTCATGTCATGCGGGAAGCCATTTGCGTAATAGCTGGGACCGGTGTCTTCGCCGGATTGCGGATAGTAAGCGATCGTCCACTCGGTGACTTCCAGAATTCCCTTTGAACCCTGGAAGCGGTAGACCTCCGGCGTTTCACAGCCGAGATTCAGTCGCAAATAGACCGGGATTCGGCCGTATTCGTAGATCACAGCCTGAACGTCCGGCATATTTCGGCCGTCGTTCCAGCGGAGAATGCCGCCGGCGGTGGTGGCGCGGGCTGGCGGCTCATTCCACCCGAGCATGAAATTCATGCCGCTGACGAGGTGAACGAGAAGATCGCCGGCGACACCAGTGCCGTATTCCTTCCAGCAGCGCCAGCGTGCGAAGAGCTTGGGATCGAATTCGCGTTTGGGCACTGTGCCCTGCCAGGTGTCCCAGTCGAGCGTTTGCAGCGAAAGATCGGTGGGAGGAGGATATTCCCACGCGCCGGTGGGATCGTTGCGGCCTAGCGAGCCTTCGACGAGATTCAGTTCGCCGATGATTCCCTTGGCGAGGAGTTCTTTCGCTTTGGCGCAGATCACGGAGCTGACACGTTGCGAGCCGATCTGCACGATGCGGCCGGTTTTCTTGGCCGCGGCGACCATGGCGACCCCATCCTCGGCGCTGTGCGACATCGGCTTCTCGCAATAAATATCCTTGCCTGCGCTCAGCGTGTCCACGACCACCTGTTTGTGCCAGTGGTCGGGAACGGCGGCGATGATGCAGTCGATCTCCTTGTTGTCGAGCAGTTCCTGATAGCGGCGGGTGATTTTGATTTTTGGGCCGGCAATTTCCCGGGCCAGGGTGTGCCGCCCGTCGTAAAGATCGCAGGCTGCAACGCATTCCGTTCCGGGAAGCCCGACTGCCGTCGCGAGCAGGCCGGACCCTTGCATGCCGATGCCGATGATTCCGAAGCGGACGCGGTCTAGCGCCGCTCCTTCGAGCGCGCCGGGAATTTTCACAGGTTCCAGTGCGATGCTGCGCGCCGCCACCATGGCTCCGGTTGTGCCTGCGCCGGCCTGCAGAAACGACCTGCGGCTCCATTGTTTTCTGCTCATTGTCTTCTCCGTGTTGCGAGATTTGCGTTGCGCACTATTTATTACGGGAGCGGCTGAATGCTGACTTCCTTGAAAAATACCACATCGTCCTTGCTGTGATTCTGGAGGCCGAAGAAACCTTCGTTAGGCCGCGGGCCGGGCTGCGGCTCGAAATCGAATTTGCGAGGCGGGACGGGCTCGCCTTCGCGATAGTCCGTCACTTTCACGCCGTTCACTTCAACGACGGTGTGCGGCCCGTCGATGGTGATGAGCATGGTGTTCCACTCAGGGCCGGGTTTGGTGGGTTTTGCCAGCGGTTTGGTGAGTGAGTAGAGAGTGCCCGTGATGTGGTAGTCGTCCTCGCCGGAAGTTTCGGGATGATTGTCGATCTGGACTTCGTAACCGTAATGGACGGGCATCCAGGGCTCGCGGGGCTCCAGAGGGATGCGGATGAAGACGCCGGAGTTGTCGTTGAAATGTCCCATTTTGAAGACGACGCGCAGTCTGCAGTGGCCGATTTTTCCGCCGGTCCAATAGAGGAGTCCCATGCCGCCGTGGGTCTCGATCATGCCGTCGGCGACGGTCATCTCACCGGGGCCGACGTGTTTCCAGCCGGTCAGGTCCTTGCCGTTGAAGAGTTGCTTCCATTCGGGCTCGGGCTTCGCCGCGACCAAGAGCACCGTTACGGTTGAGATGACCAGCACCGCTCGAAGAATTCGCACTACTCACCTCCGACCAATTCAAGAAGCGAACAGATTTCGCGCCATAAACCAGAGATTCGCGGGTCGCTCGGCCAGGCGTCGGACGAACCACGGATACCAATAGGTGCCGTAAGCGACGAGCACCGCGGAGCGGTAGCCTTCGCGGGCCAGGCGCTCCTGCTCTTCACGCTGGATTCCGTAGAGCATTTGGACTTCGAAATGGTGCTTTGGGAATCCGTTCTGGGCGGCGTGGTTGGCGAGCCGGCGAATCAGATTCACATCATGCGTGCCAAACGCGGCGCGGACGCAACTCCCCGCCGATTGCGCAGCCATCATTGCCGCGGCCAGCTTGAAATAATTTTCGTCCACATCCTGTTTTCTTGGAAAGGCGATTTCGGGTGATTCCTTGTAGGCGCCCTTCACCAGCCGGATCGACGGCCGAAGGGGAAGCAGGGACTGGACATCTTTCTCTGTGCGGTACAAATAGGCCTGGAGGCAGATGCCGGTGTTCGGATATTTCCCGAGGGCTCGTTTGTAAATTTCCATAGTGGCATCTACGTAAGGGCTTGCTTCCATGTCCACCCAGACGATGGCGTCTTTGTTTTCCTGGGAGATAATCCGTTCCAGATTATCAAAGCAGAAATCTGTGGAGAGATCGAGGCCGAGCTGCGTGAGCTTTACGGAAATCTCGGCCCTGAGGCCGGAGTCGTGGATGCTGCGCAAGACCTCAATATAGTGCTCGGTGACCTGCAACGCTTCGGAGCGATCTTTTACGTTTTCGCCGAGATTCGTGAAGACGCTGGCGATTTTCTTTTGTTCCAGGCCGCGCGCCGCCTGCATGGCGGCGTCCAGGCTTTCGCCGGGCATGAAGCGCGAGACGCTTCGCCGCACGAAGGGATAATTGACGGCGTTTTCGCGCAGCCAGGTGTTTTGGGAAGCGGCAAGCAGGATCGACCGCATCAGCGCCATGTTTGTGAGGTTCTCCTCGACAGGGTAATGGAACCACCGTGATTCGCGGTCCTATTCTAGTGCAGATGTGGCCGGGTGATAGCCGCGAAATTTACAGCAGGAATGCGAGGACCATGGGCCAGAGTGTGATTCAAGGCATGCCCGGGAAGTGCATCACCGGTGAAAAAATGTGGCTGTTCGCGCGCCGGAATTCATCGAAGGGGAGCGCTCGGAATGGTCCGCAACACAGTCAAACCCGGAAGGACGCGAAAAGTCGCGGTCACGGCGAAAGAGCGCCATCTCAGCATCCGCGAGTCCCAGGACCGCGGATTTTTTACGAGATCGTGATATATGTTTTTTGTACTCCGTGCATCTAACTGGGTAGCAACACAAGAGGAGATTTATTTATGAAACAACCCAGACTCAGTACATTTCTTGGTGCGGTGGTTACCGCAGCTTTACTATTCGCCCCATCGGCAAAGGCGCAAACGCAGGCGGCGGGGAACGTCACCTTCACCGTCACCGCGGTGGGCAAGAAAGACGCCGATGTTTCGAATATTCCGAAAGACGACGTGCAACTGTTTCAAGGAAAGGATCGCAAGCAGATCGGCGACTGGAAGAAGGGCGATACGCTTTTCCTTGCCATCCTGATTGACGATTCGATTGAAACTTCGGCTGGCGGGCAGTGGGATTACCTGCGCGAGTTCATCATGGCGCAACCGCCGGCGACGTCGATCATGGTCGGCTACATCACCAATAACGGCACGCGGGTGCTGCAGGACTTCACGCCGAATCACGAACTGGCGGCGAAGGCTCTGCGCCTGCCTATCGGCCTCGGCTCGATCGGCTCCAGCCCGTATCTCGGCACGATGGACCTGCTGAAGCGCTGGCCGGAAACAGGCCCACGGCGGTCCGTAATTCTGATCAGCTCGGGCATCGATTATTTCCGCGGGCAGGGTTTCGGGCCGTTCTCGCCTGACCTCGATCCGCTGATCTCGCGCGCCGAGAAGCAGAACACCAACATCTGGACGATCTACTATCCGAGCGCGGGGCATCGCGGGCGGTCTTTCTTCCGCGCGAACAACGCGCAGAACAACCTGGACAAGCTCTCCCAGGATACCGGCGCTGAGTCGTATTTTCTGGGGTCGCAGGCCCCAGTTTCACTCAAGCCGTATCTGGATGAGATCTCCGTCCACCTGAACAATCAGTACCTTTTGACGTTTGCTGGCAGCGGCGGCGCAAAAGGGAAGTTCCAAAACGTGAAGGTAAAGAGCGAAGCCAAGGAAATAGAGTTCTTCACGCCAGCGGCGGTGTTTGTTCCACCGACGGCGCGGTAATCGCTGAAGCATTAGAAGGAACAGGACGCGGGAGGAAACTCCCGCGCCTTTTTTTGTGCGCCTGGGCCGCGATATTCAGATTGCTTGCGTTGAATCGCGGATTACGAGTTCCGCATGAAGTTTTTGCGCCACCACGCCCCGGTCGCGATTTTCGTGTCCTACCTTGATGGCTTCCATCACGATGTTCACCGCGGCTGCGCCCATGGTTTCGAGCGGCTGGCGGACGGTGGTGAGCGACGGAACGGAAAGGCTGGAAACGGCAATGTCGTCGAAGCCGATTACGGAGCACTGTTCAGGCACGCTGATGCCGCCTTTGGCGAGGGCGCGGATTGCGCCAAGCGCGGTGAGATCGTCGAATGCGATGAGCGCCGAAAACTTTTTTTTCTTCTGCAGCAATTCCTCGGTCAGGCGGTAACCCTGCTCGAAGCTGGCATTGGCGTCGAACACGTCCGGCAGGCGGGTCACGAGCGAGGGATCGATTTCGAGTTTTACGGACTGCGCGAATTTCTGAATGCCCCGCCATCTGGGCGCGCTGTCGATCAATCGCTTTGGGCCGAGGATCACGGCGATGCGGCGGTGGCCGAGCTGATGAAGGTGTTCGATCGCCATCCGGCCGCCAGCTTCGTTGTCGACCATGACAAAGCTGACGCGGTTGCCGGGAATTTCCCAGCCGATAGTGACCGTGGGGACTTCTGCTTTGTTCAGGTCCGCGAGGACATGAATATCCACGAGCAGCCAGTTGGCGACGACAATCAGGCCGTCGACATGGCGTTCGAGAAGCATTTCGAGGTACCGCTCGAAGCGTTCGCGCTGGTTGTGGGCGTCGGCGAAGATGGGCAGGTAGGCGAGCGGGTAGAGAGCGTTTTCGATGCCGCGCAAAATCGGCGTGCAGAAGGGATCGGTGACGTCGGTGAGCATCACACCGATGCTCTGGCTGCGCTTACTGCGCAGAAAGCGGGCCATGGCGTTGGGGCGATAGCCGAGGCGCTTCGCGGTTTCCACGATTTTCTTCTTTGTGCCGGTGGCGATGTAACGAGCGAGGGGAGCATCGTTCAGGACGATGGAAACCGTCGCGGGAGAAAAGCCCGTGGCCTTGGCGACGTCCCGCATGGTGACCTGTTCGCGCCTACCCTGTGCTTTCATTGGCCGCCTCGCGCGCCTATCATCCGGCGACAAGCCGTGAAATAGCAAATCGAAAACGGCGCTGAATAGCTAATATTGGTGAAATGGAAGAGGAGAGCGCGCCGTAATAAATTCGCCGGAAGCGCCAACCGGGGCACGCGCTTTATTCTTCCGGGGGAACTTCGAACGACATTTCCTTGCGGAAGCCGGAGGTTTTCCAGACGCCGTATGCGACGCCCAACGCGATCCAGATTGTGCCGGCAATTTTCGCCGGGGGGCTTAAGCTCCACCAGATCACACCACAGACCACGAAGCCGATAAGCGGCATCAGCAGGTTGCCCAGTTTTTTTTCAGTTGCCCGGACATAATAGTGCACGAAGGCGGCTGCGTTCACGCCCATGAAGGCGATGAACGCGCCAAAATTCAGCATCTCCGCGCCGCGCTCGTAGGTGATGAGAAAAGAGCCGACCAGGGCGACGGCGCCAATCAGCATGACGTTGTTCGCGGGAATTCGCCGCTTTTCTTCGATCTTCCCGAAAAAACCTTTGGGGATCGCGTCGTTTCTCCCCATTCCGTAGAGCAAACGTGCGGCTGCCAGTTGCGAAGCGATCCCCGAGCCGATGTTGGCGATCAGTACCGTGAAATTCAGAAGATGAAACAGAAAGAAACCGCCGATTTGCTGGGCCACGATCGGGAAGGCGGATTCGACTTTGTCGGCGGGAAACGGTTTGGAGCCCCACACGAGTTGCGCGGCATAAACTTCCGCAGCAGAAAGAACGCCGGCCACAACGCACACGAGCACGGTGGCGAGCATGATGTTGCGGCGAGGGTTTTCCACTTCTTCAGAAAAGGTGGAGATGCCGTCGAAGCCGATGTAAGTGAGCACGGCGAGCGAGGTTCCACGCCCAATGGCACCGAGGTTGAAAGTCGCGGGATCGTAAAAAGGCTCGGTGAAGAAGCCTGGACCGCGTTCGTGATAGCCGACGACGAAGCGGACCACGAATGCAAAAAAGATGACCACCACCACGGTCATCCCGGCCGCCAGCACTTCGTTGATGCGCGCAGAGGTTTTTACGCCGCCGAGATTCAACACGGAGAAAAATACCGCGTAAAAAATCGCCAGCGCCCAGTAGGGCATTTCCGGCAGGATATTTTGGGTGAGCTTGCTGGAGATGATAGTGCAGATCAACGGATTGAGGATGTAGTCCATCACCATGGCCCAACCCGTCAGGTAACCGAGTCCGGCGTGGATCTCCTGGCCCACGTAGGTATACGCCGAGCCGGCACTCGGATACACGCGCGCCATTTTGCCGTAACTGATTGCCGTAAAAAACATGGCGACCAGCGCGATCAGAATTGTAGTGACCACATGGCCGCGGGCGGCGTTGTTGATTACGCCGTAGATTCCCATTGGGGCGATTGGCTGGATGATCACCATTCCGATGACTATCAGATTCCAAAGGGTGAGGGTTCTACGGAGGCGGGGTCCGGCGTCGGTGGGGCCAGCGGATGTGGTCAAGCACCTCTCCTTTTCGGCGGCGCGCTGCCGTTGGAGCCGAGAACCACGGCGCGGGTGAGATTTTTCGGCGCGTCCGGGTTCAGGCCCTTGCGCAAGCCGATGGCGGTACCCATCAGGTGCGCGGGAATCGCGGTCACAGCGTACCGTGCAAACTCCGGTCCATCAAGCGCGAGTTCGATGAGCAGGTCGCTGTGCTTTTTTAGATCGGGCGTGGCGCGATTCACGATCACGCAAATGGCCGCGCCAAGCTCCTTCAATTCTTTCACGAGGAGCGTCTCTTCCTCGGCCGCGGCTTCCGAGATAAAAAATGTAATCAGGGTGTTCGGCCCGGCGATGGAGCGCGGGCCGTGGCGGAATTCCAGCGAGTGATAGACCTGGGCGTAGGAAGAGGACATCTCGGTTACTTTAAGGCCGGCTTCCTGGGCGAGCCAGTAATGCGCGCCTTGCCCGAGGAATACGTAATCCGCGAATTTCTTGCGGGAAGCGAATTGCTGAATTTTGTTCGCGTGCTTATCCACCCATTCCTGGCCGCGTTGCGGCAACTGATCGAGCGCGCCGGAGAACTGGCTGTCGCCCACGAACTGCAAGGCCAGCCTCTGGAATGCCAGAAGGATGGCCGTGAACGAACGCGTCATGACCGTGCTTTGTTCATCGGCCCAGGTCAACTTGAAGGGATGGGAGCAAACCTTTTCAAGCGGGCTTTGTGGATTGCAGGTCACGGCCAGGGTTTGCACGGTGGGGTGCTTCTGGAGCAGTTCCGCCGCGCGCAGCACTTCGGTGGTTTCGCCGGAGCGCGACATCAGCACAACCTGTTCGGCGCCGAGGCGGCGGAGCGTCTCGTCGGGCGCGAAGAGCAATTCGGAGGCGGGCACGCCGGTTGCGGGGATGTAAAAGTGCTTAGTCCAGAGGGCGGCAATCAGGCGGGAGAGGTAATAGCTGGAGCCGCAGCCGACAAAAAGCCACGGACTGCGGGGAGAAAAGAGGCCCGAGAATTTTTCGAGGAGCCGCCCTTCGCGGAGTTGCGTTTCCGTTTCGCTCCAGATCCGGGGTTGCGAAAGAATTTCCTGCAAGGTGTGCTGGCCGGGCTTCGTGCGCCGGATTCGCGCCGCTGGAGTGGTTTTAGCGGAGTGTCTCTTCAAGGACAGCCTCGTATTGAATCGATTCAATACTGCTATATTGGGCAATATTCCTTTTGCGCGCAAGCTTTATTTCCAGGTTTGCTCGAGGCGCGCCGGCCGGCGGAGACCTTAACCCTGTCCTGTGGTACAGTGCGGCAGATTTTCCACAGCGGCTATCTCTTGGTTAACAGCATGTATTTCAGAGGTAACACCCGTTGGCGGTTTAGCGTCTAATAGAATATACAAAGGATAAGGTTGGCCCGGCCGAGTGCGGGCCGGATCATGAGTGACATTTCCTTCATCTTCGAACGGCGGCAGTTCCAGCGCATCCTGCTGCACGGAGCCGGATTCCTGCTGATCTTCCTGGCCGCGGACTGGCTGCGCGAAATCTCGCTGCGGCCGAATCCGATCCTGCAGGGTTACCTGCAAATCACCACCGGGATTTTCGCGTTTGTGTTCGCCGCCGTCGCGCTGGTCCGATTCCAAGGGACGCAGGATCGCATCTCGTTGATTCTCGGCTCCGGCTTCCTGCTTTCCGGGGCCACGCTGATCGCCTCCAGCATCCTGTTTTTTCAGCTGATTCACGAATCGCAGATCTGGTTCCTGTGGGCGCCGGTGGCGTGGTGGATCAGCCGATTGCTGCTGGCGCTGCTGTTTGCGATGGCTTTGCTGGTTGAGCATTTCCGCCCGCGTTCGCGGCATCCAAAGATGGAAATTGCCGGCGGGTTGTTCGCCGTGCTGGCGCTGACTTACCTGATTACGGCCATGTTGCGCAGGCTTCCGCCTGAGGTCTCGCGCCAACCCGATTCCATGATTCCGAATCCGCTGCAGTTGATCCCGGCGGTGATTTTCCTGATAGCCTTGTTTGGATATCGGCGACGCAAGTATTTGCAAAACTCGGGTTTCGACAAGTCCGTGTACCTGGCGGTGTGGCTGAACCTGGCGGCGCAGCTTGCGGCTTGCCAATCGGTGATACTGCTGGACGGCCCGTTTGTTTTCGCGCAATCCATGAACGTGATGAGCTACGCGATTCTACTGGGCGGATCGCTGATCGACAGCGCGAAGGTTTTCGAGCAGGTGCGGCACCTTGCGGCCAGCGACCCGCTGACGGGCTTGGCGAATTACCGAAAACTTCTGGACGTTTTGGATACGGAGACCGAGCGCACGCTGCGAACTGGGCGCCCTTTTGCCGTGCTGCTGCTGGATCTTGACGGGCTGAAAAAAATTAACGACACGTATGGCCACCTTGTGGGGAGTCGTGCGCTTTGCCGCGTGGCGGACATTCTGCGCTTCCACTGCCGCGCGATCGATACAGCAGCGCGTTATGGCGGCGACGAGTTTGCACTGATTCTGCCGGAAGCGCGCGAGGAAGAAGCCGAACGCGTGTCCGCGCGCATTCGGGAAACGCTTGCCGCCGATCAGGAGCACCCGCCGCTTTCCGCGAGTATCGGCGCTTCCGTGTATCACGGTGAGGGCGAGCGGGTGGAGAAACTTCTGCAGGAAGCGGACCAGAATTTGTACGTGGAAAAGGCCAAGCGGAAGGAAAGCGCCGCGCGCGCTTCCGACGCTTCCCGCCGCCGCTTGAAAAAGACCTAGCTGCTTATTTTTGCTTCATGGGCCTTATTTTGACGGTTGATATTCCTTCAGCTGATCGGTGATTTTTGCTTTGTCGCCAACGACGACGATGGTCATTTCTTCCGGTTTGATGTAATCCTGAGTCATCTTCTGGACGACCGCCGGCGTGACCCCATTGATCTTGGAAACATACGTCTTCAGGTAATTCTCACCCAGGCCCTGGAAGTCCACATTCTCCAGTTGTCCGATCAGGGCGCTGCGGTTGGAGTTCTGAATCACGAAAATTCCCGAAAGATAGTTCTGAATGCCCTTCAGCTCGGGTTCGGTGACCGGCTCCTTCTGCATGCGGGTGACTTCGAAGAAGATTTCCTTCAACGATGGGCCGGTGAATTGCGTGGTGACGTCGGCGCTTTCCGCCCAGTATCCGTCGTGATAGCGGCGGGATAATTCGCTGCGCGGGGAGTAGGTGTAGCCCTTGGCTTCGCGGATGTTCGCGGTGATGCGCGAATTGAAGGAGCCGCCAAGTAGGGCGTTGGTGACGATGAGCGAAACGGTGTCCGGGCTGGTTGCGGGCGGCACGGGCAGGCCCACGAGAAGCGTGGATTGCGGCGCGCCCGGGCGGTCCGTGACGTCGAGCACGCGCTGCGGCTTCAGAACCGGAACGTTTTCCATGCGCGCGGCGCCTTTGCTCCAGCTGGAGAAGCTCTCCGCAACGGCTTTCTTGACCGCGGTCGCGTCGAATTTACCGGCGACGTAGAGATGCGCCCGCTGCGCGCCGAAATTTCCGGCGTAAAAGTCCTTCACGTCCTGGATGGTCAGTCTCTTGATGTCGTCTTCCGTCGGAACCACGATCGCGTACGGATGGTCGCCATACAGAATTTTGCGGAATCGCACCACGGCCATAGTTTGCGGCTGGGAATTTTGCAGAGCGATCTGGCGCAGCGCGTCATTCTTCAGGCGATCGATTTCGGATTGCGGGAGGCGCGGGTGCTGCGCCACGTCGGCGAGCAGCTTCACGGCGTCCGGCGCGAACTCCTGCAGGACATCGATTCCAAGTTTGGTCTGGTCCTTGCCAGCATGGATTTCGAGCGTGCTGCCCATCCGGGCGGCGGCTTCGGCGACCTGCTGCGCGGTCTGATTTTCCGTGCCTTCCTTCATCAGGTCGGTAGTCAAACTGGCAACGCCGGTGCGGCCGGAGCCTTCGTTGATTTCTCCGGCATCGACGGCGAGGCTGATGGCCGCCTTCGGAATGATTCCGTACGGCACCAGGGTGACTTTCAAACCGTTTGGCAGCGTGTAGGTTTCGTTTGCTGGAACGGTGAACGCTTTTGGAGGGCCGCCCTCCGGTGGCGCTTGTTTTTGCGCCAGGGTAGGTGTGATTCCCAGAACGCTTCCCGCGATTGCCAGCAGGCACATCTTTTTCATTGTCATTTTCATGTGTGTTCTCCTTGCCTACTGGTTTTTCGCCGGCGCGGCGGCGTCTTTCGGTGCGGGTTGCAGTTCGATGATGGTGCGATTTGTGGGGCGCAGATATTCCTGGGCGGTTTTCTGTACGAGTTCCGGGGTTACCTTGTTGAACTGGTTCACCAGGTCGTTCACGCGCGCCGGATTGTCGTCGAAGAGGGCGAAGCTGGCGAGGAGATCCATCAGGCCAAAGCCGCCGAACTCGCCCATGGTGTCGTAAAGGCTGGAGCGGAGTTTTACGCGCGCGCGGTCCAGCGATTTTTGGTCGATGGGTTTGGCGCGAAGCGGCTCGACTACTGTGTTGATGGCTTCGATCACCGTTTCCGGTTTGGTGGTCGGGTCGTAGGTGACATCCGCGGCGAGCAGCATCGGCCCTTTGTAGTTGAACATGTTGCCGAGCATATTGATGCCGCCTTCGATGCTGTCGGTCAAGCCGCGTTTCTGCACCAGCTCCTGGCGGAGCAGGCTGTCGTCACCTTCGATGAGCATCTGCTCCAGCAGGCCCATGGCGTAATACTCCGGCGTATTGCGTTCCGGCATCTGGTAGCCGATGGCGATGGCGGGGCGCGGTGCAAGCGCGTCCTTCTTCACGACTATCTTTTCTTTTTCCTGGCGGGGTTCGGTCAGGTCGGGTTGCGCCGGGACATTTGCGGACTTGATTCCGGCGAAATATTTTTCCACCAGCTTTTTGGCGTCAGCGTTTTCGAAGTCGCCCACGATCACCAGTACGGCGTTGTTCGGCGCGTAGTAGGTGTCGAAGAATTGCTTCACTTCATCGAGCTTTGCCGATTCAATGTCCGTCAGATCTCCGTAGAAATTGTGCGCGTTGTACCAGTTGGTGTTGGCGGCCATCGGGAGATCGATCCAGGGAAAGCCGCCGTAGGGGCGGTTGAGCACGTTGACTTTTACTTCGTTGCCAACGACGCCTTGCTGATTCTTGAGGTTGTCCTCTGTGACGGCGAGGCCGCTCATGCGGTCGGCTTCCGCCCAAAGAATGGTTTCGAGCTTGTTGGAAGGCACGACCTCAAAATAATTGGTGAAGTCGAAGCGCGTGGAGCCGTTCAGGATTCCGCCGTTGGTCTGGATGAGCTTAATGAATTCCATTTTGCCGAGATTTTTCGAGCCTTGGAACATCATGTGTTCGAACAGGTGCGCGAAGCCGGTGCGGTCTTTCGGCTCGATGCGGAAACCGATGCGATAATAAACGCCAACGCAGACCGTCGGAGCGGTGTGATCCTGAGAAAGGACAACGCGGAGTCCATTCGGCATCTTGTAATATTCCACCGGGACGTGGAACTCTTCCGGGGGCGCGGCGGCGACCGCCAACGGCAACGCCAGCCCTATCAGCAGGCCCAGCAATGCCAGCACACCCTGCCCGGCTGTTTTTCGTGCTCCTTGCATGCTTCCTCCTAGAACCAACTCGTTGGACTGACTGTGGGAAAGGCTTGAGGCAAACCCCTACCCTGATAAAGACGCAAACGCCTGGCGAAAGTTTCGTCGCAGTGCATCAGGGCTAGAATACGGCACGTTTCTGCTGTGTTGCCTTGCTCGCCACGGAAAAGCGGGGTTCCGCTTTTCCTTCGCCGCAAATCTGCGCGGCGAGGTATTCGCCGACGGCCGGGCCGTGTTTGAATCCGTGGCCGGAGCCACCGCCGGCAAGCCAGACGTTGGGCATGTCCGGGTGGCGGTCGATCAGGAAATCGCCGTTGGACGTGTTTTCGTACTGGCAGACACGGGTTTCGACGATGGGCGCATCTTTGAGCGCGGGAAAGCGCCGGGCTACATAATTTCGAGCCCACTCCGCGCCTTCCGCGGTGACGATGCGCGATTGGGTGTCGGGATCGACAGGCTCACCGTGCGTGTCCCGGGCCATTTTCAGGCCGCGCGATTCGATGTCTGGCATGCCGTAGACTTCGTCGTGGTTGAAGAGCCAGGTCGGCAAAGCTGGCGGGGCAAAGCGGTCGTCTCCCGTCGGGCTGCCGAAGAAAAAAACTTCCTGGCGGGTGGGAAAAATGCGATGGCCGAGAAGTTCGGGGAAAACTTTGCCGAGCCACGGGCCGCAGGCGAAGACGAAGTGTCCCGCCGAGAAAGCACCGCAACGGGATGTCGCCAGCTTGGAAATCGGGCCGCTGCCATCCGGCGTGACGGTCTGGGCGATCATAAAACCGGCATGCATCTTTTTCGTTTCTTCGATCACGGATTGCACGGCGCGACGCGCAAGCAGGACGCCGCTGCCGGGTTCGAGCAGGCCGCGGCTTACGCCATCGAAATTTACCTGCGGATATCGCTTCGCGAGCTGTGCGCCGTCCATCACTTCGTGAGTAATGCCGCAACGCTCGATGGTGGCTTGCGATTCGCGCAGCCGCAGGTCGTCGGCGCCCTCAAGCCAGAGCACGCCGGTTTGCTGAAAGAGCGGCTGGCCACACGCCGCCGAAAGTTCTTTCCACTGAACGAGGGAACGTTGCGACCAGCGCGTGTAGATCTCGTCCTTGCCGTAGCTCATACGGATGATGCGCGTTTCCCCGCCGGAACTGGCGCGCGCGTGGGCCGGGCCGTAGGCGTCCAGCACCAGAACTTTCAGTTTGCGTTTCGCAAGGTGCCAGGCCGTCCACGAGCCAAAGACGCCCGCGCCGACCACGACCACATCGTAATTTGAGGATTCCGGCATCGCCTCGGTATTCTATCGTGCTTAGCGATTTTCGTTGCAGACTACTTCGAAGCGAGCAACGCGGCCCAGTGGCTGAGATGGTTGAGCGATTCGCTGTGGGTGGGGTCGAGATGGAGGGGAGTGACGGAAGCTTCGCCGGCGAAAACTGCGGCGTAATCCGTTTCGGCGTCCAGCTCCATCCCGCTGTCGATGCGCTGCTCGCTCAACCAGTAATAATCCTGGCCGCGCGGGTCTTTGCCTTCGCGCAGAACAGTGCGTGTGATTTTTTTTGACTGGCGGGTGAACTTCACGCTGCCATTCCAGTTTTCGGGTACGTTGACGTTGAGCAGAACCTGCGGCGGCAATCCCTCTTTCAGGATTAGCTCCGCGGCGTGCAGCGCGATTCTTGCGGATGGCGCAAAATCCGATTTGCCGCGTTTCGAACACAGCGACATCGCAATCCCCGGCACGTGATGAATCACCGCCTCGCGCGCCGCGCCTACAGTTCCGCTGTAATAGACGTTTTCGCCGAGATTCGCGCCGTGGTTGATGCCCGAAATCACAAGGTCCGGTGGCACTTTCAGCAGCTTGTGCAGCGCTACGATGACGCAATCCGCCGGCGTCCCATCGATCGCCCACTCGTTTTCCCCGGTTGAGTGGCAGACAATCGGTTGCCGCAGCGTCAAACTCTGTGCCGCCCCGCTGCGCTCCCAGCTCGGCGCCACAATGCTCACGTCCGCAATCGCGCGCAACTCTTCCGCCAGCGCCTTCAGCCCGGCAGCCTGGTAACCATCATCGTTGGTCAACAACACCCGCGCTTTTTCCAATCGAATCCTATCTACAGTTTATTTCACCAAGTTTGCGGGACATCCGGCATTCGAGAATTTCTCCCGAGCAGCAGCCAGATGTTTTCTTACATCGGCTCGATAGGGCTCCAGCGGAAATGTCTCGCCGTTGGCAGTATACGTATCGCCCTGAATTAGTGGCAGCTGTCGTTCATATAATTGTTGAGCTTTCGCGTAGAACTTGCATTTTTCAGCTACAGGCAGATCGCCAAGCGCCTCGTATCCCCCTCCGATTCCGAAAAGATCAATTCCAATATCTTGGGACTGTTCCTGATCGAAAAGGCTGAGCGACTTCTCAAGGTTCAACTCTGCCTGACGTACCGCATCCTCCCTGACTTTCGGCCTTTTGTAAGACTCGATGATGTATACGATTGCGATTTGTTGGTACAAGATTCCGTCGCGAGACGTGTCTCGTTCACCATTTTGCAGCCAGCTCTGTACCGTCGCAACAGCTTCATCGTAGCGCCCGTCTTCCTGTAGCACGGTCATCCGAGTTACGGCTTCACCCGCACTTTGAGGTGCGGGCTTCGGATAGTAAAGAATCCACCCCAGAAACAGAAGCGAACCTGCCGAAAGAGTCAGAAAGAAGGTTTTCCAGAGAAGGGTCATGTGAAGATACGAAAAATGGTCGGGACGGCGAGATTTGAACTCGCGACCTCACGCACCCCAAGCGTGCGCGCTACCAGGCTGCGCTACGTCCCGACCGGAGCGGTCACGCTAAACGGCCGCAAACTAACCATTTCCACGGTATCACTTGCCTTCGAGCAGCGTCAAGAAACTGCGGAGGGAATCGCGCAGGTCGAGGAGCATTTTGCGGTTTAATTTGACCGCTTCGCCTTCGGTTACAGACGAGGATGTCAGTTCTTCAACCGCGGCTTCCAGGCCGCCGCCGTTTTCCAAGTCGCGCAGGTGGCGGCGCGCGCCGGCAATCGTAAAACCTTCGTCGTAAAGCAGGCGCTTGATTTTCATGACCAGGTCGACGTCCTGCTGGCGATAGAGACGGTAGCCCTGGTGGCCCTTCACCGGTTGCAGCAAAGGGAACTCTTCTTCCCAATAGCGCAGGACAAAGGGGCGAACTTCGGTGATGCGGCTGACTTCGCCGATGCGGTAATACCGCTCGTCCTGCTCCTCGGAGACCGCGACTGAGGCTACGCTGCTCATTTAGGAGTTCGGTTCACCCTGAAAAGCGCGGGGAGGGGACTTCCCGCGTTCACGCTGTGAGTTTAGCAGAAGGCCTTACGGGCAGCCACAGTACTTGAACGGCCAGGTGAGTGTCTCCGGATGGAACATTCAACCGCTCTACTCTTCTTCGTCGCCGCCAGCGGGGGAGCGATCCTCGCGCTTCTTCAAGCGCTGGATGAAGCGGACGGGAGTGCCGGTAAAATCCCATTTTGCGCGCAGCTGGTTCTCGAGGAAGCGCTCGAAGTTGAAGTGCAGGGGCTTCTTCTGGTTGGTGAAGAGCAAAAAGACCGGCGGTGCCGTCTTCGCCTGGGTCATGTAATAAATGCGAACAGGCCGAGCCTTTGGGTTTGAGGCGCGCTGCAAGTCCACATCTTCCTTCAGCCAGCGGTTCAGTTCGCCGGTCGAGACCTTGCGGTTGCGTGACTGGGCCACGTGGTCGATCAGCGAATAGAGCTTATCGGTGCGCTCGCCGGTTTTCGCGGAAAGAAAAATGATCGGGGCGTAGCTGAGGAATTTGAATTTCTGCTGCACCATCTTCTCGTAATCGAACAGCAGTTTGTGCTTGTCCACAGGCCGTTGCTTCACGCCGGCAGTGGCGCGCTTGGCCTTGCCGCGCGCGCTCTTTTCCGAGGCGTCTTCGGCGCGTTGCGCGGCTTCGACGGCGAGGTCCCACTTGTTCACAACGATGATTACCGAGCGCCCGGATTCTTCGGCATAATTCGCAATCGTGGCATCGCCCGAGGTCACGCCCTGCTCGCCGTCCACCACCAGTAGCGCCACGTCGGCGCGTTCCAGGCCGCGGCGGGCCATGACGACGCTCAATTTTTCCGCGACCAGCTTGGTTTTTCCCTTGCGGCGGATTCCGGCGGTGTCCACGAAGCGGTAGATGCGGCCGTCGTGCACCACTTCGGTGTCCACATTGTCCATCGTGGTCCCGGGAATCGGCGAAACGATGGAGCGCTCTTCTCCCGCCAGGCGGTTCAGCAGCGTGGATTTTCCCACGTTCGGCCGGCCGATGATGGCGATCTCGACTTCTTTTTTTTCGGCGGGCTGGTCTTCGACCGCCTGTCCGAGCGCCTGCTTCAATGCTTCGTCGAGCAAATCGTCCACGCCGGTGCCGTGTTCGGCTGCGATCGGGAAGACCGGCACGCCCAGGGAATAAAACGTTGCGGCATTGGCCTCCTGCATGGCCGAGTCGATCTTGTTCACGGCCACGACAAACGGCTTCCCCGTGCTGCGCATCAGTCTGGCCAGCTCTTGATCCAGAGGCGTCAATCCCGCCTGGCTGTCGACCACCAGCACCAGCAGCGCCGCGTTTTCAAACGCTACGCGCGCCTGGCGGAAAATTTCGGTGGGGATCAGCGCCTTGTCGTCGGGCACGATGCCGCCGGTGTCCACGACTTCGAGCACTCGGCCGTTCCACTCGGTTTTGCCGTACATACGATCGCGGGTGATGCCCGGCTCATCGGTGACGATGGCGCGGCGCGTTCCGGTCAGGCGGTTAAAAAGCGTGGACTTGCCAACGTTCGGGCGGCCGACGATGACCAGCGATGGAAGTTTTTCAGCCATAGATTTGCGCGTGCGCCTTACAGGGCGCTCTTTCCGGGAAACCCTAATCTTCCAATTTACCGCATCCCCACGGAAGTAGCGAATGCCGGGCGGCGCGGGACGGGCCCGCATGTTACCGGCGTCACGAACTCGAGCTCCAAGCCCTCCCATTTGCTTCATAGTTCAAATAGAAACATTTCCGCTTGAAAACCTTGCTTCTCTTGCTTTCTCTGAGTATGTTCATTGGCAATGATTCATGGTGTCCTTGGGCGCTGCGTCGGGGAACGCGTCCGCAAAACTCTCGGGGTTTCGAGATGACTACAGAACCGATCAAGGAGTAGCTGATGAACAGCTTTTTCCGCGCTACACGCACGTTTGCGCTGGTTGTTTTTGCATTGACAATTTTTGCGGGAGTCTCGACGTTCGCGCAGACTTTCCGCGGCACGATTCTCGGCAGCGTCACCGACTCATCCGGGGCAGCTGTGCCCGGCGCCACGGTGACGGTCAAGAATGTGGATACGGGGCTGACTCGCACGGTGACGACCTCGGAAGACGGCAGCTATGCCGCGCCGGAACTCCCGATTGGCACGTACAGCGTCAGTGTGGAGAAGGCAGGCTTCAAGCTCGGCGTGGTCACCGGCCTCAAGGTAGAGGTTTCGTCGGAGCGGCGGGCGGATGTGACGCTGCAACCCGGACAATTGGCACAAACGGTCATCGTGCAGGGCGAAGATCTGCCCATGATCGAGTCCACCTCGAACACCTTGGGAGGACTAATCGAATCGAAGGTAGCTGGGAATCTGCCGGTGAATGGGCGCGATTATCAGAAATTAATTCTGTTGGTTCCAGGAGCCTCGGCAGCGCCTGATGGCATTTCAGATTCGCCGGGTTCCTATGGAACGCTTTCCGTCAACGGAGCGCGAGGCCGTTCGAATAACTACCTGCTGGACGGCACGGACATGAACGATGGTTATCGAAACGACCCGGCCATTAATGAAGGGGGCGTGTTCGGCACGCCGGCCACGATTCTTCCGATTGAAGCCATCGCGGAAGTCCACGTGGAATCGAATTTCGAGGCGGAATACGGCCGCAGCGCGGGTGCTGCGATTAATATCGTTACCAAGAGCGGTACGAACCAAATTCACGGCTCGGCGTTCGATTATTTTCGCAATACTGCGCTGAATGCCCGCAACTATTTCAACCAGGTGGGAGACACCCAGCAGCCGTTTCACCTCAATCAATTTGGGGGTGATATCGGTGGGCCAATTTTCAAGGACAAGACCTTCTTCTTTATCGACTACGAGGGACTGCGCGAGACTGGTGCTGAGGCTAGCCCCGCTTGCGTACCCACTGCTGCGGACATCTCGAACAACGCACCCACGCCAGGAGATTTGACGAGCATCAATCCCGTAATTCAGAAGTTACTCGCGCTGAATCCCTGGCCGAGTCCGACTGATCCGGCCAACGATTGTTACGTCAACGGCGGTACCAATGCGGCACTGGCTACTCCCTTCTCGAACCGCGTGGATAACGCCATCGTCAAGATCGACCACAAATTCAATGATGAAAATCAGCTGACGGGCCGCTACTACATCGGCGACAGCACCCAGTTGTTTCCGCTTGCTCTAACCGGGGGCGGCTTGCTTCCCAACTACAATACAGAGGTGCCTACACGCGTTCAGATGATTGCGATTTCGTACGTCAGTAATCTCTCTCCTTCCATCGTCAATGAATCGCGCATCGGCTGGAACCGCTTCGCGGAAGGATTTTTCCCGGAGGATCGCAGTTTTGATCCGGGTTCGATCGGACTGGATACCGTTGGCGCGGGCACGCCCAACAATGGAAATCCGTACAATTTTGGGCTGCCAGTGATGCTCGTGAGTGGCCTGGCTCAACTTGGCGCCGACAAGGCCGACCCGCGGCAACGAGTAGATACGAACTGGCACTACATCGACAGCGTTTCCTGGAAGCATGGGAAGCATGACATTAAGTTCGGATACGAATTCCGCAGAACTTCTATTTCGCAGATCTTCAACCGCACTTTCCGCGGCAAACTCGAGTTCTCTGGGCTGCAGTCCTTTCTCGCGGGGGTGCCTGATAACGGTGGCACGCAAGGAACTGGAGATACCAACCGCAATACTTTTGAAAACTCGCACGCGATATATCTGCAGGACAGCTACCGCGTGAATCGGCGTTTCACTCTGAATCTCGGCCTGCGGTACGACTACTTCGGTCTGATTCAAGAAAAGCACAGTATGTTCAACAATGTGGACCCGACCACGGGTGCGGTGTTTGCTGTTGGCCAAAATCGCTTGTACCAACCGGACTATAACAACGTGGCGCCACGTGTGAGCGCGGCGTGGGACGTCACTGGCAAGGGCAAGACCGTCGTGCGAGCGGGATTTGGCGTCTTCTACGACGCCTTCTCGCAGGATTTGTTCCTCGGCCATTTGCCGTTCAGCAGCAGTTTCGATCCCGGCCCTGCTTACTCCGGGCTACCGGGCGTCGGACAGATTTCCTTTGCCTCTCCGACTGGACAGCCGTTTCAGGCCGGCGTGCCGGTCTTCGGGAACATCTTCAACTTCTTGCCGATGTCCGACGAGTTCGGCGTCAATCCGCACATCCGAACCCCGTACCTGGAGAATTTTAATCTAAACATACAGCAGCAACTAACGCGCAAGATGGCTGTGCAGGTCGGCTACGTTGGCTCGCAGGGCCACAAGCTGTTTGACTTCCGCGATATCAACCAGCCATCCGCCGCCCAGATTTTCGCCTCGGATTGTCCTAACGGTCCGGCGGCCACACCAGGAACCGCTTGCCCGGGCGGCTCGATCACATTTGTGCCCGGCCCACTAAACGCGAACCGCAACTACATTTACTGGATGGAAAGCGCGGCCAAATCCAACTACAACTCGCTGCAGGTCAGCTATCGCATCGACAACTGGCACGGATTGACGACCAGCCTGAACTACACGTGGTCGCACTCGATCGACAACGCCAGCGACGGCGAAGATTACGTGCCGAACGCGGCGCAGCCCACGGACAGCACCAATCTGAACAGCAACCTGGGCAATTCCAACTTTGACATCCGGAACCGCCTGACGTGGAATTTCATTTACGAATTCCCGAACCGCAAGGGCAGCATGGAAAAACTGACCAACGGCTGGGGAGTAAACGGCATCGTTACCGTGCAATCTGGCGCTCCGTTCCACATGATCCTGGAGTCAGACGACTTCGACGGGGCGGGCACATTCTTTGCGAAACCTGATGTGATTGGGCCGATTCATTACAATTACAGCGACCCCAGGAACTTCCTCGACCTGAGCTCGTTTGCCGTGCCTTGTACGGCCGCCGTCGACGCGGGTGGAAATCCTATTTTCGACGGTTCTGCGGGTTCTTGTGCGCCGGGGACACGCCACTTTGGAAACCTGGGGCGCAACGCCTTGCTTGGGCCGCATTACCGCCAATTCGATTTCTCCCTCTACAAGAACACCAGCATCACGGAACGCCTCAAGATGGAACTTCGCTTTGAGGCCTACAATCTATTCAATCATCCGAACTTTGCCAGTCCGCTGTGGCCCAATTTCTTGTCCGACCCCACAGTGACCGGCACGCCGACGCCGGGAGCGCCCCCTCCAGTCAAGCCCCTGTTTGCTCCCAATGGGCATTTGCAGGGCGTGCTGCCTTTGACAGTGACTGGCGACGTTGGTATCGGGTATCCGGTGCTCGGTGGCGGCGGTCAGCGCAGTCTGCAGATTGCAGCGAAGTTCACGTTCTAGCTGGTTTCAACTTTGTAGAAGCAGCGCGAAGGCCCCGGTCGCCCAGCCCGGGGCCTTCGTGTTTTTGTGGCGTTATCGGGCTATACTCGCCTAAGTCTTTTAATTGCCACACTTACGGGGTATTTAGTTCGCCGCGGGATCCGCAGCCAGAGTGCCGGGCGGCGCGTAAACGCCTCTGACATTGCAACTTGTGATAGTTTTGCCATGGCCGCCGCGTACTAACTATGGAACCGCTGAGACCAGGGCGAATGAGCGCACCGGGAAAAACGGAGCCGTCGGATGTAATCGCTCGAGCCCGGACTGGGGATACCCAGGCTTGGGGCGAACTGTACCGGGAATTTGCCCCGGCAATCTTCCGCTTTTGCCGGCGGGCGATGCCGACGCGCGAAGACGCGGAAGACGCCACTATGGAGATTTTCATGAAGTTGCGCGACAAACTGATCCAGTACGACCAGACGCGGTCCTTCACCGCCTGGTTGTACAAAGTTGCCGCCAATCATTGCTGGGACATGCTGCGCCGCCGCAAGGCTCGCCACGATAAAGACATGGATGATGTGGACGACGTGGCGCTGGAATGCCCGGAGCCGAACCAGTTGGAAAAACTGATCGAGGAACGCACCAGCGAGGAAGTGCGCAAGGCGCTGGACACGCTCGGCATGCGCGCCCGCATGGCGCTGGTGATGCGCTACTACTCGGACATGAGCTATGACGAAATTGCGGACGGCTTGGGCGTCCGCCGGCAATTTGTGGGGGTTGTGCTCCTGCGGGCATGGCATGAACTGCGGCAGGCGCTGGGGGAGAACA
>DATHOY010000043.1:0-6733 GCA_035484435.1 Vulcanimicrobiaceae bacterium | reverse complement strand
CGGAGTAGTTGAAATATTTATCGTCCGCGGTCCACCAGAACGGATTGTTGATGACGTAAGTTCCCTGCAGTACCGCGTGTTTCAGATAGCCGCGGTAATACTCCACTTCGTGCGAAATCCTATCCACGATCACGCTGTACTCGGCCGGCTCGCCCATCTTCGTGCCACCAAGCTTCACGAACTCGGCCGTCACTCCGTCTTTCTTGCCGAGCTCGTTCACGCGCGCGATAAACGCCGGAGGAAAACTGAACTCGCGTCCGCACATCAATCCGACTTTAGCCATGGACTCCTCCTCTTGTCTCGTTCATTCGCGTTACTCAATCGCCCAGTTCAGTTAATCGCGGCCGCGGAATTCGATCTGGCGTCCTGCACGCTCGCCCGCGTCTCCATCACCAGATGGCGCACCACGTCCTTCAGGTCGCCGGTGTGCTGGTAAACGCGCAGCTGGCGTTCCGCGCTGGTTCCCTCGTTTAGAATCGTGTGAATGTATTCGACGGCGCTGCGGCTGCCCAGGTCGTCCACCACGTCGTCGATAAATTCCATCAGCTCCAGCATCAGCTCGCGCATCGGCACTTCGGCCTCGCGCCCGAAATCGATCATCTTGCCTTCGATGCCGTAGCGCGCCGCCCGCCACTTGTTTTCCTCGATGAGCGCGCGCCGGTACAGCCTCCAACTCTGATTGCGCGTATACAAACGGTGCAGCTTGACGACGATCGCCTGGGTCAGCGCCGCGATGGCCACGGCTTCTTCCACGCGCGTAGCCGTGTCGAACATGCGGAACTCCAGCGTGCCGTACGTCGGGTGTGGGCGAACGTCCCACCAGATTTTCTTGCCCGTGTCGATGCAGTTCAGCTTGACCAGCAGGTTGATGAAATTCTCATACTCGCTCCAGGACTCAAAGACTTCCGGGATGCCCGTGCGCGGGAAGCGCCGGAAAACTGTGGTCCGGAACGATTTCAACCCCGTGTTGCGCCCCATCCAGAACGGTGAGCTGGTCGAAAGCGCCAGCAGGTGCGGCAGGAAATAGCGCACCATATTCATCATATCGATGGTCGTCTGCTTGTCCGGCATCGCAACGTGCACGTGCATGCCGAAGATCAGCAATGACCTGGCAAGCTGGCCCATTTCCTCGACGATGTGCTGGTAGCGCTCGCCGGGGGAGATTACCTGATCGATCCAGCTGGAGAAGGGATGTGTTCCGGCGGCGGCCACACGCAAGCCGGTGCTTTCAGCCGCCAGCACCAACTCGCTGCGGGTACGGTGCATCTCCAGGCGCAACTCGCTGACGTTTTCACAAATCTTCGTCCCCGTTTCCACGATGGACTGGTGCATCTCCTGTTTCACCAGGTCGCCAACCCCGCGCGCCGCCGCGGAGGAAAGCAGCTGCACAACGTGCGAGCGCAGCTCCAAGGTTTCCGGATCGATGATTTGAAATTCCTCTTCGACACCGATGGTGAAGCGGTGAGCCATTGTGGCCCTCCCGGCTGCTGGGTCTCAAGTGGGGACTTCGGAGCCATATCATACTCCTACCCTTCAGAAAATCACATCGTACTCGCGGTGGCGAAGCGCCGGTCCATTGACAGCACACGGGCCCTGCCATACACTCGCGCGCTGTCGGGTCTTTTTGCCGGATGCAATCATTTCTAATACGGAATTGAGGGTGTCGATGAGCAATCGCTCTTTGCTGTCGAAGGGGCTCGTTTCCATAGCTTGGCTGATCCAGGCGTGTTTGCTTTTCGTGGGATCGGTGGTCGCAAGATCGCCGCAGGAGCCGGAGAAAAAAGCGGAAGAAGAATCCAAGGTGGCAAGCATCGAAGTCACTCCCATGAAATCCACCGCCGCCGTCGGCACCAAACTGCAATTCAAGGCAGTTGCCAAGGACGCCAACGGGCAGGCGTTGCCCGATCCGGTCAAGCACTGGTACGCGGCCCCGTTCGACTCCGCCGTCGCTGAGGACACCGGCGAGGTGTCCTTTGTGCAGCCCGGTGAAATCACGGTGGTAGCGGCGATTGGCAAAAAGACCGGCTACGCGCACATCTCCGTTGGCAGGCCGCACATCGCGCGCATCGATATCTCCGGTCCGTCCGCGCCGCTCGCCGCCGGAGCGACCCATCGCCTGACGGCGACGCCGAGAAATGCCGACGGCAACCCGCGCACGGATATTGCGCTGACCTGGACTTCGGAAACTCCCCTGGTGGCCACTGTCGATGCGGCGGGCCTGGTGCACGCGCTGAAACCGGGCGACGCAAAGATTCGCGCTGCGGGCGACGGAGTCACCGGCGAAACCACCGTGCGCGTCGCGAAGAATTCCGTGTTAAGCCTCGAGATCGCTCCGGCAACCGCCAGCGCGAAAACCGGCGATGTTTTGCATTTCGCAGCGAAAGACAAGAAAGGCGGGGCCATCTCCACTGAAGTCTCCTGGTCGGTGCAGAACTCTGGCGCCGGCATCTTGCCCGATGGTTCTTTTGTCGCCGAGCGGCCGGGCACCTACACGATTCAGGCGGCGGTCGGTGACCGTGCGGCCTTTGCCAGCGTCGTGGTTGCTCCGCGAAACATCGCCCGCGAAACCGAGGTTGTCGGCCACGTGATGCCGAAAGACGAACAGTTCGCCGAGGAGTGGATCTGGGACCACTACGCGTATCTCTCCGGCATCAGCGACAAAGTCTACGTCTACGACATCGCCGATCCCGCGCATCCGCAAACCGCCGATCCGCTTAAAGTCGACGCGCGCCTCGTCAACGACGTCAGCGTTACATCCGACGGAAAGATTGGCGTGATCACCCGCGAAGGCGCCTCCAGCCGCAAGAACGGCATCGTTTTCCTGGATACTTCCGACCCGATGCATCCCAAAGTTCTTTCCGAATACACCGCAACGGTAACCGGAGGCGTCCACAGCGCGTACATCAATACTCATTACGTCTATCTCACGGACGACGCCACGGGCTCCATGCGCGTGATTGATTTCGCCGACGTCAAAAATCCGAAAGAAGTGGGGCGTTGGCAGGTGGAAAGTTCCGGGCAGATTCGCATTCCGCTTCCCGCGGAAGAGGGCGGCGGCTTCACCATGGCCGGCCGTTATCTTCACGATCTGCAGGTGATTGACGGCTTGGCGTATCTCGCTTACTGGCGCGATGGCGCGATCATTCTGGACGTTGGCAACGGCATCAAGGGCGGCAGCCCAGAGCACCCGCAGTTCGTCTCCACCTATCGTTTTAATTACGACGAACTGTATGGCTCCGGCTGGCTTGCGGGTGCACACGCCGTTTTCCGCTACAAGAATTATCTATTTGTCGGCGATGAAGTGTTTCCCGGGAGCTTTGATCTGGCGTCGAAGGCGCGTATTCCGGTTCGCGGAATTGCACACGTCCTCGATGTCAGCGACCTCGCGCATCCGCGTGAAGTGGCGACCTACAGCGTGCCGGAAGGCGGCTCACACAACATCTGGGCCGTCGACGACGTCCTCTACATGGGCTATTACAGCGGCGGTGCCCGCGTGCTGGATGTTTCCGGCGAGTTGCGCGGCGAGTTGTATAACCAGGGCCGGGAAATTGCTCATTTCTGGAGCGCTGATCCCCAGGGCTACCGGCCCAATCTCCCGTTCGCGTGGGGAGCGTTTCCTTACAAAGGTCTGATCTACGTGAACGACGTGCACGCCGGGATGTGGATCATCAAGCTCGGCAAACCAAAACCCTATTCGATGACCACCGACCCGCCTCTTCAATAGGACGGATGTTTCCGTAATTTTCCTGTCGCGGCCTTTAGTCGAGAAGCGCCGGAGGCGCGGCAGACCTTAGCCCAGCGCGTAAGCGCTGGGTCTCCAGTCCCATTAATGTCGAGCCCACGAGGGGCGGCACAAGCTTTCAACCCGAACCTCCGCGGCAAATCTCTTCATGTGAATGCTTGACCATTACTCCATCTTCCAAAAATCAATCCCCGCCGCCTGCGGCGGTGTATCCACCTCCGCCACAATTTTTTTAACCTCTAGATCCACGACTTCGACGGTGCCGGGCTGTTCCCCGACGCCTTCAACCGTGAAAAAACCGTAAAGATTGTCCGGCGAAACCACCACGCCATGAACCACTTTCCGTTTGGTCGGCAGACGGGCAAGCTCCTTTCCGCTCGCGGCATCGAAAATGGAAACGGAGGCATCGCGCTTGTTCGTGGCCAGCAGCAGCTTGCCGTCGGACGTAACGCCGAGATTGTAAACTCCATTGCCGGCGGGAATCCGGCGAACAAGTTTCCATTCCTTGGTATCCACTTCCACGATATCGTTCGATTTGTTGCAGGCCACGTACACGCGGCTGCCGTCGCTCGAAGGCTGCGCCCACGTGGGACTGCAGGTGATGGCCGCCATATTCATGGGCATGGTTATGCCCTCGTGGTGCTCCACTTTTTCCTGCGGAAGGCCGGAGTAACCTTCTTCTTTGCCGGCGCTCACTCGGAAACTTCGCGAAACCTTCATCTTTTCGGTGTCCACTTCCACCAGAAGGTCATTCATCATGCACGCCGAGTATTGATGCCGCCCATCGTGCGAAATTCTGGAGCCGTGCGGCATGATGCAGGTGGGGATGCGCGCCAGTTCGACCATTTCGTTGGTATCCACAACCGAGACGCTGCTGGGTACCGGATCGCCGTGCAGGTTGAAGTTCACCGCGAACAGAAAATTTCCGTCAGGCGTCACATCGGCGGTAGCGGGAAATAGTCCCAAGCCCACTTGCTTCACTACGCGGTCAGTCGCGGTTTCATATTTCAATGCCGTGCCATAGGGCCGGCCGTGCCCGATGGTGACATAAAAATTCTTTTTGTCCGGAGAGAACGCTATGCCATGTGGGCCGCTGATATCGCTTTGCAGGATGCGGGTTTCCGTCGTTTTCTCGACCACCGCGCCTCCAGACCCAAAACGCACTGTGGCGATTCGATCGGCCGATTCGCACACCAACTTCACCCAGTATTGCTTAGCCGGTCCGTCTCCGCCGCGTGCGCCCAGGCTGAAACCCAGCGCGGCGCACAAAAAGATCGCTTTCCAGGTAGATCGTCGCAGGTCTTTCATTGGCTTCTCCGATGGCTCACGCGCATTCTATCGCACTTGCTCCGTCAATTTGGCACTCGACGCAGATACGCGCTTGCTGAGACACTTTTCCCATGCAGATCACGCCTTTTCGCATTGAAGAGTACATGGGCAAGCATGAATTCTCCGCCCGCTACCTGCTTTCCTCCTCCGACGCCGAGTCCGTCACGATCGAAGAAATTCTGTCCCTCGAACCCCGCGCGCACGATGCTTTCATGAAGCACTGGTGCGGTTACACCGAATCGCCGGGCGCGCCGTGGCTGCGCGAAGCTCTCGCCGCAATCTATAAGACAATTCATGCCGATCAACTTATCGTCGTCTCGGCCGCGGAAGAAGCCATCTTCCTTTTCTATCACGCCCTGCTGACGCCGCAGGATCACGCCATCGTCGAAACCCCTTGTTATGAGAGTGCCCTCACGCTGCCGAAAAGCACCGGTGCAGCCGTCAGCGAGTGGAAGCGCAGGCCTGAAAACGGCTGGGCCCACGACCTCGCCGCGCTCGAAGCCCTCATCCAGCCGAACACCCGCGCTCTCTATATCAATACGCCGCACAATCCCACTGGGCTCCTGATGCCGCTGGAAGTTTTCCGTGCGGTCCTCAAACTTGCGGCCAAGCACAATATCTATGTTTTTTCGGACGAAGTGTATCGCGAACTGGAACACGACCCCGCCACCCGCCTCCCTGCGGCTTGTGATCTTTATGACCGTGCATTGAGTCTCGGCTCGGTCAGCAAAACGTACGGCTTGCCCGGGTTGCGGCTTGCCTGGCTTGCCTCGCACGACCAGCCCTTCTTGCAGAAAATTATTTCGCTTAAGCATTACACGACGATCTGCGCCAGTGCCCCCAGTGAATTCCTGACCGCGCTCGCGTTCCGGCATCGCGAAAAATTCATAGCCCGTAATCTGCAGATTGTTCGGCACAATCTTCCCCTGCTTACGGCGTTCTTCGCCCGCTATAGCAATCTCTTCGATTGGACGCCCCCAAATGCCGCCACCATCGGGTTTGCGCGCTTCAAGCCGCAAGAGGATGTTCAAGAGTGGTGTGAAACTCTCGTGCGCGATGCCAGTGTGCTGCTGCTTCCGGGCACGGTCTACGACGAGCCTCGCCACATTCGCTTTGGCTATGGGAGAAAAAACATGCCGGAATCGCTGACGCAATTCGAGGCCTATCTGAAGTCGGCTTCTTTCGCGCGTTCCGCGTGAGCTGAAAAATTCAACGTTTGCAGATTTCAAAAAAGAGAAAAGGGCACCCCGGGATCGCGGGTGCCCTTTTCAACATTCTATGATTCCGGCTCGACTTGCTTTTTAAGCAGCTCCCATCGAGCGGCGCGCCTGGAAGCATTCACGGCAAAATACCGGGCGGCCTTGCGTTGGCCGGAAGGGAACCGTGGTTTCCTTCCCGCATTGCGAGCAGTTGGTTCTTGTTTCGGCTCGTGGAGCGGAACCTCCTCCGCCGCCACCGCCGCCTTCCGCCCGCTTCGCCTTGCAACCCTTGCAGCGCTTGGGTTCGTTCTTGAAACCCTTATCGGCGAAAAACATCTGTTCGCCGGAGGTAAAAACAAACTCAGCGCCGCACTCCGAACACTTCAGGACCTTATCGTGGAATTCCATGACCCCGCTCCCCCTGGACCCGTATCGGGCGGGGGGCCGGGCTCTTGCACGTCGG
>DATHOY010000042.1:0-3753 GCA_035484435.1 Vulcanimicrobiaceae bacterium | reverse complement strand
GGAGAATTCTGCGCAGTGGTCGATGCCAGTGATGCGCTCGATCCGCAGTCAGTGGCTGCGGCCGGCATGGATCTGGAACGGCTGCTGTGGGTGCGGTGTGGCGAGAGTTCACCGCAAAGAGAGTGCTCACCACGGAGGCGCCCTTCGACTTCGCTCAGGGCAGACTCCGACACGGAGAACCACTCCAGACAAGTCAATCAGAACTCTGAAGAGCTAGTTGGACGCCTAGTTGGAGATCGAGTTGGGCGTCGATTTGAACCGCGAAGCTCAAAGTCTTCATCTGAAAATTCTTTGGAGCAAGTTCTGCGAGCGACGGATTTGCTGCTTGAAAGCGGAGGCTTCGGGCTGATCGCTCTCGATCTCGCCGATGTGCCGCCACAGGCAGCGCGCCATATTCCGTTGACCACGTGGTTCCGCTTCCGCCGCGCGATCGAGTACACGCCCACGATTCTGCTGGCCGTCGAGCAACGTCCTATTGCCGGCAGTTGCTCTTCGCTGCTGCTGCAGTTGGGATCGCCCGACCGTCCACCGCAACGAATGGATGCTCCCTTTGCCGAGCCGTCGCACGCACAATTGTTCACTGGATTGGACATCACCATGGAACTCGTTCGGTCGCGCCTGGAACGGAAACCCGCCGGCTCGGTTACGGCTTTCGCCAGCAAAACCGCATGGACGGGATGAAAGCTGAAATCAATTAATCAATTACCAAATTTCTCAATTGCGAAATGATTCACTCTCATGCCGTTTGCCTGCATCTACGTGCCGAATTTTCCCGTGGCGGCTGCACTGCGTGCCGAACCGGAATTGCGGGCGCGGGCCGTCGGCATTCTCGAGGGCAAGCCTCCGCTGGAAACAATTGTCGCGGTCAATGAAAAGGCTGGGGGCATGGGCATTGCGCTGGGCATGACCAAGGCGCAGGCCGAGTTGTGCGCGGAACTCGCCTTGCGCCCGCGTTCTGCGCTGCAGGAATCCGCTGCGCACGCCGCGTTGCTTGATTGCGCACAGTCGTTTTCGCCGTGCGTGGAAGACGCAGCCTGCGACACCGCCCTGCTCGATCTCGCGGGCATGGAATCTCTGTTGGGATCGTTGCCGAAAATTTCTCGCGCGATTCACAGCCGCGCGGGTGCGCTTGGATTAGAGGCCAACGTTGCTGTAGCTTCCAATCCCGATGCGGCTGTGCTCGCCGCTCGCGGATTCGCGGGCATCGCCGTAATTGCTGGGGGCAAAGAAGCCGAACACTTGGGCCCCTTGCCAACGGAAGTGTTATTTGCAAATGGAGTAGAAGGCGACGAGAAAAAAGCCGCTGCGCGCCTGCTCGAAACCCTTGACCGCTGGGGCATCCGCAACCTGCGTGGACTGGCTGCGTTGCCGGAAGTTTCGCTCAGCGAACGTCTCGGACAAGAAGGCCTGCGCCTGCAGCAATTGGCGCGGGGCGCCGCTTCGCGCACCCTGGTGCCGGTGGAAGCGCCGCCGGTGTTTGAAGAAGCCGTTGAACTGGAGCACCCGATCGTCCTGCTCGAGCCGCTGGCTTTTCTGCTGAATCGACTGCTCGAACAAATCTGTGCGCGGTTAGGTTTTCGAGCTCTGGCCACGCAGGAGCTGCGTCTCACGCTCGAACTGGAAAACTTTTCGCCGTTCCATCAACGATCCTCTGTCAACTTTGTGCGCACCCTGCGCCTGCCTCTTCCCATGCTTGACACCAAAGTGTTTCTAAAATTGCTGCAACTGGATTTGAACGCACATCCTCCGGGAGCACCTATCGTAAAGATTCATCTGGCCGCTGAACCGGCGCGGCCGCGTTCGGCGCAGGCCGGGCTGTTTCTGCCTCCATCGCCGGAACCGGAAAAACTGGAGCTCACGCTCGCCCGCATCGCGGGGATGGTCGGCGAAAACAAAGTCGGCGCGCTGGAAATGCTCGACACGCATCATCCCGAGGGCTTTCGCATGCGGCGATTTGTGGCCGAAGCCCCAGGAAAAAGTTCGCATGAGAAGCCGCCCGGCGAGGCAGAAGGACGATCGACAGTCACAGCTCTGCGCCGGTTTCGTCCGCCCCGGCGCGCCAGCGTGACTCTGGAAAATGGCCAGCCTGTGCATTTGGTTTGCCCCAAAAATGTGCAGGGCGATGTGCTCTGGCGAGCCGGCCCTTGGCGCTTTTCCGGGGACTGGTGGGAACGCGAAGCGTGGTCACGCGATGAGTGGGACCTCGCCTTGCAAAATAACGCTCTGCGCAACGGAGAAGATATTTCTTTCTGTCGTCTGGTACACGATCTGCTTGGCGGTGGCTGGTTCGTGGAAGGAATGTATGACTGAAATCGTAGCGCCGGCGTCTCGCCGGCTGTCGCGGGGGCGTCCCCACCCTCGCACCTGCCCCGGGAAAACAACTGGCGAGTTTTGAGGCGCCCCAAGCAAGTGTCGGCGGGACGCCGCCACGACAGCCGCCGGGACGGCGGCGCTACAAACTCTTACGCTGATTCTTCGCTACTCATGTACATTGAGCTTCACGCCCGCTCGGCTTTTAGTTTTCTCGAGGGCGCTTCCCTGCCCGAGGAACTGGTGGCAGTGTGCGCACAGCTCGGGATGCCCGCCATGGCGCTGCTTGACACGGACGGCGTGTACGGCGCGCCGCGCTTTCACCTGGCAGCGAAGAAAGCAAAGATCAAAGCTCACATCGGCGCAGAGGTCAGTGTAAATTTTTTTTCATCACGGAGGCAGGGAGGCACTGAGAAGACAAATCAACAATCAACAATCACAAATCTCCGTGGTGAATTCCGACTTCCGCTTCTCATCTCCTCGCGCTCTGGCTACCAGAATCTTTGCCGCCTGATCACTAAGATGAAATTGCGCGCAAAAAAAGGCGAAGGTGCGGTTTGCGCGGACGAATTACAAGAGCATGCTTCCGGCCTCATCTGTCTCACCGGTGGCGCGGAAGGCCCGCTGGCGGCGGCGTTGCGGCAGGGTGGAATCGATGAAGCCCGGCGAGTCGTCGATCAACTGGTCGGAATCTTTGGACCCGGCAATGTTTACGTTGAATTGCAGCGTCATTTCCAGCGCGAAGAAGAATCCCGCAATCGTGCCGCGATCGATATCGCGCGCTCGCTGAATCTTCCTTTGCTGGCCACGAACGGAGTCTGTTACGCCACGGCCAAAGCCCGCGAGCTCTGCGACGCCTTCACTGCGATTCGCCATCACCGCACTCTTTCGACTGCCGGACGCCTGCTGGCGCGCAACTCGGAACGCCTTCTGAAATCTGCGCAGGAGATGCAGCAGCTTTTCGCCGACCTGCCGGAGGCCATTGCCAACACGCTGGAAGTTTCTTCTCGCCTGGAATTCACGCTGAACGATCTCGGCTATGAATTCCCGCGCTATCCCGTGCCCGAGGGCGAAACTATGGATTCATTTCTGCACGAGCACGCCTGGAAAGGATTTCACGATCGCTACGGCCGCAAGCCGATCGAATTGCAAGCCCGCGCCCGTCTTCAAATCGAAAAAGAATTAAAGCTCATCGAAAAACTTAAACTCGCGGGATATTTCCTCATCGTCTGGGACCTGGTCCGCTACTGCCGCGAACAAAACATTCTGGTGCAAGGCCGCGGATCGGCTGCCAACAGCGCTGTCTGCTACTCGCTCGGCATTACCGCGGTCGACGCCGTCAGCATGGAATTGCTCTTCGAGCGTTTTCTTTCGGAAGAGCGCGGGGAGTGGCCAGACATCGATCTCGACCTGCCCAGCGGCGACGAACGCGAAAAAGTAATT
>DATHOY010000041.1:0-66090 GCA_035484435.1 Vulcanimicrobiaceae bacterium | reverse complement strand
TTTGTTTGCTTCGTACTGGAATTTCTCCACCATGGCAAAACGGCTGGTGCCGTCCACCACTGCCAACCAGCCGGCGACGGAATCGATCCACAACTCAGCAGCCCAGTGCGAGTAATGCACGGCGAAGAGCCCGTCGTCTCTTACGGAGACAGCGGGATTTTCCGCAGGCCCGAAGCGAACGTGATAACGGAGGAGATAGCCGCTGGCGGGATTTGCGGGAGTGAACCCCCAAATTTCGGGATTCCGTTTTGCGGGGGAGCCCTGGATACTGGTGGAATACTGGGAGACGGATTGCATGGACCACTCAAGCGTGTGTCCGGTGATATTTTTCATTTTGGCGCGAAATTGGATTCGTGGAGAATCCGCGTCCAGGCTGATCGTGCGAGCGAATTGGATGCCGGTTTGAGGGTCGGCGGGACTGACTAATTCGATCTCGCAGCGTTGTCCCTCCGCGAGTTTTTTGAAGGTGTAAGGTCCATCGTCGAGCAGGTCAGAGTTCCCCACCCAGTGCTGCTCGTCCTGATTCCCTTCGGGCAAGAGCCATAATTTGTCGCCGCCATAATTGAACCATTGGGCGGAGGTGGGAGGCAGGTACTTTCCACGGAGCTCAGGATTGACGAACAGGTAGTCGTGTCCCGCAAAAGTCACTTGCATGAGCCGGCCGCCATTCTGGGGCACGACGATGAGGCGGAGCCATTGATTGGAGATTTGCTGGGCGGACCATCCGAAGTAGTCGGCGGGTTCGACGCGGCAGGCGGGCTTTGCTTGCGCAGTGTCCTGCGCGCAGATTGCACCGGAAGAGATTGCGCCAGCGAGGCAGAGAAGGATGAGTCTGGCTGGGGAGCGAAGCAAAGGCTGCAAATTCATCTTTCCACCATCCGAGGGGCAGAAGCCCAAGCACGCGCTGCAACACAATGAGAAAGGACTCTCACTCTGTGAAAACGAAATAGTTCGATATAAATCGAAAGAAAAGCTTTCGCCACGAGGCTTTTCTATGGTAAATGAACTTTGCCGTTTGGGGGCGCAAAATCGCACCGCGCAGAGGAATAATTTTAATAACCGGCTTGCTGCCATTGCTGCTGCTTCCCTGCCTGGCTGCGCAGGAGCGGAAGATCGACCCCACCTGGCTGCACCGTAAGCTGCCCGAAGCGAAAGAGTCTGCGGCCGGGTTCACGACCGACACTTGCCGCTACAAACCTTTGTTCGGCGAAGGGGACCCCGAAGCCCGGACTCTCCAGAGTGTTTCGCGGTTCGGGGAGATCGAAATCGCAGCGCACGGAAATTGCCAACCCGAGCTTTACGCCCGCGAAGAAGAGATTTACTTCGTGATGAGCGGCCGCGGAGTACTGCACTATGGCGACGAGCCGCACGCGATGCGGCAGTCCGACTTTACCTATTTGCCGCCGGGCGTGAAACATTCGATTTCGAACGAATTTGGCGAGCCATTGCGGGTGTTGGCGATGAGCTTTAAGATCCCCTCCAAAATCGCGATTAACACGCCGAGCGCACAGCCAAAGATCGTGAACCTGGATGAGGTCAAAGAGGAGACCGTCGGCGGTCACCCCTCTTCGGTGCTTTACAAATTATTGATAGGGCCACGAAACGGAAAGCGGGACGCCCTAGATGAGGCTTATGTGGTGACGAGCTTTTTCTGGATGAACTTCGCTCCGGGCGGGACAAACTTTCCCCACCACCATGAAGCTGCAGAAGAGATCTATCTCATCATGGACGGAAATGGCGAAATGGCGGCAGGAAGCGGAATGGACGGAATCGAAGGCCGATTTCCGGCGAAAGCGGGGGATGCGTATTATTTCCGTCCCAACTGCACGGTTGGCTTCTACAATCAGAACAAACCGGGAGCGCAAGCACACATCCTGGCAGTACGTTCGCGGATTCCCCTGCCTGAAGACGTCGATTAAGAGTTTCGCCCCGAACATGGGTAGATCCTAGCAACAAGATGATGAAGGTGTACGGCAAGAATCCAAGGAGGCTTGGCAATGTCCAGAGAAAATTCCAGTCGGCGATCCTTTTTTAAGATGTTGGCGGCTGCGCCGCTGCTGAGCCAGATAGCCGCACGCAACCTTTATGCACACGCGGCCACGGCCATCGGTGTGGATCAGGGGCAGAACGTTTACGCGCGGCTTGGGGTGAAAACGGTAATCAACTGCCGAGGAACGTGGACTTTTCTGAGCGGTTCGCTGGAATTTCCGGAGGTTCGCGAGGCGCAGGAGGAGGCCTCCAAGTATTTCGTCAACATGATCGAATTGCAGCGTGGCGTGGGGCGGCGATTGGCGGAATTAACCGGTGCCGAATCCGGCATCGTTACGTCGGGTTCCGCGGGGGCCATGGCGGCAGCGACGGCCGGATGCATGGCCGGCACGGACGACCACAAGATCTGGCAACTGCCGGACACGACGGGTCTGAAACACGAAGTGATCATGATGGGAGGGCGCAGCGCGTTTGACAGCGCCATCCGGCTGACCGGGGCGAAGTTGGTTCTCGTATATTCGCCGGAAGAACTCTCCAAGGCGATCGGCGAGAACACCGCGATGATTTACACGACGGACCTGGGCGAAAAACTGCAGCAGCAATTGAAGGTGGCCAAGGAGCACAAAATTCCCCTGTTGCTGGATGATGCGGCGGGAATTCCTCCCGTGGATAACGCCAAACTCTATGCGAGGATGGGAATCGATCTGTATTGTTTTTCAGGAGGCAAGGGATTGCGCGGGCCGCAGTGCAGCGGCTTGCTGCTGGGCCGGAAGGATTTAATCGAGGCAGCGCTGCTGAATAGCAGTCCGCGCGAAGGCGCCGTCTGTCGCCCGATGAAGGTCGGCAAAGAAGAGGTCATCGGGTGCGTGGCCGCGCTAGAAACGTGGTTAAAGATTGACGAGAAGAAACTTTACGAAGAGTGGAATGCGCGGATAGAGCGAATCCGAAAACTTGTGGAGACGGTTCCGCAGGTAAAAACGAGCACGTACGTACCCGACGATGGAAACCGGTATCCGACATTGAAAGTTTCGTGGGATCAGCAAGCGTGGGGGTACACGATTGCCGATTGCGTGCGCGAGTTGCGCGCGGGGGATCCGGTTATCGAGGTGCTTGGGACGGACAATCCCAGCCTGGTGACGGCGGTTCGCGAGGGGAATCCGGTACCGACACGAAAAGAACGCAAAGCGCCGGACCACATTGAGCTGGTGTCCATGACCATCCAGCCGGGGGAAGAAATGATCGTGGGAGAAAGACTGCGCACGGTGCTTGGCGCGGCGCAGAAAAAGCGGGCATGAGGTTGACTGGGCAATAAGGAGAATGCGGCTTGTGATCATGAAGCGAACCATTCAGGCGGCGCGAGTATTGTTTCTGATGGCCGGGTTGGCGCATGGGCTGACTGCGCAAGAGCGTGTTCGCGCCGTCGCCCCGCAGCAAATTAAGAGCCCGAGCCAATTTGTATCGCCGGCGGTTGATGCCGGGGATTACGTTTACATTTCCGGCCAGGGACCGCGCGGCGCTGAAGGTAGTTTGCCGGCGACGACCAGCGAGCAAGTACGGCAGGCGTTGGAAAACATCCAGGCAATTGTTGTGGCGGCCGGGTTGACGATGGATAACGTGGTGTACACGCAAGTCTATCTGACGGATGTGAGCAAACTACAGGAAGTGGATGGCGCTTTTGCAAAGTACTTTTCGAAGGTTCCGCCAGCACGAGCCGTGCTTGGAGTGGCGAACCTGCCGGATCCCCCGGTGCAGATCAACGCAGTTGCGGTGCGCAATCTGGAAGGCCGGCGCGCCGTTTCTCCGGCAAATTATCCGCATAGCGATTCCTTTTCTCCCGGGATATTGACCCACGACCGGCTGTTCATTTCCAGCATGGCCGGCGCGGATCCAACGAGCGGGAAAATTCCGGACGATCCGGCCGCACAGGTCGATCTGGCGCTCGATGGCATGAAGGCGGTCGTAAATGCCGCGGGGCTGGAACTTAGCAATGTGGTGTTTGTGAACCCATACCTGACCAAAGAGATTCTGGCGCGGGTGATGAATCAGCACTATGCGCGCCGGTTTGAATTTGGGAATACTCCGGCACGCGCAACAATCGAAGTGGCCAGCCTGCCGGGCGGGGCGCACATTGAATATACGGGCGTGGCGGTGCGGGATCTCCAAGCTCGCAAGGCGGTGCGTCCGAAGAACATGCCGCCGAGCCCGACCGCGAGTCCCTGCGTGTTTGCCGGGGAGACCTTATATTGTTCGGCGAAGAGCGGCTTTATCCCCGGGCCCCACGGCGGAGTGTATGCCTCCACTACAGCGACGCAGTTGCGGCAAACAATGCGCAACCTCCTGGATAATTTGGAAGAGGCTGGAATGGATTTCAGCCAGGTCGTGTCCACGAACGTCTATTTGGATGATCTTGCCGACTCGATGGAGTTCGACAAGGTTTACGGAGAATATCTGGGCCCGATCATGCCTGCGCGGACGACCATCGAGCAGATCAGCCCGGGCGAACGCAACCCCGATAGCGAAGGACACTATCCGGATTTTGAGCAGGTCTCACTGATCGCAGTACAGAGACGTTCGCCCCGCTAAGGAAAGAGCGGACGCTTTTAGCGGGGTGAGGAGTTCCGGAGTTCCGGCATAATTTCATACGCCTTCTCGAATTCGGCATTCGCCTCGGCATCTTTTCCCGCTTTCTGGAGAGCCAGGGCAAGATTGTAGTGAGCTTCTGCATAGCGCGGTTTCAGTCGCGCCGCTTCCAGAAACTCAACCTGCGCGCCTTTCGCATCGCCGGACTGCAGGAGCAGCAGGCCTAGATTGTTGTGAATCTCCGCAAATTTGGGATCGCGCCGCAGAAGTTCCTTGTACACATTTGCCGCGCCGACAAAATCGTTTTTCTCGCTGAGAACTAGACCCAGTTGCACGCGCGCGTCAACATAATGCGGATCGAGGCTGATGGCGAGGTTTAATTCCTGGATGGCTTCGTCAAGGCGCTGCAGTTGCGCGAGCGCCAGACCAAGATTGTAATGCGCTTCCCGCAAGTCGGGGTCGCACATAACGGCCCGCTGAAACTCCTGGAGCCCGCGTTCGCGATCGTTCATCCGCCACAGCAGCGAGCCATAACTGGTGTGGGCCTGCGCATAATCCGGCTGCAGGGAGATGGCTTTTTCATAAGAGGAGGACGCGGAAGCCGGATCGTTTTTATGCTCCCAGACGAGGCCCAGGTAGTAGTAGCTGGTAGGAAGTTCGGGACTTTGTTCGGCCGCTTCCTGAAACAGCCGGAGGGCTTCGTCCACTTTTTGCTGCTTCAGAGCTTCCACGCCCTGGAGGATCAAGTATTTGGATTGCGCCAGTCGCGTGCGGAATTCATGGAGGCCCTTCAGTTCGCTAAGCTCCTTTTTGGCCTCGGCATCTTCTCCCTGCGAACGCAAAGTAATTCCCAGGTTGTAGTGCGCTTGTTCAAAATCGGGTTTGAGTTCGATGGCGCGCCGGAAGGCGGCGATCGCGCCTGCTTTATCGTCCTTGGCCTTCAGCTCTTTGCCAAGATTGAATTGAGCTTCGGGATCCTCCGGAGCGAGTTCCGCGGCCTTTTGGAATTGCGCGAGCGCGCCGGCATGATCGCCTTGGCGGCGAAGAATTATGCCCAGCATCAGGTGCGCACTGGCGTAGCGCGGATTGAATTGCAGGACGCGGCGGAATTGCTGGGTGGCTGCTTCGGAGTTGCCAAGTTGCGCTTCGGCGAGTCCCAACTCGAAACAGACCTCTGCCGAAGGCTTTGCGGCGAGCGCACGGCGCAATTCGCGCGCCGCGCCCTGGGGATCATTCTGCTGGACATAGATTCGAGCGAGAAGCCTGTGCGCCTCTGTGTTTGCGGGATCAAGGCCCACCGCCGCCTTTAATTCCTTGGCTGCGGCGGATGAATCGTGCAAATCATAATAGGCTGAGCCCAACCCGTAGTGAGCCGCTGCCCATTTGGGTTTGAGTTGCAGGGCAGCCTGGAACTCCGGCAAGGCCTGCGCCGGGCTGCCACTGTATTTCAGCGCGAGTGCCAAGTCGAAGTGAGTGAGAGGATCGTTGGGCTCAAGGGCGAGAGCTTCGCGGTAATTAGCGATGGCTTGGTCCCAGGACTTTGATTTGGAAAACTCGAGGGCCTGCTTGCGGAATGTTTCCGCGGTCTGGGCGCGGCACGGCCCCGGGAGAAGCACGACCAGAGCCAGTACGGCCGCAGTCAGAAAAATTCCGCGAGGGAGAAATTTGCTACTCGTCTTTAGTTTACGCGTGACCAATTTGCGGCTGCTTCCAGTTGTCGGAATTGGCGCGCGTGCACCTCTGCGCCCTCCGCCAGGCCACTATTCAACAGTGTGTGGCGAAGTGGAATCAGGAGCGCAGGGGAGCACCCCTGACCGCACTTGCATTCTACCAGTAGAACTTCGCGCTGACCTGCCCAATACGCGGATCACGCGCGGACGTGACGACTCCGAAGCCGCCCGTATCGTTGATGTTTCCATCTGGATTCTTGAATTGCGCATGGTTGAAGATGTTGAAAAATTCGAATCGCAGGTCGAAAGCGAAATTCTCTTTAATTTGCGTTCGCTTTGTTATTCCGAAATCGGTGTTGTTGAAGCCGGGGCCGTGGAAGAAGCGCCGGTTGGCGGTGCCAAACGTTCCCAGAGTTGTGTTGGGGGCAAATGCACCGGTCAGGAAGTAGCATCCATAACCAGTCTGGCTCGGATCCGGAGCGGTGGGATCGTAGGAGTCACAAGAGGTACTCCGCTTTCGCGGGTCCCACTTGACAACCGGCCCCACGCGATCCGGCATGTCTGTCGCGGAGCTTCCGGCCAACGAAATATCATCGCTGCCCTGGTTCAACTGAATGGGGAAACCGGTAGAGAACCGCGTGATTCCCTGAATCTGCCAGCCTTGGGTCAAGCGCTTGGGCGCGTTGGCGAAAGCCCGATCAAATGGGACGGCCCAAATATAACTGACGACAAAATTGTGCGTGATGTCGCTCGAGGAAAGCCCCCGGCTCAACTTGGGGTTTTCGAAGTTCACCAGGTCGTTGAACGCCGAAGAATCATCCAGGCCTTTCGCGAACGTATACGCTGCCAGGAATGTAAAATCGTTGGCCTTGCGCTCGACCGTGATTTGGGCGGCGTTGTAGATGGAATTGGCGCTCGTAAGGGTATTGGTGTTGTTGGAGCCGAAGCAAACCTGCGCCCCGCCGGGACAGAAGTTTGGATTTAAGATGGACTGCCGGGTGCTGTAAACGCATCCCGGGACAGGGGTAGGACTAAATGGCTGACCAGCCGCTGGCAGACATGGGGCGCCAGGTGTCACTTGGAAAACGTCGTTCTCGTTGCCAGGTCCGCAGCCAAGGGTTCCTCCCGCGGTCACGTCTATCGCATTTTCCGCCGTGAGTTGCTGGCATAGTGCGGCGGACCCAGGATTCGCGTCCTTCTGAGTGATAAGGCGGTGCCCCTCGGTCCCGACGTAAGCCACGGTCAGCACCGTTGACTTGGTTAGCTCGCGTTGGATCGAAAGATTGAAGTGCTCCGCGTAAGGCAGCTTGTTGTGAATGTCGTAGCCCGGGAAAAAATTGAAGGGCTCGTACACGGAAAAATCCAGCGTCTGGTTCGATGGTGCGCCCGGAACCGGCGCAGTGAAGGGAAAGCGCTGGTTCAAGGAGGCCCCGGTGGCTCTAACTCGGAAAGGTTCGTCAAACATGACCGAGACAGGCGAGGTCCAATAGAGGCCGAACGGCGCATCCGCCACTTCGTAAAACAGGTTCAGGTCCTCAACCGAGGTGTAGTACAGACCGTAGGACGCTCGGACGCTGGATTTGCCAGGGCCGCCAAATATTTTGCCCAGTATGCCGTCGGAAAATCCCGGCGAATACGCCAGACCCAGTCGAGGACCGAAGTTGTTATATTTCGTTGGAGCCAAAGTTTTCGGAATGCCCGGGTCTCCTGGGAATACCAAGCCGGTAGGAGAAAGCGGGAAAGTGGTTGACTGAAGCCCGGGGACAAAGGTCTGGATCTTTCCTTGCGTATCGTACCACGGCATACTGACTTCCCAGCGCAGCCCCAGGTTCAGCGTGAGATTGGATTTTACCTTCCAGGAATCCTGGAAGAAGGCGCCACCATAACGTGTGCGCGAATCCAGGAATTGTTCCGCGGCCTGGGTGTACGGCGCGCTGGTGGTTGAAGTCGCGCCAAGCAGGTAGTCCGCAAAAGGGGCTCCTGTCACCGTGCCATCAAATGTGAAGCCACCATTCGGATTGGCAAAGTTACGTTCATTCACTTGCAGGTAGCGAAATTCCCCGCCAACCTTCCAGGTGTGTTTGCCCTGGCTCTTCGAAAATACGTCACTAACTGCGTAGGTGGTATTGGGTTGGAAGGTATTCAGCGTGGGCACGCCAATGTTCAAGCCGTTGTTGCCGATGTTGGGAAAGGTGATCTGCGGCACATACTGCGGATATCCGGCCAGCGGGATAATGCCGAGGCCATTAGCATTGTTGAAACCCAGGTCAGAAAGCTGGGCGAAACTCCCAGCCGGGTTGTTTAAACGCAGAGCAGTACGGAATAAGCTGAACCGCGCCTCGTTGACCGCTGTCGCTCCCAGAGTCTTGGTGTTGCTCATCACGAACTCTTGCGCTCGCGAAGGCGAGACTGTGGGAAAGCCCGGCACAGAGGCGAAACCACCCTGTGAGGACGGTAACAGCGCCGCATCTAGGTTGGAGCGATCGAAATGGTAATACCAGGACCAATTCCCCGTCCTCTGGTTGTTGAAATCGATGCGCTCGCCAATTTTGTCGTCGTTGGTTATGTTTTTCCCGCTGTTATTCGAATAGTTATTTGCGCTTACTCCTGCAACCGTCGGCGCCGGAATATACGGAAGTATGGCCTTGGAGGGAGCTGACCAAGCTGTCTGTGGGACCATGCCATTAGGAAACACGCATTGAGTATTGCTGGTACAGAATGCCATGTGGTACCCAAGTGGGCTGCTGTCCGGTACCTGCACTTCGGCATATGACTCTCCCGGTGTAACGGAGTAACCTAAGCGCGTCGACAACACCTGGGCCCAGTACCCGCCGTCTACTGTTGTAGGTATCGGGTTTCCATTGGAGTCGGTCGTTTCGAACGATCCTAAATTAAAGTTACCTCCACGCTGGTCTGTCGTGGGTACCGTAACCTGGCTGGCTTCCGCGCCTTTCACCTCGCGTGTGCCCTGGTAGTCCGAGAACCAGAAGATTTTGTTCTTCCAGACAGGCCCTCCCGCCGCATAGCCGAATTGATTGCGCCGCAACTCGGATTTGGACCCGAAAAAGAAATTCTTGGCATCCAGCTTGTCGTTTCGCAAAAATTCGAAGGCGTCCCCATGAAAGCTGTTGGTGCCGGATTTGGTGATGGCATTTACGACCGCGCCGCTGAATTTCCCATACTCCGCGTCAAAACTATTGGTGATGAGGCGAAATTCCTCGATGGAATCCAAATTGGGCACCATGCCCGCGCCGAGGTTGCGCCCTTCACTGACGTCGCCGCCATTCACCAGGAAAGCGTTCGCCGTTTCGCGCTGGCCATTCACGGAGATGTTACCGGCGCTTAAGCCGCCCGATACCGGACGGTCCTGCTGGATCGTCTCGGCGGTGGCGGGAGCCACGCCCGCCTGTAGGCCGAGCAGATCGATGAAGCTGCGGCCGTTCAGGGGAAGAGCGAGCATTTTCTTGGAATCGATAACGTCGCCAAGTTGCGTGCTCTCGGTTTGCACCTGGACGGCGTTGGCTTCAATGCTGATAACTTCGGTAGCCGAGCCCACGCTGAGGGTCACATCGACCTGCAACTGGTCGTTCACTTTCACGTCGATAGCTGTCGTACTGTAGGTTTTGAATCCAGGGGCGGTGACGGTGAGTTTGTACACGCCAGCGGCGAGTGCGAGGAACCGGTAGGTGCCGTCAGCCCCAGAAACCGTTTCCTGCTTGAGGTTCGTTTGTGCATTCGTGATGGTGACGTGCGCGCCAGAAACTATCGCCTGCGAACTGTCGCGCACGGTGCCGAGAACCGAACCAGTCACGTCCGCGCGCACAAGTCCCGCGTTAAAAATCATCGCAGCAGCCAAAAAAATAAAAAGAGCGAAGAAACAATTGCACTTTCGCATTAACCCTCCCCGGTGCGGGCAATCGATAGTTTTGAAGCCTGCCGAGAAACTCTCGACTGAGATTCGCGACCCCAACGGCGCGGGCAGGTTTGTTCCTCTTCGAGAAGGTATTTCACCTGTCGAGCGCCACTCCCATTGGGCGAAAACATATTCCACCTGATGGAACCTGTCAAGCCCGGAATAATATTTCCGGAAAGGGAGGCGCGGGCGGCGCAGCGCCCGTTCACTTGCGGCTACTGTTCGATTTGCTTACTGAGTAGGGTACGAAACCTCGCGTACCGGTTTTCAGGCGATACACGGAGGTGGTGGCGGTTATGTAGAGAGTGGCGAGGTCCGCATCGCCCCACGCGAGATTCGCGGGTTGCTCCGGCAAGAGGATCGTGCCCAAATGGCGCCCGTGTGGGTCCCAAACCCAAATTCCTCCGGGCCCGGTGACGAAAAGATTGCCGGCTAGATCCACTTTCATCCCGTCCGGCACGCCGTCGCCTTTGGTGCCCGGCTCCTCGCCAAAGATGCGGCCGTTCGCCAAAGTGCCATCGGGCCGAAAGTCGTAGACGCGAATGTTTCGCTTTTCGCTGTCGTCCACGTAGAACCTGGTGCCGTCCGGAGAAAAGGCCAGACCATTGGGCTGGGAGAGCTCCGAAGTGAGCAAGGTTACGCGGCCGCGGGAGTCCAGGCGATACACGCCTTGATAGGGGAGCTCCTTTTTTTGGCCCGGCGGCAAATCGAGAGTTGGGTCGGTAAAATAGATCGCGCCGTCCGGCCCCATAACGATGTCGTTGGGACTGTTGAACCGTTTGCCTTCAAACTTGTCCGCCAGCACCTGAATCTTTCCGGCGGGGCTGATGCGAATAATCGCGCGAAGGTAGCTCGCGCAATCGAGAAGTTGATTCTGGCTGTCGTAGGTATTTCCGTCGGGATCCCCGAGTGAGATCAACTCTTCCTTGCGGCCGTCCAGATAGATGCGGAAAATTTTGTTGAGCTCTTCGTCACTCACATAGAGAAAACCCGATGGGTCCCATACCGGCCCTTCAGTAAAACCCAATCCAGTGGCAAGAGTTGCGAGCGCGGCGTCGGGCGGGATCAGTTTCCAAAACGCGGATGATTCAGCTTTCAATTCGAACTTGCGTTGCTCGGGATGGGTCTTCGCGGCCCAAAGCGTGGCGACTCCCATAGTGAGGAAGACAAGCGAAAAGCCGCGCATTACTGAAGGCGCCCACTTTTTTCCAGCGCGCAAAACCCTTTGTATTAGGGGCTTTTTATCAAGTCTCGCCGGCATCCAATTCATCATTTGGGACTCGCCCCTCTAGAACTCAAACTCATCGCCACGCTTCTGCTTCGTACGCGAAAGGCTTGCCAGATACGCGGCCAATGCGTCCAGGTCCGCGACGCTCAACCTGGAGCCGTAGTCGGCGGGCATGAGAGATTCCTGGCGAAAATGGATCTCAGCCAAATCGGACTTCAAGAAGAGGTGAAAGGTTCCGTCCAGAGAAAGCAATTGCAGGGAAAAGTTATCCTCGTTGCGCACCAAGCCGGAGTACACCTTCCCGTCTTTGGCGGTAATTTCGGCAACATGGCCGCGCGTCCCGGGAATTTTCTCCGGTTTCACGATTGCGGCATGAATTTCTGTAACGGAATGGTTCTCGCCGTACTTTGAAAGGTCAGGCCCCAGAAATCCGCCGGCACCGTTAACCATATGGCAATCCGAACAACCGGCTTTGCCCCAATAGAGATCCTTGCCCTTTTCCGTGTTGCCAACAACGGGCATCGCAGTTCCCTTTCCTTGCAGAGATCGCACGTAACTCAACAAAGCGGAAAGCTTGGCTGATCCGAGCCCCGCAAAGGAAGGCATACCTTTTTCGGGAATGCCCGAGCGTAGGACTTTCAAGAGGTCCTGGTCGGAGAGACGCGCGATCTCCGGTCGGGTTGCGATGTCGGGTGCGCGTTCACCACCTCTGCCATCCAATCCGTGGCAGGACGCACAGGAGGAGTCGAAGATTTGTTGACCGCCGGATGACGAGGCAGTGGGTAGCGGGCGTTTCGCCGGAGATTTCTGCGCATCCTGCGGCGAGTCAGCATGCAAGGCAAAGGCCGCGAACGAAGCAACGGCGGCAAAACTCGTCAGTCGGCGCATGATTTTTGACGGAGGCGCAACGATTAAATGATTACTGCGGCTAGCAACGGACATTCGAAATTCCTCGAATGAAGCCCATAGGTATGAAAAAAAGGACGCAGCCAAGCTGAGATACCCGGCAGAAATCAAGCATCAGTGCGAGGAAACACGATTTTCAACTGGTGAAACCTGCGCTCTAATGATAAAAACTCTCCGGGTCTGTAAGCAGATAGCCCAGCCGCACGGGATGTGTCAACCATTTTCTACGAGAAGCCGTTGGATTGAGTTTTATGTGGCGGGCAATTTCCAACAAACCTGGTGAAGGGTTTTGTCTGATTGCAAGAAATCGCCGCATGAAAGGCGAAGTACAAAGGAAGGAACCATGAAACCGTTCTTGAATTCCCGGCGAACCACTGGCCGAGTATTCCTAATATTTTCACTCTCCATTTTTGCGATTACCGGCGTAGTTTTCTTGAGCAAAAGGGTGCGAGCCGAGGCCACGCAGGACGCGTCGAAGAAAGATGACGCCGCCCTGATCGAATCGTTCCGGCACGTCGAAGTCGCTTCGGTCTCTGACGCGGCGGAACAGATCCTTGGCAAGAAGCTTTACATGACGCACCGGATGCGGCCGATCTTCCCGAGCAAGTTCGCGGGATTTGCGCTGACAGTGCATTTGAAGAAAGAGGAAAATGAAGACGCCGCGGCGCTGAATGGAATGCTGACCGCTATTGACGAAGGGCCGAGGAATTCGGTGTACGTGATGCAGGTGGATGAGGGAGCCGACATCGCCGGAATGGGCGGGTTGATGGGAACCGCTATGTCCGCGCGCAATTTCTCAGGCGCAGTAATCGACGGCGGGGTGAGAGATGTGGCGTACTTAGGGAAAATTGGCTTCCCGGTGTTCGCAACGGGCATCGTCCCGTCTACCTCTGTGCATCACTACCGGTTTGCGGGCGCGAATGTGCCGATCCAGTGCGACGGAGTTGCGGTGAGACCCGGCGACATTGTGGTGGCTGACCCAGATGGTGTGGCGGTTGTTCCCCGTGAGGCGGCGGAGAAGGTTCTTGCCCTGGCCCAGCAGTTGGACTTTAAAGAACACTCCATGTACCCGATCATCGAGAAGGCGCGGTCAATCATGGAGGGTGTAAAGCAGTTAGGCCGTCTATAGGGGATTGCTTGCTTCCGAGCGGCCGGAATTGCGACTGGATTCTCTTCCGCGTCTGTAGTATATGTTTTCATGCAGTGAATTGGATTTTCATTTTTCACCGGGGCGGACCATTTCTCATGAGTGTCCAAAAGCGGGAATACAACATCACCTCCCTTCAACGCGGCCTGCGCATGTTGCAACTAATGGGCCAGGCCGGGCGAGGGCTCCCCGCCTCAGAAATTGCGAAACTCTCCGCTTTGCCTGTGAGCACGGTCCACCGCTTCCTGGTCAATTTGGAAGCGGGCGGGTTTCTTGCCAAGGATGAGCTGAACAACTATCACCTGGGCGTGGCTTGTGTATCGCTTGGACAGGCAGCCCGGGAACAACTGGATGTTCGAAAGGCGAGCTTCGCTCACCTGGAACAGTTGAACCGGAGCACGCGGGAAACTGTTCACCTTACGGTCAGGCACAAGTTGACGGCCGTATATATCGAAAAGATGGAATCTCCTGAGCCGCTGCGGATTCACTCGCGGATTGGAGCCAGCGTTCCACTCTACTGCACGGCGGTGGGCAAGGTGATGCTTGCCTATCTTGAGCCGGAGGAGCAGGAGAGAGTTGTCAATGAACTGGAGTTGCGCCGCTTTACAGAGAATACGGTCGGGAGCATTCAGGAACTGCATGCACAACTGATGAGAGTAAGAAAAGACGGTTTTGCCTGCGACCTTGAGGAACACGAACCGCATATCCGCTGCATTGCGGCCCCGATCTGGGACCACACGGGCGCGGTAAATGCCAGCTTGAGCGTGACCGGCCCGGCCGTACGGATGTCCACAAACCGTCTCCGCGAAATTGCGCCGCTGGTGCGCGATGCCGGAATAAAAATATCGCGCGAACTCGGGTTTCAAGGGACTAAATATCATCCAGTTGCCATTGGGCGGGCGACTGTGCAGCACGCGCGGAAAGTGCGACGAGAGCGTCCTGTTTCGCGCCGAAAGGTCGCCGCGAAGTAATTGAACTTTCTCGATCGAATGCGGAATACCCGAGGTCCGAATACGGAGGCGTGAAGGGTTCATGAGCCGGAGAGGGTACTTCCTTGCGGAGGCGGTGCTGGCCGGGTGCCTGGCGTTGCCGGGAAATCTTGCACCGTCCGAGCAAAGTTCGGCCGTCGCCAAAGTTGATCTTGCGCCTGAAAAATTGCTTTCCCAACCAATCGGTGCGAATTGGCTCTCCTACAATGGAGACTACACCGGGAGACGGTTTAGTTCTCTGGATCAGATCAACAAGAATAACGTGGGCCGATTGCGGGTGAGTTGGGTGTTTCATGCGCCCAATTCGAGCGCGTTAGAGGTAACGCCTGTCGTGTACGAAGGCGTGATGTTCGTGACGTCGGCCAACGATGCGTATGCGCTGGATGCCCTCTCGGGACGGATCGTTTGGCACTACGCGCGGCCTGTCACGCAAGGATTGATCGACGACGCGGCAGAGCATCACAACCGCGGCGTGGCGATATGGCATTCGCGCGTGTACATGGAGACGGACAACGCCCACTTGCTGTGCCTCGATGCGCGTTCGGGCAATTTGATTTGGGATGTTGCTTACACGGATGGCAACAAAAACTACGGCGCCACCAGCGCTCCCTTGCTGGTAAAGGACAAGTTGATCGTGGGGACGTCCGGCGGCGATGACGGCGTTCGCGGATTCGTTTCGGCGTACGATGCGGAGTCGGGAAAGCTGGCGTGGCGATTCTGGACCATACCGGGTCCCGGCGAGCCAGGATCGGAAAGTTGGCCTGGCAAAGCCTATCTTCTCGGCGGCGGCACTACATGGATGCCGGGTACGTTCGACCCGGAATTGAACACCCTGTTTTGGGGAACCAGCAATCCCGCTCCGGACTTCAACGGAGACACGCGGCCCGGCGATGATCTGTACACGGACTGCGTCGTGGCCCTGGATCCGGACACGGGCAAGCTGAAGTGGCACTTCCAATTCACGCCGCACGATCTCTACGACTACGACGCGACGGAGACTCCCGTTCTGGTTGATGCGGAATACCAGGGGAAAGCGCGGAAACTGCTGGTCGAAGCAAACCGCAACGGTTATTTCTACATTCTGGATCGCGTGGATGGAAAATTTCTTTCCGCGGTTCCGTTCGTGGAGAAATTGAATTGGGCGAAGGGAATCGATAGGAACGGACGGCCTATTCTTACGGGAGTGATCCCGACGGAGAAAGGCTCTCGCGTTTGCCCGGGATTTTCCGGCGCGACGAACTGGTACGCGCCTTCCTACAATCCGTCGACCGGCCTGTTTTATTTTCTGGCGTCGGAAAACTGCAGCCTTTATTTTCGCGGCGAACAAAAATTCGTTCCCGGGCACATGTACTACGCGACCGGCGCGAAACGGAGTCCTGGCGACACGGGCAGAAAAATTCTGCTGGCGTACGGCCTTTCCTCCTCCAAGCCGGCCTGGAAATACCCGCAAGTAGGATCCGGGCGATCGAGCGCCGGCACGATGACCACGGCAGGCGGCCTGGTCTTTTTCGGAGACGACGCCGAGTCGTTCGAAGCGGTGGACGCAAGCACGGGCGCTCCCCTCTGGCATTTCTCTACCGGCCAGAGCATCACTGCCTCGCCCATGAGTTTCGCTGTGAATGGGAATCAACAGGTCGCGATCGCCGCGGGAAGTGACGTTTTCTGTTTTCGTTTGTGAATCGAAGTCCATGTTCGTTCAGGAGGATACTGTGTCTTCAACACTCAGCAATCGCAGAGGTTTCGCAACAAAGTTCGCTTCCCTGTTGGCAGGCACCGGCTTTGCGAGTTTATTTTCCGGTTCGACTCCGGCCGCCGCGCAGGCTCCAAGCGGTGTTCAGAAGTTGAATTATGAGGGCAAAGCCGCGGGCACCGGATTCATCACGCCGCTGATCATTCACAACGGGGTGATCTACATCGCCGGCCAGGGCGCTCATTCGCATGATCCCGAAGGCAAATTCGCTTTCGACATTGAGACCCACACGCAAAAGGTGATGGACAATGTGAAGACCCTGGTGGAAACCGGCGGCGGCGCGATGGACAGCATCTTGCAACTGACCGTTTACCTGACCAAGATCGAGGACTACGACGGGATGAACAAGGTCTTCAAGACTTATTTTCCGAATGGTGGGCCGGCAAGAACAACGGTTGCCGTCGCCGCGTTGCCCGGTCAGTCCCTGGTGGAAATCAACTGCACGGCCGCTGTGGTTCGCAAGTAATCGAGAATATTTGGACCAGGAGGAACCATGAACTTCAGTGCGAAATGGACCCGCCGCGGCTTCATGACCGGGATTAGTTCGCTGGCGGCAATGATTCTGGGCGCGAGAAAGCTGCCGGCCGCAAACCCGGCCGGCCCAGTGAACGACGGCGCCGTCAAGGGTTTTGGCCAGACAGGAAACGTGTATGACGAGCTGGGCGTTACGACCGTGATCAACGGTCAAGGAACCATGACCATGCTGGGCGGATCACTGATGCGCCCGGAGGTGGAAGCGGTGATGGCCCTGGCCGGGCGGCATTTCGTAAACATTCCGGAACTTGAGGTGGCCGCCGGAAAACGAATCGCGGAAATGTTGAAGCTACCGCCGGATTATTCCGCGCTGGTGACTTCGGGAGCCGCGGCTGCGATGCTCTCGGGGCTGGCGGGAATCCTGACGAAGGACAATCCCCAATTCATCCGGCAACTTCCCGATCTGACCGGCATGAAGTCCGAAGTGATCATCCAAAAATCACACCGCAATCCGTTTGATCACCAATTGCGTGCCACCGGGATCCGGCTGGTCGAAGTTGTGGATCGCGACGATTTGCGAAAGGCCGTCAACGAAAAAACGGCGATGATGCATTTTTCGAATTTCGCGAACGCCGCGGGGCAGATCAAGGTGGAGGAGTGGGCGAAATTGGGAAAGGAATACAAGGTTCCCACGTTTATTGACGCCGCGGCGGACACTCCGCCTGTGTCGCACCTTTGGGACTACGCCAGCATGGGGTACGACCTGATCGCGTTCAGCGGAGGCAAGGCCATTCGCGGCCCGCAATGCGCAGGACTGCTGGTTGGGCGCAAAGACCTGGTGAGCTACGCGCTTCTGAACAACAGCCCGCATGAAGACACGATCGGCCGCAGCCAAAAAGTCGGGAAAGAGGAGATCGTCGGCATGGTGAAAGCGTTGGAGTGCTACCTCCAGGAAGACCACGAAGCGCTCAACAAGGAATGGCAGCATCGCCTGGAACTCATCTCAGCGGAAATTTCAAAAGTCCCGGGCGTCACGACGAAATTTTTTGTTCCGGACATCGCCAATCACGTTCCACACCTGAAAATACTGTGGGACAAAAAGATCGCGGCAACTCCCAGGGAGATCGCCGGGGCTCTGCGCAAGGGCAAGCCCGCGATTGTGCTGAGTGCGGGAGAAGAGGGCGAAGTCCTCTCGCTGAACTCTTTCATGCTGCAACCCGGTGAAGACAAGATCATAGCCAACGCGGTGGTGGCAGTTTTGAAAGCGCACGCCGCCTGACGAATGGACGCCCTTCACGCAAACGAGGACTTTTTGATCACGAATGGACGGAACAAGCTCCGGGTATTTGCTCGGTGGCTTTCATGAGCGGGCAGGCAGCGAGCCGAGTTCGCTGGCTGCTGGTGTTCTGGCTGTTCGTGCTGAGCGGAATTTCCTACCTGGACCGGGTTAATATTTCGATTGCGGGGAGTTCGCTGGCGGAGGAATACCACCTGAGCCAGGTGCGGCTGGGGTGGGTGTTCACTGCGTTTCTGCTGGGCTACGCATTGTTTCAAACGCCCGGCGGGTGGCTGGTGGATCGGTTCGGCCCGCGGCGAATACTTACGTTTGGCGTGGTGTGGTGGGGAATCTTTACGGCGCTGACGGCTTCGTTGCCGACCAAAGTCTGGGGCGCCGTGGTCTTCTTCATCCTGGTGCGATTTCTTCTCGGAGCCGGTGAGGCCATTATCTATCCCTCCTCGAACCAGTTCGTGTCCCAGTGGATACCTTCGCAAGAGCGCGGCAAGGCTAACGGGTTGATCTTCGCAGGCGTTGGAGCCGGCGCGGGAATAGCCCCACTCGTTGTCAGTTACCTGATGATCCACTACGGATGGCGCTCGTCTTTTTGGGTTAGCGCACTCGTCGGGTTGCTCGCGGGAATCGTCTGGTATCTCATCGCGCGAGACAAGCCCGAACTACATCCATCGGTGAACGCTTCGGAGCTTTCGTTAATCCAGAAGTACCGCGCGCATGCCGCGCCGGTTGGCTCAAGCATGGAAAACTCTACTGATAAGGAGAGCGAGGTTTCGTCCGTTTCCCTTATCAGTTGGCGCAGCATCCTCACCAGCAAAAGCATTCTGGCCGTCACGGCAAGTTATTTTTGTTTCGGCTACGTTGCCTGGATTTTCTTCAGTTGGTTCTACATCTATCTGGCCAAGGTACGCGGTATGGACCTGAAGGCCAGCGCTCTGTATAGCACCCTCCCCCCGCTGGCCATAGTTGCTTGCAGCCTGTCTGGGGGTGCGATCAATGACGCGCTCTCACGTGCTTATGGCAAACGCGTCGGACGCTGCGGAGTCGCCTTTCTGGCGCTGCTTCTCGCCTCGGCTTTTTTGGTCTTAGGTTCGCGGGCTACAAGCGCTCCTGTGGCGAGCATTGTCCTTTCCGGCGGCGCCGGCGCGCTGTATCTCTCGCAAAGCTCGTATTGGTCGATCACCGCGGATATTGCCGGGGATAGCGCGGGCTCGGCTTCTGGATTCATGAACATGGGCGGGCAGTTCGGCGGTGCCTTGACCGCGTCGCTCACGCCGGCGATTGCACAGCAATACGGTTGGACTTCCTCCTTTCTTGTAGCCGCGGTATTGAGTGTTGCGGGTGCGATTGCCTGGCTTGTGGTTGATCCGGAGCGCCGGTTGATCCCAACCACGAAAGTGGTGTCCTGATGGGAAATCGGAACGAAGCATGAAAATCAAATCAAAGGAACACTGCCGTTGGGACCTGGTCAGCCTGGGCGAGGTCATGCTGCGACTGGATCCAGGAGAAACGCGGATCTCCACCGCGCGCGAATTTCGGGCCTGGGAGGGCGGAGGCGAATACAACGTGGCCCGCGGGCTGCGGCGATGCTTCGGTATGGAGACCGCAATCGTTACCTCTCTGGCCGATAACCCCATCGGCCGGTTAATTGAAGACCTCATGTTGCAAGGCGGCGTAAGTCTGGAGCAATTGCGCTGGGTGAAGTACGACGGCGTGGGACGCACGGTGCGAAATGGCTTGAACTTTACCGAGCGCGGATTTGGGATCCGTGCGGCACTGGGCTGCTCTGACCGCGGACACACGGCGGTATCGCAACTAAAGCCCGGAGAGATAGATTGGGAGAAGATTTTTTCGGAGCAGGGGGCGTGCTGGTTTCATACGGGAGGGATTTTCTGCGCCCTTTCGGAAACTACGCCAGTCATCGCGCGGGAAGCGATGGAAGCGGCAAAACGCGCGGGAACCATCGTCTCCTATGACCTGAACTATCGGGCGTCCTTGTGGTCGTCGAATGGAGGCAAGGAAAAGGCGCAAGCCGTGAACCGGGCGCTGGTTTCCAAGGTGGATGTCTTGTTCGGGAACGAAGAGGATTTTACGGCCGCTCTGGGCTACGAAGTGGAAGGAGTCGATGAGGCTCACTCCCAACTCGCTCCGGGATTCTTCCAGAAGATGATTGAGAAGGTGAAGCGCGATTTTCCCGATCTCTCCGTGGTGGCTACAACGTTGCGCAACGCGAAAACGGCAACCCGCAACGATTGGGGCGCCATCGCCTATTCGGAGGGGGAGTTTTATCAAGCGGCGAACCGGGAAAATTTGGAGATTTTCGATCGCGTGGGGGGAGGCGATTCTTTCGCTTCCGGCCTGATCTACGGGTTGCTGTCGGGAAAAGACATCGCGTGGGCGCTGGAGTGCGGCGCGGCTCATGGCGCGCTGGCAATGACGACGCCTGGGGATGCCTCGATGGCCAGCTTGCAGGAGGTTTTGGAGGCAATGAAAGGCGGAACGGCGCGCATTTCGCGCTGATGCGTTAACGAAAATCACTCCGCGGAGCAAGAGATGAACGTAGAAGAAATCATCCGGCGAATCGGCGAGATCGGCATTGTGCCGGTGATTCGCGCGGCAAATGCGGCCGAGGCATCGCGGGCGGTGGAAGCGGTCTGCGCGGGGGGAATTCCCGTTGTGGAAATTACGATGACCGTGCCGGATGCACCTCGAGTGCTGCGCGAGGTCGCGCGCGCGAACTGCGATTTGTTGATCGGGGCTGGAACGGTCTTGGATGCCAAGCAAGCGGAGGTTTGTATCGATGCAGGTGCACAATTCCTGGTCAGCCCGGGCCTCGCTCCCGAGGTCATTCATACCGCTGCGAAGCACGGAGTGCTGGCCATTCCCGGCGCGTTCACCCCAACCGAAGTGATGGCGGCGAAGGACTTGGGTGTGAACGTCATCAAGATTTTCCCGTGTGGCAGCGGAGGAGGCCCGGGTCACATCAAAGCGCTGAGGGCGCCGTTCCCCGATTGCCGATTTATCCCCACGGGCGGGGTCAATCTGAAGAATGCGGAAGAATATTTCGCAGCCGGTGCCTTCGCGTTGGGAATAGGCGCGGAACTGGCCGATCTTGGGGCACTCCGCAGGAATGAAGCACACAAGCTCACTGAGGCCGCCAAATTGCTTGCAGCGATTGTTCACAAACACAAAGCGCAAATAAAATCACACGCGTAAATGGCCTGATAGGGAGTGGCGCGCGAAAGAGGGTGCCGGCGGCAAATTTCTTTTTGTTACTTTTTGTTTCTTTTCCTTTCGCATGTGCGTAGAATCCTTGCTGGCTTTAAGCCGTGCTTGCCCTGAGAGGGCCGCATCACAGGTTTCCGGAAAGGGGCTTCCCCAGAAATGCGCACCTCGGTTGCCAGTTCCAAAGTAATTTTTGTTCTATCCACGGCGGCTGCGCTGGTTTTCGCGCCGGCTTTTTTGCTCGCCCAGGACAACAGCCAGGCCCAGGATGCCAATTCGAAGCAAGAGATCAAATACAGCCAGGATCCGAATGCTTCCAAGAACATGACCCTGTTGCTGAAGGATTTCGATCCGAAGTCGATGATGCATGCGGAAGCGCACGAAGTTCCACGCGCAAAGTTCCCGGTGATTGACATGCACAATCATGTGGACGACGCCGGAGGCATTCACGGAGAAGAGATTCCCCCGGAGGAAGTAGTGCGGCGAATGAACCGCGCCAACGTGGAAAAGATCGTCATTCTCACCGGGATGTGGGGCGACCGATTGCAGCGCGTGCTGGACAAGATGGTAAAGCCTTACCCCGATCGCTTCATCGTCTTCGCGCAATACGACTGGAGCAAGATCGACGACGCAAATTTCACCGCGGAGATGGTAGCGCAACTGGATGACGCGGTGCGGCGCGGCGCACGCGGGCTGAAGGTGCTGAAGGATCTTGGCCTGGGAGTGAAGGACCGGACGGGGAAACTGATTGCTATCGACGATCCGCGGCTGGATGCGGTCTGGGAGGAGTGCGGAAGACTGGGAATCCCGGTGGCCATCCATTCGACGGACCCGGAAGCATTTTTCACGCCGCTGGACAATCACAATGAGCGTTATGAAGAACTAATTACGAATCCTTCGTGGAGTTTCTTCGGGCCGCAGTTCCCCTCCAAAGAAACACTGCTGGCACAACGGAATCACATCATCGAAAAACATCCGCGAACCACGTTTATCGCCTTGCACGTCGCCAATTGGCCGGAGAATCTGAACGCGGTTTCCGCGTGGCTCGACAAATATCCGAACATGTATGTGGAATTCGGTGCGCGCCAGGCGGAACTGGGAAGGCAACCGCGGAGGTCCCGCAAATTCTTCGTCGATTACCAGGACAGAATCCTTTTCGGAACGGACAGCGAGCCGGAAGAAGCGATGTACGCGAACTACTTCCGCTGGCTCGAAACCGGGGACGAGTATTTTCCCTATTGGGGATACCCGGGCCAGGGAAGATGGGAGATTTATGGAATGGAACTGCCGGATGGAGTCTTGGAAAAGGTCTACCATAAAAATGCGGACAAGATTTTCGCCCAGTTCAAAGGGTGGCACTGACATGAAGGAATGGCTTTTGTTGGGACTGACAGTGAGCCTCTTCGCAGCCGGGTGCCAGAAAAAAGAAGAGGCTAAGGTAGTGCCCGCTGCCGCCGCAAAATCCGCAGTGGTGGTAAACATTTCGAACGAGAGTATTGTCGCTAGCACCCCTACGGCGGAGTTTCGGCTGGGGCCTTCCGGAGCCTTTACAGCCACGCTGGTGGGTGCAAGCTGGCGGTCTTCGTTGGAGGATAAAGCTCTCGATGTCTCCCAGATAATTTCGGTATCGAAGAAGGAGCACGCCGGGGCACGATTCGACCTGGCCGGAGCGAAAGTGCGCGACACGTCCGGAAAGCTGGGAGCGTTGGGAAAGCACGTGGAGATAACCGCAACGATTCCGGAGACGAACCTGGCGGAAACGCTGGAGATGGAGATTTATGATGACTTTCCAAATCTTGCGCTGGTTTCGCTGAGTATCCGCAACCCGGGGCCGGCGGATGTTCCGCTGGATTGGGTAAAGCTGCAGCGGCATCAGTTCTCCGCGACTTCCGAATCCAAATCGCGCGTGGAACGGCTGTGGACGTTTCAAGGCGCCAGCTTGAAGTGGGGGAAGGACGAAATTTTCGCGATGCCTGCGAAATTCAGCCAGGAAAATCCATTCGGCGCACCAGTGCCAACGAAGGACGACCTCGGCGCAGTCGGAGGAGGGATTCCTGTGGTTGCGTTCTGGAGCCGCGATTTAGGCGAGGCCATTGGCCACGTAGAGACGGTTCCGTTTACGCTGTCGATTCCGGTCGAGACAACTGCCGTGGGGAACGTAGAGACCGCGGTGCGTGTTCCGGCCAACACGATTCTGAAACCGGGAGAGGTTTTTTCCACGCCGCGAACGTTTCTTGCCGTTTATCGCGGCGATTTCTATCAGCCGCTTAGCCTGTGGTCGAGAGTGCTGGCGAAGGAAGGACTGGATAAGCCGCGCAACAATGATGAGAACTACGCGGTGAGTTGGTGCGGCTGGGGCTACGAGTTCGGCGTGACGCCAAAGCAGATGCTCGACACAATCCCTAAGCTGAAGGAGCTGGGCATCCACTGGGCCACGCTGGATGACGGGTGGTTCAACAATTACGGGGATTGGCAGGCGAATTCAAAGGCATTTACGGGTGACGCGATTCCCGACATGGTCAAGAAATTTCATGACCAGGGAATGAAGATGCAGGTTTGGTGGCTGCCGCTTGGGGTCGAGGACGGACACTTCGGATATGGCGGGCGAAAATACGTCGTTTCCGAGGTGGTGAAGCAGCATCCCGACTGGCTGATTCTCGACAAGAATGGAAAGCCCGCGCGAATGGCGCGAAATCTGGCAACGCTGTGCCCCGCCGTTCCCGGCGTACAGGAATACTACAAAGGGGTAACGGAGCGATTTATCCGGGACTGGGGATTCGACGGGCACAAACTGGATAATATCTGGTCGACGCCGCTTTGCTACAACCCCAAGCACCACCACAAGTCACCCTATGATTCGGTGTACGCGATGGCTGACGTCTACAAAATAATTTTCGAAACGACCCGGGCCTTGAAACCGGATAGCGTGACGCAAAGCTGCCCGTGCGGTACGCCGCCGAATCTCGCGTGGCTTCGCTACATGGATCAAGCCGTGACCGCCGATCCGGTGGGGTCGATTCAGGTTCGCCGCCGCGTGAAGATGTATAAAGCCCTGCTGGGGCCGGAAGCGGCGGTGTATGGCGATCACGTCGAACTGACCCGAATCAAGAACGCGTCCGGGGGCGACGAGCAGGACCTGGGAGAAGACTTCGCTTCGACCCTGGGTACGGGTGGCGTGCTGGGAACCAAGTTTACCTGGCCGGACTACGGTCCAAAATTCAAAACCGTGTATTTGAATCGGGAAAAAGAAGCGCATTGGAAAGAATGGATCGGTTTGTACAACGACAAGATGCTCTCGAAGGGCAAATTTCTGGACTTGTATGTCTACGGATTCGATTTTCCGGAAGCCTATGCGATCGAAAAGAATAATCACTTTTACTATGCCTTCTACAGTGGTGAAAAAGGAGGCGGCGGAAAACAGGCTCCGGCAAACGGAGCGGTCTGGAAGGGCGAGGTCGAGCTGCGAGGACTTCCAGCCGGAACATTCCGGGTCACCGACTACGTGCATCACAAGGAACTTGGAACGGTGACCGGCCCGGTCGGAAAGCTGAATGTGGAGTTCGACGGCAGTTTGCTTGTGGAAGCGGCGCCAGCACCCTAGAAGGCAATTCCTAACTGGTTGGCCTGGAAGTCTGGCCGCCTGACGTGCCAAGACCCGCGGCGTGCTTACGCAAAAAAGCTTCGCGGTGGGTTGCGTCGCGAAATGCTTCCGTGCCCCCCGCGCGGGTGACCGAAAGCGCCCCGGTACAGTTTGCAAATTTCAAACAGTCTTCAATCTTGGCCCCGCGGATGAACTGGTGAACGAAACCCGCGTCAAACGTATCGCCAGCACCGACGGGATCCACGACATCCACGACGGGTGGATACGCAAGGAATTTTTCTTTTCCAACGCGAACCATAGCGCCTTGCGAGCCGCGTTTGACTACCAGGATGCGCACCTTTTGCGAGAGCGACTCGACCGCCTTTTCGAAATCGTTCACCTGCGCCAGCTTGCATAGCTCCCTCTCGTTCGGCAGAAGAATGTCCACGTATCGAAGCAAGAGTTGAATGTCACCACTCCAGCGATCCTCCGGATCATCGTTGGTGTCCAGCGAGGTAGTAAGACCCGCCTCCTTGGCCTTGCGAAAAATGTGGATGAGTTGCGGGCGAATCCCTTTCTGCAAGAAATACGAAGACAAGTGAAGATGCTTCGCGTTGAAGACAAACTTTTGGTCCAATTCCCTTTCCGTCATTTCATACATCGCGCCAGGATAGGTGAGGATGAAGCGATCTTTCCGCTGCGGCAGGATGACGGTGAGTCCGGTCGTTTTCCCCCGCAATTTCTTGATATGAGAAACGTCGACGCCGCTAGCGGAAAGGCGTTGCACGCAGATCTCGCCGAAGGGATCGTCTCCAATGCACGAGTTGAAACCCACCCGATTCCCCAGATAGGAAAGGTTGTGAGCAAAGATGGCCGACGAACTGCCCAGGGTGATGCTCAAGTCCGTGGCCAGGTGTTCGCGTTCCGGGACCAGGTTTTGCGGCAGTCCATACAAGATTAAGTCGAGATTCAATTCACCGATGACGCTGACGTCGAAAGGGGCCAAGAGATCGTCTCCTTATCCAGCTAGTCCAGCACCACAACGCGGGTAAGGTTTTTCGGTTGGTCCGGATTGAGTCCCTTGCCCACTCCTGTAAAAAACCCCATCAACTGCGAGGGCACAATGTGCGACGCAAGCTGCGTCAACTCATCGCCCGGCAAGTTCAGTTCAAGAATAAGATCGGAAGCCCGCCGGATATCTTCATTCGCCGCATTGCAGATGGAGATCGTAACCCCTCCCAATTCCTTCATTTCTTCCAGAACCTCGATTTCGGATGCAATCCCCGATTGGCTCAAGAAAAACGTCAGGGCCGTGCGGGGCGTTACGATCGCTTTCGGGCCGTGACGGAATTCCAGGGTGTGAAAAGACTGGCTGTAGGAGCAGGACATCTCCATCACTTTAAGAGCAGCTTCGCGCGCGATGCCGTGAAAAGGGCCCTGGCCAAGAAAAACATAATCTTCAAAGGATCGTCGCTCGACAAAGGCCTCCATGTATTCCGCCAGAGAACCGATCCGAGTAGCGAATTGGATGGCCATCTCTTGCAGGGAGCTGCAGAACTCAGCGTTTCCCGCTCGCCGCGCCGCCGTCCATTGCAGACTGATTAGCATGGACGTAAAAGATCGGGTCATGACCGTGCTCTTCTCATCCGCTGCCTTTAACACCAAGGTCGTATCGCACTCGGCTTCCAGCTCGCTCTTTTCAGCGCAGGTAATCCCAATTGTGGGTATCTGCATTTTTTTCCGAAGCACATGGGCGGCACGAACGGCTTCCGAGGTGCGTCCAGAACGCGAAATCACAATCGCGCGCAAATCGGTTGAGCCCGAACGTGTCAAAGCGGGGTACAGCAAAACCTCAGAACCCGGAACGGCCCGGGCCGGCTCACCGGTTAACAAGGTCCACGAAGTTGCGGCGGCGTCCGCCAGATAGAAACTGGTGCCGCATCCGACAAACAGCCATGACGCCTTCTGGTTGCCGGTCTGCAAGATTGTTTCCGCGGCCCCGCCTTGCTTCAGTTGCTGCAAGACGGATTGCCAGACGTCACCCTGGGACAGAATTTCATTGTAGGTTTCTGATCGGGCGTAGCCTGTCGGTTTGATCGCCATTGATGCTCTTTCCAGATGCTGGATTTTCGACGCTATACCAGTGTCACTTCAATGTCTGCTTCGCGGAGCGACTTAAGGTCATGCTTGGAAATATTCTTGTCGGTTATTGCTTCGTGCACGGAGGATGCGGGCATAATCAGCGACAGGCTCCGGCGTCCAAATTTACTGGAATCGCAGACGATGACCGTGCGCCGGGCAGCTTCCGCCATCGCCCGGTTTACGCGTGCTTCCAAAAGATTGGGCGTGGTCAATCCATAACGAACGTCAAACCCATCCACTCCCAGGAAGAGGAGATCGGCGCTGAGTTTCCGAAGCGAGTCTTCCGCCAGCGGGCCGACGAGCGAGTACGAGTTCTGACGCAAGACTCCTCCGGTGAGGATTACCTCAACGGAGGAGTCCGCAAGTTCCGCGGCGATGTTTGTGGCGTTAGTGATGATCGTAAGATTCTTGATATTCCGGCAGGCTCGCGCAATCGCAGTGGTGGTGGTGCCGGAATCCAGAATGATCACCTGCCCGGGGCGCAGCTTGCGCGCAGCCGCCGCGGCAATCCGGATTTTCTCCTGGCGGTGCTGGCGCTCTTTTTCCCGAAGCGGGCTGTCTTTTAGGGCGCCGGTCTCTTTGGGGAGCGCTCCACCATGGGTTCTTTCCAACTGGCCTTCATGGTGAAGAGATTCCAGATCCTTGCGAATGGTAATTTGCGACGTGCGAAAGTGTTTGGAAAGATCGCGCACGAGGACGCGGCCATCCGTGCGCAAAAGTTCCAGGATTTCGCGGCGGCGTTCCTCGCTCAGCATGAGATGGTGGCTCCAGCCTTTCTTAATGAATTACGCCAAGTTTTCCACTCGAATCTGGTCTTTGAGACTGGCGATGTCTTGCGCACGGGCGCATCCAGGCCCCGGGGCGATGCAGTTGGCGGCTCCACATGCGGCCGCAAGGCGCACCGCGTCGACAGGAAGCAGCTGCAGTTGCGCGGCAAACGCGAATCCCGCCAATGTCGAGTCGCCGCTGCCGACGCAGGATCGAGCAGACAGCTTTGGCGCATTGGCAATAAGCGCATCACCTGTCGAAGAATGCCAGATCAATCCGGCCGAACCCAAGGTGATTGCACCAGCACCTGCTCCTGCTTTCAGCATAGCGCCGAGAATTTCATTCGCGGAGGACGGACCGCTGATCGCCTGCCCGCTCCAGGACTCCGCTTCCGCCCGGTTGGGCTTTACAAAGTCCGGTTTGCCCGCCAAGGCGAATTTGAATGGGTCGCCGCTGCTGTCCAGAAACACGCGGCTGTCAAATTCGTGTGCCACTTCGACGAGCTTCCTGTACTGGTCCGGCAGAACTCCTTCCGGAAGGCTCCCTGACAGTATCACCGTTGGCTGTTCACTGGCCTCGTTCAAGAGTGCAGTAAAAGATTCCACGAACCGTTGAAGTTCCTCAGGGGCAATGCATTTGCCTGGCTCCAGGATTTCCGTTACACCGCCCATGTCCTCGACAATCTCCAGATTTGTTCGAGTCGAGCCGCTGGTGGGGATATCGTGGACGCGAATGGCGAGTCCGCGCAGACCTTCGACAAGCTGTTTACCTGTTGCTCCACCTGCAAAACCCAACCACAGAGGATCCGCTCCCAAAGTTTTCAATGTCATGGCAACGTGAGCCGCTTTACCACCGGGAGCGGGAATTGCTTCAATCACGCGGTTCACGCCTCCCACCTGCAATCTTTCGAGTCGCAAGCGTTTGTCCACCGCGGGATTCAGGCTGACGCAGAGAAACATTATTGATTCCTGCCGGGAACAGCAAGCCTGCAAGCATCAAACCACGGGATTGCCGCGGCCAGGCACTTATTCACATTCTCGATGTTGCTTACACCCTCGCGCCCCAACCAATCCACTAGAGCGGCAGGCCCCTGCTTGACGAAAATCTCGACGCCGTCTTTCCACGTAGCTCTTCCGCAGAGCACACCCGAAAATCCGGCACCGGCTTCGGAAGCAAGTTGCAACCCAAACTGAAAAGCGGAATTGCTGACGCCCTCGGACAAGTAGATGAACGGAATGGAAGCGCACGCTGCGGCAGACAAGAACTGCTGCTTCGCTTGCTCGCGCGTATGAAGAATTTCTGCGGCGGAGGAAGGCGCGCCTTCGACAAAGGAAAGATTGACGGGCATGCCGATTTTCAACACGTCCACCTGGTATTGCGGCTTTGAAAATTCGGTCATGCCTGTGGCCACGGTTTCATTCTTGATGCGAGCAAACTCGATTCCCTTTTCGTCCATGTCCTCCGCATAGCTCACCAGTTCCAAGAAGAAAGGCACATCGGCGGCAGCACATTCCGCTCCAACTTTTTCCACAAATGAATATTTAGCGCCGTTGATTTCCGCGGACGAACGGCTTGAATAATACAAGAGCAGTTTGATCGCATTTGCGCCAGCCTCGATCAGGCGTTTGACGGACCACCCATTGAGCAGGCGCGGGAGCCGACCAGGCACATTTTTATCATATCCAGTTTGCTCATAGGCCAGCAGAAGCCCGGCGTTTGCGGCTCGCTTCGTAGCCGCCGGTAAACCATATTCCGGATCCAATAGAATTGCACTCGCGTGCGGCGTCAGGATCGAACTTACGGCCTCTTTGAACTGGGAGAGTTTGTCCGGAGAAACGTCCGCTGCTTCGACGCCTAGGGCCCTTGAAAACAAACTGCGGAGGGCGCTGCGCTGGTCGATCGCCAGGGCGGCGATGATTCCGCGCGAATCGGCGACCGACTCTAGGCCCTTCCGCTTTCCAGCGCTGAGTAGAGATGGCATCGGGTCCACCGGTCAATTACCAACGACCCAGGCGACCGCGCCCCGTTCGATCGGGGGCAGCTCAAATTGCATCGTGTCGCCGTGTTTTGTTCCATGAAGAATTTGTGTTTGGCCCAGGAAAGGAAGATACGCCAAAGAATTTCCCATACCGGCGGGAATACTGACTTTGCTCCCCGAGACCGCCGATGGAGTCGCGATTTCCCCGGGAACCAGTCCGCTGAAATTCGCGAGAAACAGATGTGGCGTGCCGTTGACTTGCGCGAAGTTCACGGCAACCGTTGGCGGCGCCTCAATTCGAATATCACTTTTCACTTTCATCAGTGTTACAAATTCCCCCGGCATATCCTGAGACCCGGCTAGAAAGTTCTTTCCCAGTTTGCCCAAATACAGACTCGCAGGGCAATTATCAAGGGACACAATTTGACCGGAACCCGCAAGGCCGGTTGTATTGTGCCCTGTTATTACGAGGCGGGTGCCATTCTCCGCCAAGCGTTTAAGCGAACGCCTTTCGGCGTCGGTGAGGACGGTAACGTTTGGAAGCACCAGGACCTGGCCGTGAAACTCCGCGAGCGTTTTGGGCGAGATCACCTGAAATTCAAGGTGCGATTGCAGGAGCATTACCAACACGCCGCGATACGAAGGGAGAAATCCGCCCGGATCATAGTCCCGGCTCTTGGGCGAGAAGTACACCCCCACAGGATGCATTGGTAGCCGAGGCGAGTAGAGGATCTTTTCGTTCTTCTCGATCCATTGGAAAATTTCCGTGCGCGTGGCTTTGTCGTTGGATCCCGCCATGGAGTGCCCGGGAGCATCCCAGAAGTTTGCCCCGTCCACGACTTGCGACATCGCGAGATTCTTCATAGCTTCCCGGGGATCAACATTCTTGTCGCCGTCCCACGAGTAGTTCAAAATCCAGGTTGCCTTTCCAGCCGCGAAAGCACGAAACGTCAACATCCCCGCCTGGTACAGGAACCAGTCAAGCTGCGAGCGAGAGGAGGCCATGTGTTCTCCCTCGCCGAACTCGTATTCATGGGCGATGGCATCCATGACGCCATACATCTGGTAGACGTCGGCGCCGACGCGGGTTGATTCCTGCTCGATTCCCGGATAAATTTCCGGGATGATAAAAATCCGCGGGTTGACGGTTCGCGCGTTGTCGCGGATCTCTTTGACGAAATCCGTCATGGTCTCGATGCGAAAATCGATCCACTTGCGGAAATTGGAGTCCTGGAAATCACCCAACTTGAGATCCTTTTTCGCGTCGAGGCCGGTCTTTTCGTGAAACGCCGCGACGGTGGCATCATCGAAACTCGCCCACGTGTTTTCCCAGCCGTCGAAGTGGGTCATCCAGTAAGGAATGTCGACGTAAATTCCATCGATCCCCGTCTCGGCTATTTGCCGAACACGTTGCATGTAAGTTTTGCGCCATTCTTTCGCGTACGGGCTGATCCACACGTCCTCGTCGCCAGGGCTGATCCAAAACGCCGCTCCCGAAGTGAAGACGGCGGGTTCGCCGGTGATTTTGCGTTGCAACCAGTCGGGATGGTCTTTCATCACGGAATGCGGCGACTTCTCCGCGTTCGCGGTGATGCATTCGGTGCCGGCGATGTACACAAAAGCGTAGTTTTTCGCTTTGTGCGCAGCCTCCGCCACGGCCCGGATCGCCTGAAGTTTTTCAGCAGGATTCAGGTAGCTCTCGTACCGCCCGGGAATGTCGTTGTCGACTTCAATGCCAAAGACGTGACTGCTGGTGGCATCGCGAACAATTGCTTCCGCATTGTCAGCCCGCAAACCGTAGGCGCCAATGCGCGCGAAATGGGACCAGTTCTGTTCCTGTGCGCCGGCCCCCACCAGCAAATTCAGATAGACCATTCCACAAACGAATATTTTGACGAGTAGCTGCATCGAGCCCTCAACCTAAAACTGGAACCGGACGCCAAACTGTGTATGGCGTGGTGAATTCGCCGTGCTTGTCACCGTACCGAAGCTCCCGCTATCCACGCTGGTATTCGCGGCCGCAAAGCGTGGCGTGTTAGTGAAGTTGAAAAACTCGCCTCGCACCTGGAGCGACATGTGTTCCTTAATCTGAAACTCCTTCGTAAAGGAGAGGTCCATATTGTGAACCCCGTCCGTTCGCAACGTTGGAATGTACCTAGAAGCGTTGCCGGGAACTTCGTCGCCGGGGAATGAAAAACAGGAATTATTGAACACAGAAGGGTTACCAATTCCGCTCAGTCCATTTGCAGCGGCCTGATGATAGCTGATCCCGCTGCCGAGCTGGGAGGCATTGCAAAGAATGTTTGGCCGTTGATTGCCATCGAGGAAGAGCCCGTTTGCCCCTTCCGCAGTGCTGAACGCGAGAGGCTGGCCAGTTTGACGCGTGATGAGGGCCGCGACCGCCCAGCCTCCGACTACGCCGTCGAAAATCCGATTCATATCCCTGCCGATCCATCGGCCTCGCCCAACAGGAAGATCCACTATGGCGGCCAGCACGAAGCGGTTGGTAGCGTCGTTCGCGCTAATGGCATGCTCACTCTTTAGCCGATCGAGCTGCTGCACGTTTCCGGCATTGAGGGTTCCAACAAATGCGTTGAATCCAGCGGAGGAGTCATCAGTAGCCTTGGAAAGCGTATAGTTGCCTTCGAAGCTCAGGTAGTGGTTCGCGCGTTTCTGAAACCGTACCTGCATCGAGTTATAAGACGCATTGGCACCCAAGTTAGGAAGTCCCGTGAACGAACCGGGAAATTGGGGATAAGGGCGTAGCAGATTGATCAGCGAGACCTGCGGTTGGGTGTAGAGAGACGAAGGCGAGTTGAACATTGGCGCGGGCTGCCCCGGAACCTGGACAAAAAGAGATTGGAAGGGGTTGTCCACCAACTGAGTCAAATAAGCCGTGACGCAGCCATCCGCATCGCAATTCGGGTCCGCCGCATGCTGGGCAGCTGAGATTTGTGAACGCAGATCGGATGAAAGGAAATTTCGATTGCGCGTCGTGGTGACGTTATCACCACCCCAGGGAAGATGAGTACTACGGCTGGCCGAATAGTCGACACCAATCGTGATTTCCCAGGGGAGAAGCCTTTGAAAGCCCACGTTCCATTGATAAATCTCCGCATTGCGAGCTGTTTCAGTGCCAAGATTATTACTGTTGGAGAAGCCCCAATTGGGATTTGCGCCGTACTGCATTCCCTGCGGAACTGGCAGCCCATTCGGAAACGGATTCTCCAGGGTGGCGTACCGCGTATTAAAATTATCCAGGGTAAAAAACACGTTTCCACTCGAACTGAACGCCGTACCCGTGTACTGAAAGTTTGTGGCAGGATTCAATCCGTAATAAATTCCAGCTCCCCCTCGAATTACCGTTTTCTGATTCAAGGAATATGCAAAGCCCAACCGGGGAGCGACGTTATTGTGATCCACCGGCAAATGCCGTCCGAATCCACCCTGACCGACAAACAGGGTGGTACCAGTGAGTGCAGTTGGTGTCAGCGTTGAAGGATCCATCGCAGACGGAAGTGGGACGGAAATTCCAGTATTTCCTGTGAAATCGCTGTACTGCTGATGGTTGTGGCGCTCCGTGTATGGTGTGCTCCACTCATAACGGAGCCCCAGGTTCACAGTCAGACGTGCGCTGACCTTGAAGTCATCTTGAATATAAAACGCGGTTTCCCAAGACTTGTCAGCAACGCTGGGCTGAATGTTGATCTGGCTATTGCCGGGATCTCCATAGCCTAGGAGCAGGTCGGCAAAAGAATTGCCTTGCCCTGTCGTGTCCGTTGGAGACACGCCAGTGATATTTTGGGGGAAGTAAAAGAGCCCCGTCGGATTGTTTGGCTGGCCAAAGTTGTTGAGAAACTGGCGCTGTTCGAATCCTGTTTTCAGGGTGTGCCTTCCACGTATGAACGAAATAGCAGAGGAATACGAAAACAAGGTGTGGCCAAAAGTCACATCCGTGCAGCACTGATTGAAGAGCGACAATTGGTTCATCGGCGCACCGAAATCCATCTGAATCGTGGGCATGCGGTCGAGCCCATTTGCCTGTTCGAGGATCGGAGGAAACCCCACAGATGAGAGCGTGGGTCCAAGAGAGTGCCCTGGGGAACTTACCCGATCCAAAGCGAAGCGGCTGCTCCAAAGTGTCGTTGGCGTGAGGGTCCAATTGAACTCCGCCCCGCCGTTGTGAACCACGGTATCACCCGCCAAGCCATCGTTGATCGTATTTCCAACGGCATCTGTGCCATCGGCAAGGAAAAAGGGTGTGGAGAAATCTGAGTACAAATGGCTGTAGCGGCCAGAAAGGTGCATCTTGTCGCTAAAGTTATGGTCGATTTTTATGTCGTATTGATAGCCGGAACTCGATGCGACTGTAGACTGACGGTAGTTGAAGTTGGGATTTCCTTGAACGTTCGGGAGCGGATATAGATTGATGATTTTCCGGCCAATCTGGTCAATCATCCCAGTGGGGATGACATTGGGCACCCCAGCAAGGGGATTGTGATTTGCGTCAAAATTTGTGCTATCTCCGACGAACTGTTGTCGCTGAGTGCATTGCATAGTCGTAGGATCGTGGGTCAAGCACTGAGACGGGTTGAAGATGGAAGTACTGTCCGCGGAGAAATTGCCAAGCCGTTCATCAGCGGTGGGCACATTACCCGAAAAATTGACGGCGACGTTGTCGCGGACCTTTTCAAGATCAAGAAAGAAAAAAGTCTTTTGCTTGCGAATCGGGCCGCCCAAAGAGAAGCCGTACTGATCGCGCAAGTGGTCTGGCTTGGGAATTCCTGCCGCATTATTGAAAAAATCGTTGGCATCCAGAGCGGAACGTTGCCCGAACCACCATCCGCTGCCGTGAAACTGATTCCCACCTTCTTTCAATACGAGATTGACGACCGTGCCGCCGTTGTTGCCGTATTCCGCGGAGAAGCTATTGTTCTCAACTTTGAATTCCTGAACGATCTCCACTGAAGGTTGGTAATAAACGTTGGTTGTACCTCCTTCGCCCTGTTCCGGTGCGCTAGTCAACGCTCCATCCATACGCACCTCCGCGGTGGCATTGCGCTGGCCGTTGGAGACAAAGTTTGTTCCCGAAGGATAAGAGTCCTGAATTCCGGAACCGGCGGATTCCGTCACGCCGCCGGCGAGAAAAACCAGCCCGAAGAAACTACGATCGGGAAGCGGAATGTCCCGCACATATTCATTAGTCACATCCGTACCCAGGCTGGCGTTACCAGTATCCAGCAAGGGCGCCTGGCCCGTCACCGTAACGCTTTCAGAGACGCCTCTGGGGGACAGAGTGAAATCGAGAGTGGCCTGCTGGCTGACCGCCAGCACCATGCCCTTGCGCTCCCGCGTCGCGAGATTCGGCGCCTCCGCGCGGATGTTGTATGTCCCCGGCCGGACCCCCGTGAACACGTAAACGCCTCGGCCATCGGTCGCATAGGATTGGCTGACGCTAGTGGCTTGATCGGTGAGTGTCACCTTTGCGCCGGGCACCACGCCGCCGGAAGCGTCTGTGACGACCCCCGTCAACTGGGCCGTGTATGTGGACTGTCCGGCGAGTCGCGTTCCCACGCCAGATAGGAAGAACAGGATGGCGAGGAGCAGTGCATGCAAAATCCGAGAGCTTTGAATTGCCAAGCGCATCTATCACCCCCGGCGCGCTCCGATGGGAAAGTATTTGGCGCGCTTCCGATAACTTTCGATTCCTTTCTTTTACTTTCATTTACTTCCGTTGTCAATCTCCCTTTTTTTTCCGCCTTCTCTCCTACATCGGCCAGGAGTCGTGTGCTGGCCGGCAGCACGAATGAATACGTACGGAGGCATACAGCGCACCCAGAGCAATGTGTGCGGGGTTTGAAATCTATTGAGCATTCGATCGGGAAGTCAAAGAGAGTCTCGAATACGTGCACGCTGACGTACCACAATGCCGCGCACAATGCGGATGGTGCGGTGTCTTCGAATGGTGCGGTGCTGCCGCAGTTGGCGCTGGTGCGAAAGTAGCGCTCAGCGACAGGACGGCTGCTGACCGAGCAAAAGCGCGGCAAACGGCAGGGAACCCCAAACTGCCAGCCAACTCATCATAAAAAAGCAAGGGGTTTGAACACGGCGAGGAAAGACCATGCTGCGACTCCTTTCCTGCAGGAGCCTACCTTCTCCCTTCAAGGTAAGCAAGTTCGGCCCTTTCCGGCGTTTTTTGTTGTTTCAAGAAAATCGTGATGTTTTTCGCTAGAGTTGGTTTTTGGGGAAACAGGTTATTAGAAGGCTTTTTAGCATTTATTTCATTTTATTGGAGTTCCAGGTAGGGGCGGGGGGATCGAACCAAAAGCGCTGTTGAAACTTCACAAGTTGTTGATTCTTCGAACGGACAGGATTTTATGAACCTGCAAATCCGCCAAAGAAGACGCCGCCAAGAAATCCACTCAACCCTAGTAGCCGGGGTTTGAAGTCATCGTATGCAGGAACGCCTGATTGCGCCTCTCAGCGGATGGTCAATTCGTGGGGCGGTTTGCTGGAATCAAATCGACTCGGCTCGAAACGCGCCACTGATCCAGAACTATCCGCAAGCGGCCACTCGGAATATGTTCATCCCGCAGAATCACGACCTTGCCGCGTCGGGTATAAGAAGCGCCAGGGAGAGCGAAAGAAACTCTTCATAACGTATTTTAGCAATTGCAATTGATCGCCAGGAGGAACGTCATACGCTCGCAACGCCACCCAGGAAGCGATCCCGAAACTGATTCCGAGATTCAGTACAAAGATACCGGCGATACCAAAAAGGGTGTCGAAGAACCAGTTCCGATATAGCCAGTCTTTCCCCAGACTTGTCGCCGCCAGCGCAAGAGTTCCAGTAGATAATGTGACGTGCCTCACCTCAAGAGGGACGCCAAAGAAGTGCCCTAATGTCGGGATAAATCCCAACGAATAACCGAGTACGATGCTGGCGCTCCATCCGGATATGTTACGTTCAAAAATATCGGCAACGCGCCTCATTCGATCGAATCCGACGCGGAAGCCCACGGGATGGTCAGCGATAGCTTCCGCCAACCGGTTATACGTCGCAAAATTTTCGACCCAGCCGCCGGCCAATGCCGATATCCAGAGAATCACTCCGGTCAACGCCGCATAGAAAAAGGTTCCCGAGACGAGAGGATTGAGCGTCCGATATACGTATTGGGAGGTCGTCAAAGGGACGAATGGCGCAGAGAACCAGTGCAACCAAAATGTGGCTAGGACTATGCCTCCGAAGGTAACCGTGAGCAGATTTCCCAACGCGGCGGCGAGCTGCGTACGGGTAATCCGGCTGATGAACTCCGTCAGTTTTTCCCAGCGTTCCGATCCTTGCGTGGTGCGGACAATTTTGGCGTAGGTCGCAGCGGTCATCGATGGTTGCTTTGTTGCCAGCGCCAGACCAAAAGTTTGCAGAATGAGAAAGCTAGCCGCGTAATCCGTGCCCACCAACAGGCCTTCAACAAACGGCGGGAAGCCCGCCATCGTGATTCTTATTTTTGTAGCTGCCGTTGCAACCGTCAGCAATCCTCCCCCCAGCGCCGCGGTCCACATGCCCCAGTATTCGTTCCGCGTGTTGGCAATGTAGTGCTCGCCGGTCTTCCCAGTCCTCTCCACGATCTTTCGCGCCAACAGCCCCGCATTTTCGCGAACCAGCGCCGAGAAGCTGAGGTCTTCGAATCGGGCGCGCAGTACGTCGTCAATCAGTTTTTTCACAGCCTGATAACTATCCACACCCTCGGGAAATAATACGTCCGTTATGCAGGTTAATCTCCGTAACCCTCGTTCGATCGTAAACATGTCGAATTCGAGTGCAGTGCTGACGCCGGCTTCCTCCATCCGCTCATGCATGTATTCGAGTTCGGCACGGCACCGGATCGTCTCTTCCCGCAATGCCTCCACCAGGCCTCGCGCCTCCGAAGTTGAACTGCTATGGACAAGTTCACCAACCAGGCGCTGGACCCGATAAAATGGGGAGACTTCCACGATATAAGGGTGGCACCGCTCTCGAACTTCGGGCGACAAACCCACTCCGGCGATGTGAGTGCCCAGCAGAACGACGGCTTGCCGAAGATCTTCCCGTTGCCGATTCCATACGTATGGGTCATTGTCTGGCGAGAGTGCCCGTACCGTTCGCTGAAAGAGTTCCTCTGGCCAATCCAGAAATCCGGAGGCATAGCGATCGTCGGGATGTATCCGAAAAACAAGTTTCGAGAGATCCGTATCCGCGCGAGCAGAAGGTAAGATTCGTTCTACAATTCTTCGCGCCAATTCGGACCAGAGACTCTCGCGCGGGTGCAACCCCGCCTCCGCAAATAGCCCTATAGCTTGGGTTTCTCCCAGCATTGCGTGAAATGCCGTCTGAAACAGCACGCGTAGGTGGACTTCCGCTTCAAGCAAAGACAGAAGTTCGTTCAAGCGTCCGATGCGCTCGGACGCCGAAGTCGTCTTGCCATCAAACCTGGTCCAATTTACCAGTCTGGAAAATGAGTGAAGGCGGCCATTAAGACTCGATTCTGCGCAGAATTCTTGCAGAATCCGTCGCAACTGAAGTCCCTCAGCTTCAACACCGTTGTTTTTGGAGGTCGAGTCTTGACTCGAAGCCAACCACTCCGGTGCCTTCTTCTCTTCGAGGTGGGAGTCCTGGTAATTTGGGTTTGGTTCTTGCATGCGAGGAAGTCTACATCACAGCTATTTGTTAGGGAAATCACCGGCCTACAATTAAGCTTTTTAGAGACGCTTGGCAGTCGCCCGAATGATGGCGCGGTAGCTGTGTCGGGTCATAGTAGTTTTTCTCATTGTGGCTGCTACTTTCTCCGATCTTAACCGGCAGTGATTCAAGGTAGGACATCTCCATGTAGTAGCAGTAGAATTCACCAGGAGGGCTTATTCCATGGAAACAAGGGTTATTACTGTGAAGACTGTGATCAGCATATCGGCAATTCTGGTGGCAACGTGTTACGCGTCGGCCCAAGCGCCGCCAGCGGCTCAACCTGCCGCGGCGCAGGCCGCCCCTGCCTGGTCGCCGTCACAGAGCATTGGAATGTTCGCGTTTCCAAAGAACGGGCAGAGCGCTGACCAGCAACTGAAGGACGAGAGCGAGTGTTATGGCATGGCCAAACAGCGCACTGGCATCGACGCGCAAGCCCCGCCGCCAAAAGGATTGAGTGAAGAAGAGAAAAAGGCCGCTCAACAGCAAGCGGCGGACAACGCACCGAAAGCACAAGGGGGGCGTGTACGCGGGGCGGCGCGCGGCGCCGCGGGAGGCGCCGCCATCGGCGCAATCGCAGGCGACACCGGCAAGGGTGCTGCGGCCGGTGCAGTCGCGGGCACAATGAAAGGCGGCATGACCCAGCGTTCCGCCAACGCCCAATCCAAGCAGCAAGCAGCCACGCAGACTGCCGCGGCCCAGAAGAAAGCCGATGAGGAATTGCTGCGCGAACATCAGGAGGGGCTGGACACCTTTCAGCGGGCATTCGCCGCATGCATGGATTCACGCAACTACTCCGTGAAATAAGAACTCCAGCCCATGCCGGCCGACGGACGCGAAATTTTGCAGTCAAAATAATCCTCATCCGGCAGCGCTATCGCGAAACAGCACGGCCAAGGTGCTACTTTTGCCGCTGATAGTTCTGCGTGCGCACGGTACCTTTTTCCCTGGCATTCAGTCCTATATGACCGCCCTCTCAGAATGCGGCGAAGCGCACGATTAGCCAGTACGCGGCGACGCCGCCGATGGCGTAGGGCGGCAGGCGCCAGGACCAGATGGGGAGTCTGATAGTCCAGTGGCGGACCGCAGCGAGGAGAAGCACCGCTACTGCCACGAAAGAAAAGTGGCCGACTTCCACGCCAGCGCTGAAGAATCCGAGTGCGAGGGGGATGTGCGCGACGGGCAGACCCGCTGCGCTGAGGCCGCCCGCAAAACCCAGGCCGTGCAGTAGGCCGAAGGAAAAAGCCACGAGCCACGGTTTGCGCTGGGCCAAGCCGTCTGGATTTTCTTTTCTCCGCAGGATTTCGTAAGCAACGAAGAAAATACTTAGGGCGATGACGGCTTCGACAGGAGCGGGCGGAATGTGAACGAAGCCCAGAGTTGCGAGTGTCAGCGTAACCGTGTGAGAAAGCGTGAACGCGCTGACGGTGAGAAGCAGGCGCCGGAAGCCGGTGACCAGGAGCAAAAGGCCGGAGACGAATAAAAGATGATCGACGCCCGTGAGGATGTGCTCGATGCCGAGCAGCAAGTAGGTGCGGGCAACTTCGAGGCGGTGGGGCGCAGCCTCGACGATGAACGAAGGAGAAGAAGAGGCGAGGCGAGTGACTTGCGCTGAACCATCGAGGCGTTCGACGCGCACCAGGACGTCTGTGAGCGTGGCACTCAGGCCGTCGATGCGGATTGTGGAGCCACTAAGCCCGCCCGGGCAGTTGATGCTCCATTGCTCGGTATAGGCACCATTGGCAAAAGAGGCGCGCGGCGGGGCGAGATTGGAGCAGGCGTCGGGAAGTTGCACGTACAGGCTGAGGCGCATGTTGTCCGAGACGGCAGGAACTTTCCAGAAGACATTGTAGGTTTCGGGACCGGTTTGTTGGAGCTGCAAATAGGCGGGGCGCATTTCGTGAGCATTGAGGTTGGGCGCGCACGCAACGAGAAGGAGCAGCGCGAACCACGCGCTCCGCATAGCTCTGTGTGACACCCCGCTCGTGAATCCCTGCATTAGGTTACGCATGCATTAGTGCACCTGAGCCACTTTCTTTTCTTCGGGCGGCTCGATTTTCACGGTATAGCGTTTCAAAAGCGCCTGATAGAACTTTTCGGTGGCATCGTTGCGCCTCGTATTAAACCATTCACGCCGAACTTGATCGTGGATCTCGGCGAGCGCGGGCAGGCTGCGTTCAGTCCGTTGGGATAGAAAAACGATATGCGTGCCGTAGCCGGAGGTTACCCGGCCTTGCCACTGACTCGTGGGCAGGACGGCAAGAGCGGAGGCGAATTGGTCGCCAAATACCTGTTTTACCTCCGCGAGAGAAACATTTTGGAAGCTCGGGGCAAGAAGAAAAGGATCGCCGAGAGAACTCAGGTCAGCATTGGGGCCGGTGTGCCGCAGGTGAGCGAGAAGGCGAGCTTCGTCCGAAGAGAGGTTGTCGGCATGTAGTTGGGGATTGAGGTAGACCTGCCGGAACGTGAAAAGGGGCTCGGACTGGAACAGGTCGGCATGCGCCCTAAGAAAAGTCTGCAGATCGGCGTCGGTGGGTTCGACGCGAGTCGCGAGATCATCGGAGAGAAATTCGAGTTTTTGGCGGAGGCGGCGGCGGACGATGGTGTCGTCGCGGTCGAGGCCCATGGCTAAGGCTTCGCGGTAAGCCGCTTCTTCACGAATATAATCCCGAACCTGGCCGCGGAGTTCCTCTTCCGTAGGGGGCCGTTGCCAGGTGCGCGTGAAACCCGTGATGATATTTTCCAGAGTGCCCTGGGTGACGACAATTTCGCCGGGTTTATCGGTTCGGTGTCTGTTAACAAAACCGTAGGCCGCGAAGATTGCGGCCCCCAGCAGGATGAAGTGCAACAGCGGTTCGCGCAGAATTCTCATAGAGTCACCGGTCACTTTGCCGGGGTGTACCAGATAGGCGAAGTATAGGCGCGCTCCTGGCCCTTCATCGGGACTTCGGGAGGCATCTTGATTCCGAAGTACTTGGCGTCATAGGCGGTCCAACGCGGCGTGGGAATTTCCAGGACGCGGACGTAGTAGAAAGCGCGCTGTGAAGCGTCGAACTCGGGATCCTTCCAGACTTTGATCAGTTCCGATGCGCCAATACTGTTGGTGTAAGTGGCGTTTGGAACGTCGACTGTGTCTCCAACGGGAGGAAGCTTGCCGCTCTTGGAGTCGGGCTTCCGGTCGCCGGCCCAAACTACGTCATAAACTTTCTCGTGAGTGTCGCCCTTAGAATCGAGCCAACCCTTGACGATTTGCACGCGGTCCAGATTGGCGCCGATGGGGTCTTTGAGAGCGGCAACGAGGAATGTCGGGGATTTGCCGGCGGGGGCATTCGAGAGGTCACCCCCCATCGGGACGCCTTTGGTGTAGCCAATGACAGCGGGGCTGCGAGTACCAGCGTCTCCCGCCTCGAACTCCCAGCCTCCGAAAAAGCGCACAACCATGCGTGGGCCAGTTGTGGCGTAGGTCTCCTTGCGTTGCATGGCATCGAACAAAGCTTCGCGGGTATTGTCTGTGGCCCAAACACCCGCATAACCTGAGGACGTCTGTTCCCAGCTCATTACGGTCCCGCCCGCACCCTTCATAAACGCATGGTCTGCGCGGGTGGCGCTTGGTTCGTAAATACTAGCTTTACCGAAGAAATTATCTTCGTCGGCAGTGGCTAGTCCCGTGTGCGAGTCCGTAGAACCGATCAAGCCGAATTTGTATGGGTTGATACCGAGTTCTTGTTCCAGTTTCAGACCATTGCGAAGAGCCGAGCGAGCGTACTCGTATTCCAGCATCTCCTTCTTCTTTGCCTGGCTCATGTCCAGATTGCCCTTGTCCCAGCGTTCGTAGTTGGCGAACTCGTCATTGGGAGAAAGAAAGGGGTGCGTCTCGCCATCACCTTTTATTTGGGTCATTTCGTATATGCGTTCCCAATGCGCCCGCTGTTCCGCGTACTCGCGGTCAATGGGCTTGCCGGTGAAAGATTCAATGATGGGAAACATGGTGCCATTCGAAAGATTTCCGTTATGGGCGATAGCCAATACTTGTCCACCGGTCTTCTGTTCGTAGGCCGCCATCCACTTCCAGAGTTCGCGCGGGTTGTTACTGCCGTAGGGAGGAGTGGTCGTATACGGCTCGACAACGCCGGCCTTGGTTGCATCGTCACGGAAGATTACGTTGCGGTGGAGGTTATTGCCAGCCGCGAGCGAAGTCCATTCATAGCCTATGAAAGCAGTAAAGCGACCCGGGGCGTTAGCCTCTTCCGCGGCCTTGACAATGATTTCCCACGTCGAGCGATATCCTTGGGTACCTGGGGCGTAGACCAGCGCTTTCGGGAATTTTCCTTGAGAAAAGGCGCCGACGATTTCCACGGCGGCCACACCGCCCTGGCCGGATTGGATCATGTCGTACCAGCGGCGTCCGGTGGGATCGGCGAGCAATTCGGGCTTGCCCGCAAACAAATCGGTAATGAAACCCATATTGTCCGAGTGATCGGAGACCACTAGAAAATCCAGCGGACGCGAAAGTTTCACTTGCTGGCCGCTGGAGGCGGTGATTTGCTCGCCCTTCGCGAAGCGATAGGCTTCCCGTGGGCCCAGCCGGCAACCGGCAGCGCCGGCGTCCAGAGAAATCGCGGTGTGCAGGTGCGTATCCCCCCAGTACACACGCTCTGGGAACTTACGGTCGGCATACGGCGAATAGGGCGGTTTCTTTGGAAATACTTTTTCCAACTCCTGCGCCGAGGGAGAGGGTTCTTGGGCCAGAGTGCCAGCTGGGAGCAAGAGTGCGAACAACAGCCCCAGGAACAAGCTGAGGTGAAATAGCAGAATATTGCCTTTCATGAATCCCTCCTGTACTGCGGAAATGTTGCTGACAGCGATTGCGCCGCACTCTACTTCTCGGGGCGAGCAAAAGACTGGAACGCGTAGGGATCTCCATCTGGTAGAAAGTGATGTTTCACCTGTACCCCCGTACTTTGCCCCTGCGGAGACTAGTCGAGTTCAGTCGGTCTCGTAATTGGCAAAAGTACCCATGGCATAGGCGAGTTTTTACTATCGACGAGCCCCGTTGCTCCTGGACAGATGCCGGGCGCTATTTCTGGCTTGGTTTTAGAAGAGGTTCCGAAAGCGGAATGTCTATGGTCATCGGAGAGTGGTCAGACATTGGATCGTCCGGGGCAGCATTCAATTCTTGGAGAGTACGTGCAAAGTGCGGAGCGAATGCGTAATTCCCGCCAGGCTTTTCTGAATCTGTGGCATAGCCCTTAACAAAAAACCAATCCAGCTTGAATTGTCCGACGAGCCCGCCATAGGTGCGTGCCATCGCAAAGGTGGGACGGAATCCCTTGCCAGCTCGCTGATTCGAATCGCTGAGCGTTCCGCCCCTGTCTTCAGCGCTTCGCTTGTCTTCGCCGCGGAAGTCAAATGTGTGACCGTCGGCAAAATGGAAATCCTCCAGATCGCCAAACAGCTTCGCCTCTTTTTTCCGGGAGAGGACGGGCACATCGAACCCGGTAGGATCGTTCTTGCTGCGCATGAAGTTCACGGGCATGAGCAAAACGGTGGGAGCGCCGGTGGACCACTTGATCGCGGATCTCGCCCAAGCGTGGGGATCTTTGAGGCGATCCTTGAGCACCTTTGAAATGGACGTTGGCGACGAATCCGTGGCTGTAGTGTTCATGTCGCCTGCAAGAATTACCGGATTTGCGTCAGCCTTGACCCAGTCCAAAATCTGTTGCATCTGCTTGCGCCGGCACTCCGGCTTGCACTTGTTCTCCAGGTGCGCCGCGACCACCGTTACAGCGCCGGAGGGAGACTCAGGGACAGCCAATTCGACAACGAGGACCATGCGTCCGCCACGGCGCACTTCCCGTGCGATGCGTTCCATAAATACCAGATTGGCGGAAGCCCGCTTTCCCGACTCAAGCTTGGAAATTTCTTTCTTCTCGTCGTTATACCAGTCGTGGCACACGGGCAGGGCTCGCACTGTTGCGCTGCGAATTGCATATCGACTCAAGACGGCCGTGCCGTGCAGGCCGAGGTAGCGGTCTTTGTCCGCGACAAATGACTTCTGAATATCCTCCTGCGCGGCCTTGTCGTCCAGTTTCACTTTTTCGAGACCCAGGTTCAGGGGATCCACCTCTATGAACTCAACTCCATACGCATAGTTCATCTTGAGGGCTTGAGCCAGCTCGCGCCCAACGTCCCGATAATCGGAGCGAGTGACACCGTTGTCGACCTCGTTCAGGATTAACAAGTCCGTAGGCTGGAGAAAGGCAATCTGCTCCTTGGCAGCGGCTAGTTCTTCAGCGGTGAGAGGTTTAGCCTTGGGATCCTTTTTGTCAGCGATTACCTTGTCGAGTTGATCCGGCTTGGTCAGAGCGACTTTTATCGCGTCCAGTTCGATTCCGCGCTCGATATTCCAGAGTGTGGCACGAATGAACGGGCCAAGTGCATCCGAAGAAGGGCGACGGGGTTTCGCGCCATCCAGAGAAGCTTCGTTACTCACGAATGGTGTAGTGAGAAGCTTTTCCATTTTCTTTGCCACAGATGCTTCGGGTTTCTCTTCTTTAGAGAGCAGAACAAGCTCCGCGAAGGAAAGCGTTTGCGGCTTCGAGAGACGCACAAGCTTGGGCTCGTCTGTTTTGGCGAGCGCAACCAAGGTAAACGCGCAAAAGGCAATAAGCATTCCCACCCGCCGCAACCGGTTCGCGGGTGGAAGACTGTCGCGCATCTTTTTCGGGGTGGCGAAAGTCATTGATCGAGAATTGGAATATTTCATCGTGTCACCTATTTGCAAGCCATCGCCTCTTTGAGGGTGGGTTGTACCTTATTGTTTTGGTTTTGGGAAGTGTAATAATTGCCAGTCAAGCCCCGTAACCCTGTTGCTGGAAACGGTGAAATGAGGTAGCGTTGGACTCACCGCGGCGCGCTCTGCGCCGCGATCCAGCCTACAGATTTCGGGGCCAATCCAACAGGCATGGGGGCTTAGAGGATTGTGCAACTAGTTTGCACGCGGTGTGTTCTGATGTAATGGGGCTGGCGCTTTTGTCGACGATTCGCATTCTAGTTGCTGATGATCATGAAGGCTGGCGGCGCCAAGTCCGTTCGCTGCTTCAGGGGCGGCTAGAATGGCAAGTCATAGCCGAAGCTGCCGATGGACCGGAAACCGTTCAGAAGGCCGATGAACTGAAACCGGACTTAATTCTTCTGGACATCGGCCTCCCAAAATTGAGTGGAATCGAAGCAGCCCGGCGGATACGGCAACTCTCCCCCAACTCGAAAATATTGTTCCTAAGTATGTACAACTCACCAGACGTCGTGCAGGCAGGTTTGAGCAAGGGCGCCCTGGGTTACGTTCGTAAGACAGACGTCAAACAGGACCTGCTGCCTGCCATGGATGCGGTTCTTCTGGGTAAGCAATTCATCAGCAGCAGCTTAAGAAATCACCAGTTCACCGACACCGCAGTACGGAAAGCCGCTCACCCCCATGAGGTTCAATTCTGTTCCGATGACGCACTTCTTCTGGACACATTTGCTCGCTTTATCACTGCTGCGATCAAGGCTGGGCGCGCAGCTATCGCTATCATTACTGAGTCACACCGAGACGGTCTTGTTTCGAGGTTGAAGGCACAAGGCATAGATGTTGACGCCAGCACCCAACAGGGGACTTACATTGAATTGGATATTGACAAAACATTCTCCGCGTTTATGGTCAATGATATGCCCGATTCGGCCCGATTTTTCCAGGCTGTAAATGGTCTTATTGAGGCCGCAGCCAAAGCAGCAAGGCAACCGCATCACGGCGTTGTGGTATGTGGAGAAGGTACATCTCTCTTGTGGGCTAAAGGTAAGGCCGACGCTGCGATTCGTGTCGAACAACTCTGGGACGAGGTAGGCAAAACACTGGGGGTGGATATCCTCTGTGGGTACGCCTTGAGCAGCTTTCACGGCGAGGAAGACAAGCACGTTTTCCAGAGCATCTGTGCGGAGCACTCAGCCGTTTATTCTCAGTGAGATAGTAAGGCTCAATTCCAGGTTAACCCCCCGCAGCAGCGTCACCTTTCACAAGTTGGCGCAGTTCAGCTTCCGGGACAGCAAATTCCGCAGTACCACAATCCAAACAGACAACAAGCTCTGGAAATACCCACACGACGGGATTGTCAAGATTTTGCAGTCCGGGAAAATGGATGCCTATCTCCCCTGCAAACTTGCTCTGATTGACTGACCCGCACGACTTGCACGGCATACCGGCCCCCCTGGGTAAGGAGCCCCTGTAATGAGATGTATTTCCTTCATGGGGAGTTTCAAGTACAGAAGACCTGCCTCACAATCGGGTAAGCACCTGAAAAAGAGAGTAGGAGATACCCGAAAGGAAGCTCAACTCCAGATAAAGGTATTTCTCTGTTTTTGGGTGGCAAACAACTATTTAGATTGTAGTATCTCGCGTGCGTTGGTTGCTTGGATGGGTCGTGCATCCGTCGGGTAAATCTTGGCAAACGCCGCCACTTGTTCGGGAGAGATCGTGGTATGGCCCTTCAGAACGTACCAGGTGACGCCTTCAGTGCAGGGGGGAGTGGTCAACGACCCGGCATAAGTGAAGTAGCCGCGATCACTCGGGAGCAAATCCTGAACCTGAACCGAAACCGAAGGAACATCTTGTCCCTTTTCCTTTTGGGATGGGATGTTCTTCCACAACGTGTCGATTAGTGGGTTTGCATTTCCCACCCTAAACAGAACAGCAACGACAGCCAAGTTTCCGTTGGCATCCGCATGCACAAGATGAGCCTCAAGGGGGAAGCCCTTGTTGGCAACATGCTCTTCACTCGGGTGGTGAAAGTGAAACTGTTTCAGAGTGTAGGTTTTGTCGCCGACGGTGAGCGTGCTTCCAGGAGCGTAGTTCACTTGAATTGTGTGCCCGTTGTCGATGATGTTCAGCGCTACAGCCTCATAGTCCAGTTTAAGGGCTGGGAGTTCCGCGGACTTGGCATTCTTGATATCGATAGGCGATTGGGTGTGGCCCAGCGAACAGGCGGAAAAGGCTGGATCAAGCTTGCCCCAATGTTTCGGATCTTCCGCCCCAGAGTAAGTCCAGTGGGGCGGATGGGCTTCCTGAGCATCGCTGACGGAGGGCAAACCAACCATGCCTAGGATAGGAGCAAAGAGAACTGTTCGCCAGAATGAATGAGAATCCATCGAACTTTCCCCCTAGGAGTGATCGAGATCAATGAGGAGATTCCATTTCCGAAGACAGCAAAAGTACGGCATATTCCACCCCATCTTGCCATAACTTACCCTGCGCCTGACTAACGCGGTGGACTTAATGGGTGGACCATTCGTACAGGGATGCAGCCAACCGTTTTAGTCCACGATCGCAGGCGATAATATCGAGGTGAAGCGAAGTCCAATCTGCCAGAAAAAAAGCCTCGCTCCCCCCTCCTAGATAAGTCTTGAGATAGGCGCGGCAGAACTCGCAGTAGTCGATACGAAGCGATGTCTCTCCCTCAATTGACAGCGCGTGGAGCCGGTGATCGCCCTCGCTTTGGCAGAACGGACACCCCATTCGCCGGAAACGCCAGCGCGTGCCGCAACACCCACAAGAGAGGAAGCGCAGGCGGCCAGGATCGCTGCCAACTAACTGGGCCATTGCCGGAGGCGAACCGCAAGTCGGGCAGTAGCTGCGGAGCCACTGCTCTTCCTCGCGCCAGGTGCCAAAAGCATTTCCGAGTGGGCAGAGAAATCGGGCCAGCGCCGTCCAACCTAAGTAGCGCAGCAGACCCGGGTGCGCGGAATTGAACGTTTGCTCGCCGAATAACCAAGCGACCGCTCGACGCGGCGCACTCGGTTCCCGGCGCAAATGAGTCCCCGAATCTCGACACTCAATGGCCAGTTTTTCCGGCAATGGCTTTGAAGCCATGCTCTCGACTAGCGATACAAGAATCGCTTCCGCAGGCTCGAGGTCGATTGCTGCGTGGGAGCTTTGTAGTAACGGGATGCCTGCCTTATAGTCGCCGATGTAGCTGTCGAAGTTTGGAATGTGAGCGCGAGCGATTGGGATGCCGGCTGCAGCAGCCGAGACTTGTGCGTGAAAGTCTGCAACGGGTTGCAGGTATGGATGCCTCTCCAGCCAAACGTCTTGTGTCATAGGATCGATATTCCTATTCCTGTTCAACCTCTTCCTTTGGGAGTATCGGCATGATTCGTGCGCCCAGCCCGAAAAGGAAGATAGTTGCAGCGATAAGGCCAACGGAGATTCCCCACTCGAAGATTGACGGGGTATAGGACGCCGGTGCGATCTGCGGCATCGACCCCTTTAATTCCATCGCCAGGAGAACCACATTCACGCGATTGAAAACCACGCCAGCCGTGGCGAGAAAGGCCCCGAGAAATAGAACCACAGGCCGAGTCCTCAGCGGTGCTGTCCCGAGTAGGACCATAGGAACGATCCCGCCCAGTAAGAATTCCGCCGCGAAAAGGACTCCCAGGCTGTCTGAAAATGAGCCCGAGAACTGGCCTCGAACGACCATATCGACTAGCCGAAACGACCAGTAGACCAGCAGTGACCAAAATGAAATCTTACCCATTGCTGCCAGTTGCGGGACCTGCAGGCGGCGTCCCCACGCCTTTGCCATCCACATTTCGCACAGAACGACTAGAGACGTGCCGGCCGCAATGGAAGAAAGGAAGAAAGAAACAGGCATCACAGGAGACCACCACTGTGGAGCAAGCTTGTCCGGCATCAGCAGAAACAACGAGCCTAGCGAGCTCTGATGCATCGTCGAGAATGTTACTGCGGCGATGGCCAGCATGATCGGTTCGGATTTTTTGTCTTTGGCCCGGAACGCCCAGGCAAGAAAAGAGAACAAAATTGCGGTCAGCAACGCGTACGTTAGTTGGCGCGAGAGCAGGTAGACAAACAAGGTAAGCGCACCAGCGACGTATGCGCCGGACCAGCGCTGCCAGATATCCTTTGCCTTCTGCAATCCCCATCGCTCAAATGGCACCGGCAGGAACTCCAAGAGCAAAATCGAGACATAGAGGCCGACGCACCAGGACACTTCGAACATCGCCGATCCCTCGGGAGCCTGCAGGCCAAGCTGATAGAAGTGCCAGGGCAAGCCAAGGTCCGCGATCAGCGTGACTGTAACAAACGAATAACTTAACAGGCCCATCAGCACGGCTGAACGGCCCATAGAGTAGAGGTCCTTACGCTGAAACACATAGATGATGCCGGCAGTCGCGAATGCCCCGGCAGCCACGGCGATCCAGACCAAATCGAAGACGATCCAGAGTCCCCACGCATATGTGTTCGATAGATGTGTGCTGCCACCCAAGCCCAAGGCGAAGCGGGCGATAAGGGAGATCAGGCCGAACGCCATGAGTCCAAGAAGAATCCAATTGAACGGAGTCAGAAGCTTTTGCTGGAGAGGCTCGAACTCCGGGTGATGGCTAGCATCACTAACGGGAATTGCATCCGGCCCATTCGCTACTGCGAAGGCTCTACGTTTCAAGAAAGCGTAGGTGCCCCCAAGCAACGCGCCCACAGCCAGAACCGCGGGCGGGACAGAGTGTATCGCTATTTTGGAGACTGCCGGATACGCCTTCGTGCCGACATCGGGAAAACCCAGCTTGTCGAAAGGAACGGACGATAGGTACAACACACTTGTGCCACCGGCTTCGTTTTCGCCGTAAATATGGTCTACATACTTCTCAGGTTGACCGGATATTCGAGTGCGCGCTTCCTTCAGAATGTCATCTCTGGTGCCGAACTGCAGCGCGTCAGCAGGGCAAGCCTTGACGCAAGCCGGCTCGACAATGTTGGCTCGATACTGTTTGCTCTCTTCCTGAGTAAGCGCTTGCCCATTGCGGGCCATGGGGATGGGTTGATCCTCGCGGTCAGCGCAGTGCGTACACTTTTGAATCTTGGGAGCAAGCGAATCCCATTCCGCGGTGGGCACGCCCCAGGGGCACGCCCAAATACAGTAGCGGCAACCGATACATTTGTCGGCATCGTAGGTTACGGGTCCGTCAGGTTGCCGGGTCAGTGCGGTTGTCGGGCAAGCGGAGGCGCAGGCGGGCTCCAGGCAATGCAGGCATCGCCGCATGGTGAAAACGTAATTCAACCCCCCGGGTGCCTGCTCGTTAGGCAGCTCATGAAACGTAATTAGAGTAAGCGTCTTTGCGCTGAGAGTAGCCGGGTTCTGAAAACCTAGGTCCCACTGAAACTCTGTCGCTTCCCCATCGCGGTCGTTCCACTGCTTGCAAGCAACCTGACACGCACGACAACCGATGCATTTCGTGATGTCGACCAGCGTCGTTTTAACGGAGCCTGAGTTCGCAGACTGACTCATGCACTACCCCCTTCGCGAGACGGAGGATCTTGCATCGGCTTCGCGGAGCTTGATCACATTAACCAGACAAGCTTTGGTTTCTTGGGTACCCGCGCCCGGATCGGCGGCATCGATAGTGAGAAAATTTACGCTGGGGCCGGTAGAAAGGCCTTTAAAACCCCAGTTGTAGGGCATCCAAACGACAGTGACCTCGCGGTCGCCGATTTTCAGCGCCTTCATGCGCGGCGTGACCAGGGCCTTCACCTCCAGCTCACCGCGCGCAGACGATACCCTGACACTGTCCCCCGATTTCACCCCGAGCTTCTGGGCGAGGGTGACAGGCATCTCCAGCACCGGTTCGGGGACGAGCTCGTTGAGCCAGGGAATGTTCCTCGTCGTCGAGCCAGCGCACCAGTGTTCCGCGACCGTCGACGTCATCAGCACGTACGGGAACTTGTCGGCTGTGCCAATGGGCTGATGCGTCGCGACGCGCGGATACTTGAGCATCGGGTTGCTCTTGACCCGCGGGTGAAGGATGTTTTCCACCGGGCTCTCGACGGGCTCGTACATCTCCGGCAGCGGGCCGTCCTTCGGTACGTAGGCCACGTCGCGCGGATACCCCGGATGCTTCTCGTCCGGGTCCGAATAGACGGCCGCGAACAGGCGCCCGACGCCCTCCGCACCCAGATGAAAAGCCCGCTGGCCGTTCGGCGTGTTCGGTCCGTCCGTCTGGACGGGGACGTCCGGCACGTCGTATCCGGCCCAGCGCTTCGCCTGCTTGTCCCACCAGACGATGGGCTTCGAACCCGAATAGGGCTTGCCGTTCCGGTCGCATGACGCCCGGTTATAAAGGATGCGCATGTTGTTGGGCCAGGTCCACCCGAAGCCCGGATAGAGGCCGAGGCCTCCAGGATCCGTTTGCGAGTCGCGGCGCTTCGAGAGGTTCTCGCCGTTGGCGAAGACGCCCGCGTAGATCCACGCGCCCGACGAAGTGGAACCATCGGAGCGAAGATCGCTGACCTTGCGCACAAGATCGCCCGCCTTTAGGCCGGTCTCCGGGTTGTCGCGCAGTGCATATCCGTTGATCTCGCGCAGGACGTCTTCGGCCGTGGTGTAGTTCCAGGAGGCCTTCCGGATGATCTCATCCCGCGGCTCCTTCGAGTCCTTGACCAGATCGCGCACCCTGCGGAAAACGAGGTCCACAATTTCCCCGTCGGGCTTGGCCTGCCCCGGGGGCTTCACGGCGGCGTGGCGCCATTGCACCATGCCGCCCGAGTTGCTGATGGTGCCGTTCTTTTCCATGAAGAACGCCGCGGGCAGCAAGATCACCTCGGTCGAGATGGACTTCGGATCGACGCCGGGCCGGTGCCAGAACGCCGGGGTCTCGGTCTCCCAGATCTCCTGGACCACGAGTGTCTCGAGCTTTGCCATCGCGTCGAAAATCAGCCTGAGGTTGGGCACGGTAACCGCGGGATTCTGGCCGACGATCCAGAGTAGCTTCAACTTTCCAGCGAGGGCGTCCTCGAACATCGGCAGAGTTCCATAGTCCTTGGAAGCGTTCCGCTTGGGCAGCCAGGCATAGGCATAATCGTTCTCGGCGGTGGCCGCCTCACCGAAGAACGCCTTGAGCGTGTTGACGAGAAACCGGCTGTCAGCGATCCCGTTCTTGCGCACATAGTCGTGGATGGTCGGCTCGGCGTTCGACGCAGAGTTAAGATAGCCCGGCATGTAGTTGTAGAGCACCGCCATGTCGCACGCGCCCTGCACGTTCGGCTCGCCGCGCAATGCGTTGACGCCGCCGCCCGGCTTGCCGATGTTGCCCAGCAGGAGTTGCAGAATCGTGAACGACCGAATCCCTTGCACACCGGTCGTGTGCTGCGTCATCCCGAGTGCGTAGAGAATCGATCCCGGCCGATTCTTCGCCATCATCTCCGCGATCTGCTGGATCTGCTTGGCCGGAACGCCGGTGATTTGTTCGCCCATCTCCGGTGTGTATCGCGAGACGAAGGTCTTCAGGCGCGAGAATACGCAGTGCGGGTCATCCAGGCTCTTGGCGACACGTGGCTTTCCCCTCGCATCGAGTTGATATCCCCAAGTCTCCGTATGGTACTTGTGGTTCTCCGCGTCAAACCCGCTGAAAACGCCGTCCTTGAATTCGAACGCCGCATCGCCCAAGAAGAGGGCGTTGGTGTGGGTCACGACGTAATCCTCATCGTACAGCTTGTTGACGAGGATGTGGTTGATCATCGCGTTCTGGAATGCCGCGTCGGTTCCGGGCCGGATGCGCGCGTACACGTCAGCGGCCGCGGAAGTCCGAGTGAATCGTGGATCGACGTGGATGATCTTCGCCCCATTCTCCTGTGCCTTCCGGATCCACTTGAAGGCCATGGGATGGTTCTCGGCTACGTTGCTACCTTCCACCAGTATCGTCTTGCAGTTCTGGAGGTCGACCCAGTGGTTGGTCATCGCTCCCCTGCCGAACGAGGCCCCCAGACCGGGGACCGTGGGGCTATGTCAAAGTCGGGCCTGGTGCTCGACGTAAGCCAGGCCGAGCAGCCGGGCCGCCTTCTGGAAGAGGTAGCACTCCTCGTTCGTGTTCTGCGCGCCACCGAGGAAGCCGATTGCATCGGTCCGATTGACCGGAACCTCCTTGTTGCCAACCTTCTCGGTGAAGATCCAGGTCGCGTCGCGCGTCTTCCGAATCTTCTGTGCGACCCGTTCGATCGCGTCGTTCCAGGAGATATCCTCCCAGTGGTCGCTGCCGGGCGCCCGATAACGCGGGGTTGTGAGCCGGTTCGGCGAGGTGTGAGTCGCAAACATGGATATTCCCTTCACGCACAGGGATCCGCGATTCACAATGTGGTCGTAGTCGCCCTCCATGCTAATCAACTTGCCTTCGCGTACCGTCGCCACCATCCCGCATCCACACGAACAAAAGTTGCAGGAAGTAGTGAACTCCTTCACGTCGGAGAGTTTCAGCATCTGCGTGCTAGCCCGCACGGCTTCCACATCGACAAAGGTACCCAGCGCCAGCCCGGCACAACCGCCAGCCGCCGTCCTGAACCACTCCCTCCGAGTAACCCCACTCAGAGTCTTTGATGACTCACCAGCGGTGCTTTCAATCTGTCCATTCACTCCAAGTTCTTCATTCTTATTCAGATCCAAGGCTTGCTCCATACTTCATGAATCAGAATTGCATCTTAGCGCTGGATATAGAACTGAACCGCCCCATTGACGGAAAGCTCGCCTCCCCGGTGACCCATTACGGAGTGGAAGGTAACGTTTGGCCCCGCTGAGTGCCACTAGGGAAATCCCTAGCTGACATTCGAGAATTTTCAAAATACCTTCTGTGGCAGGAAGGATTTTCAAGAAACTCTTTGCCCTCTTGAAGTGTCCGCTTGGCCAGCGATGGAGGCGGGTTCCGACAGTTCGCGAGGCGCCCTGCTCTCGAGGTTGTCGTGTCCTTCGAAAGAAAGCGGATGCAACCTGGTTCGTGTGGACGCAGGAATCTGTCCACCAATAGCCAGAGGAGTTCTATGAAGTATTCGCAGCGGCTCCCCATCTATTATCTTCTGGCAGTGCTGATTCCGGCGTTGGTAGTTCCCTTTGCCCACTCCGACGACAAAAAGAATGGCGCACAACAGACCAAGTCCTCTGGTCAAGCCAAAGCATATGTGCGCCCGACAGATCCGGCGTTGTATGTAGGCTCCGACACCTGCAAGACGTGTCATGACGAGATTTATGCAAACTTTGAAAAGACTCCCCATTTCGCCACCACCATGGACGCGAAACTCGACGCGCACAAGGGCGCGGAATGGCATGGCTGCGAGGCTTGTCACGGCCCCGGCAAGGAGCACGTCGACGGCGGCGGCGACAAATCCAAAATCTTCACCTTCAAGGACGCAACTCCCCAGCAGACCAGTGCGCGCTGCCTGGATTGCCATCAAAGCAGTCACGAGCAGAACAACTTTGGACGATCCCTGCATCTCCAGAGCGGCGTCTCTTGCATTGACTGCCACTCTCCACACCACGCAAAAGAAAGCGAATTCTTGCTAAAGGAAGCCTCGCCGAAGCTTTGCTACAAATGCCATCTGGATGTGCGGGCGGAGTTCGCACGGCCGTTCCATCACCGGGTCAATGAAGGGCTGCTGCAGTGTGGCGATTGCCACAACCCCCATGGTGGTTTCCTGGCTCACCAACTCCGCCGGGCCGACGGCAATGACGAGGTCTGCTACAAGTGCCATGCCGACAAGCAGGGTCCCTTCGTCTACCAGCACGAAGCCAAACTGGAGGGCTGCACCGCTTGCCATTCTCCACACGGCTCAACCAATCAGCGTATGCTTAAGCAAAATCAGGTCAATCTGCTCTGCATCAGCTGCCACTCGCTGAATGCGAACGTTGGCCCCTCGGCCACACCAAGCTTCCACAACCAGTCCACCAAGTACCAGGCTTGCACGCTCTGCCATGTCGCGATTCATGGTTCCAACACCAGTCCGGTATTTTTCACACCCTAAGGAAGGAGGGACACGATCATGCGGAATACAAGAATGGAAGAAACTCCAAACATCAAGAACTTCACACTCCTCGTGACGCGGTTTCTCCTGTCAACCTTGATGCTCGCGGCTTTTTGTATCTCCGTGTCGTTTGCTCAGCAAGTGGACGAGCAAAAGGGGATTGACCAGGGCAACTACAACATCAAGCAATCTGTGGAATTCGGTTACCGCTTCACGGATGTTGTTGGCAATCAGCAGACTTACGACACCTTCGTTAATTTACAGCAGGGGCCGCGGTTGCTCGACTTCAGCACCGATATGAACTCCCTGGACCACCACGGCACTTTGTTCGATCATTTCTTCTTCAGCAACTTCGGGTATGGCGGCGATCCCAACAACGTTTCTCAGTTGCGCATCACCAAAAACAAGTGGTACGCCTTCAACGGCATGTTCCGCAAGGACCAGAATCATTGGGACTACTCGCTGCTTGGAAACCCGCTGAACCCTCCAACTCTTTTCCCCAACACCCCGCCGAACTTCAATCCGATCGTAAATGCCCCTTCCAACGTCGTGGGTACCGCCGTAATCGGCACAAGTCCGCAAGCCTTCTACACCGCTAGAAACATGCAGAATTATGGGATAACAATTTTGCCCGATTCGAAGATTCGCTTTCGCCTTGGCTACGATCAAAACACCATGTACGGCCCGGGAGCCAGCACCACCCACGAAGGTACCGACCAATATCTGACCCAGAACTATTCGAACCACAATCGGAACTATCGATTGGGCGTGGATTTCCGTTTTCTGCCTCGGACAACCATCAGCTACGACCAGATCTGGAGTTATTTCAAGAACGATCTGGGCAGCACCGATACCAACCTGCAATTCTCTCCGGGAGCAGGCTTCCCTCTGGTCGACTTGGGCGTACCCTGGAATGGCACCAGTCAACCGTGCAGCAATGCGTTTGCGCCTGGTGGCATTGTCAATCCCGTTTGCAACGCCTTTTCAAGCTACCTGCTGCACTGGCGAACCCGGTTGAACAGTCCTACTGAAAAAGTCACCGTGCAATCCAGCTACTTCAAGAATGTGGAATTCGCTGGAACATTTAGCTATACGGGCGGAGACCTCACCGTTGACGATTACCAGCAGAATTTCTCGGGTTTGACCCCCAAGGCGAACCTTTCCAACTTCGCGGAAACCGGACCGATCAGCGGGCGCCATGTCGCCGCTTTCGCCGATCTTGGCGTCACTTGGCACATCAACGAAACCATCAGCCTGGTTGATTCGGTGCGCTTCAGCAATTGGAAAGAGCCGGCGCAGTTTGCAGCGACGGATTGCTCGTTCTTCAGTCCGAGCCTCATTGTGAACCCCAACATCTTCTCGCCCACCGCCGCGCTTCCAGGCACGTGCACTGCTCCGGCCAACGGCGTGCCCAACGCAACTCCCCTTCATACGACGAGTTCAGGCGGAGACATTGCCCTGAATCTGGACAGCAACCTTCTGAAGCAGCAGGATCTCTCCAACACCATCCAAATTCGAGTTCAGATTAATCTGAAAGCTGGCGCGTATTTCGGCTACGAATATCGTGCCCGCGTGATTTCCGATAACTTCTTCAATAGCTTCGGCGGGATCTATTTCCCCAACAACGCAGCACGTGGGAATTGTACCGTTCTGGATCCGGCACTTCCTCCCGGCCCGGGCAATCTCCCGCCAGGGTGCACCCTCAATGCCGATGGATCTATCTCCTATTCCTTCCCCGGCACGTCCGCTCCTCCCAGCGAGACGGATATCAACGAAAATCACTCCGTCTTTGGCCTGTGGGTTCGTCCTTCGCCGAAATTCCGGCTCAACGTGGACGGCGATATCATGAGCGCCAACGCTACCTTTACAAATCTCAGTCCCTTGACCTCACAAAAGCTCCGCTTTCAGGCTGATTACAAGCCTTCGGAAAAGCTGAACTTCAATGGGATTGTCAGCCTTTGGTATGGCCAGAACAATGTGCCCGGTGTGAACAACCTGATGCACAACAACAGCTACGGGGTCTCCGCGGAATTTCTTCCCAACCAGAAAATCAGCCTGGACTTGGGATACTCCTACAACGACATTTCCACGTCGCTCCTGGTCTGCTTCACGGCTACCGGTTCCCTTCCCGGACTCCCCGCATGTCCGAACGTCTCCGGTCTTGTGCAGCAGAATTCCCCTTACTCCAGCAAGGTCAACACGGGATTCCTCGATTTCTCTTGGAATCCTATGAACCGGTTGACCCTCCACGGGGGTACGAGCATGACCGGTGTGAGCGGCTCACAACTTAACTTGACTCCCGAGAATCCCATCCCGACGAATGTGGACGGATCTCTAAACTCAAGCTGGTACCAACCCTACGCCGGGTTTGACTACCACATTGCGAATCACTGGACGGGAAAGGCATTTTGGAGCTACTACAGCTACCACGAGGACTCGACCGCGGCTTTCCAGGATGTTTTTGCGCCCCGGAATTTCCACGGCAACCTTGTCACACTTTCCGTCAGGTACGCGTTCTAGTTCAACAACGTGGTGGTGCAGTGCGCTTCGGGCAAAGGAAGAAACAAAGGAGGAAGTAATGAAAAAGGTTTTATCAGTGATCGCCGTCGCCGCAATGTTTTGCCTTGTCGTGTCCGTTTCTCGTGCTCAAGATTCTGCAAATGGCGAAAAAACTTTCAAGGCAAAGTGCGCCGGTTGCCACGGAGCGGATGGTGCCGGTAAACCGGCAACGAAGTCGCCCTCGATCAAGGGCAAGAGCGCCGACGAAATCACCAAGGCGTTCTCCGCTTCGCCGAAGCACGCGAGCGTAAAGAGCCTGGCGGCAGCGGATGTGAAGAATATCGCCGCTTATCTGGCAACTCTGAAGTAGCTAGTGTCTTAGCCGGCAGCCCTGTTTCTGCAGGCGCACGACTGGCGATGCCGTACGGGGCCCGACAGATTCTTCGAAGGCTCTTTTCTCTTTGTGTGTACGCAAGAAACGTCGAACGAAAAAAGGTACAGGGCGTATGAGTCCGCAAAACACTGTCAGAGATTGGGCGAGACTGCTCTATTACCTCAGCCAGAATAGACTGAGCCTCATCGGCGTGGTTCTCACGACAAGCACAGCGATCACGCTCATCGGTTTCTGGATTTATGATTTCATGCTGCCCGGGCCTCCGCACCCGTATGTGGGAATTCTGCTTTTCCTTCTGTTGCCCGGGATTTTTCTTCTCGGATTGTTGCTGATTCCCGTGGGCATTCTGTTGCGCCGGCGGAAGTTGCGTGATGCCGGCGAACTTCCGCATGTATATCCGGAAATCGATCTGAAGATTTCGATGGTGCAGAATAGTTTTCTGTTCATCGGCGCCGCGACATTGCTGAACGTCTTGATTTTTTCGTTCGCTTCCTACAAAGGCGTGTCCTACATGGATACCACGACGTTCTGTGGGCAGACGTGCCACACAGTGATGGCCCCGGAATTTTCGGCCTACCAGAATTCCCCGCACTCGCGGGTCGAATGCGTCGAATGCCACATAGGGCCAGGAGCGGGCTGGTTTATACGCTCCAAGCTCTCCGGCCTGCGCCAGGTTCTTGCAGTCACCTTTCATACCTATTCCCGGCCCATTCCTTCGCCGGTGAAATACCTTCGCCCCGCGCGGGACACCTGCGAACATTGCCATTGGCCTCAACGTTTTTCGGGCGACAAGCTCATCCTCAAGACCAATTACAAAGACGATGAGAAAAACTCCCCGATGACCACGGCACTGGCGATGAAAATCGGCGGTCGGGCCTCGTCGGGTTCTGTGGGCATCCACGGGAGACATTTGGACGATGGCTCCCGCATTCACTACATTTCGACCGACGAACGTCGCCAGGTGATTCCCGTCGTTTATTACACGGACAGCAAAGGCAAAACAGTGGAATACGTTTCGACAGACATCAAGGTCAGCAAGCAGGAACTCGAAAAGGGCGAGCAGCGAACCATGGATTGCATTGACTGTCATAACCGGCCAACCCACGCGTTCGAGTTGGCCGCAAACGCAGTTGACTCGCGGATGTCGCGTGGCTTCATTAGCCCGGAGCTTCCGTACATCCACAAAAAAGCCGTGGAATTGCTGAAAGCCGATTATCCGGATCGCGATAGCGCACAGAAACAGATCGTGGAGGGGATTGAGAACTACTACCGCACCTCGTACCCCGACGTTTATACGAGCAAGCGCGCATTGATCGAACAATCCGCCGAAAACGTCGCCAAGATCTACCTCGGAAACATTTTTCCAGACATGAAGATGACCTGGGGGGTGCATCCGAACAATCTTGGTCACAATGACTTTCCGGGCTGCTTCCGATGCCACGACGGGTCGCATACCAGCGCGGACGGCCAGACGATTTCCAACGATTGTAGCGCCTGCCATAACCTGCTAGCGGTACAGGAGGAAAATCCCAAACTGCTAGCTGATCTTGGTTTGCAGTAGTTGAAGAATCATCACTCTCAGGTATCGCTCGTCATCGTGCACCCAACTCCAAGCCACCAGATTCTGAGAACTCTTGTTATCCGGCCAACCAGTGCACTCGCACGGATTGCTCTTCTCCGACTCATATTCAAGTTGTGATTTTAAAGACCTATTTCATAGTCGGGTGTATCCCGTGATTTGAATCCACAACGCCGCACAGTGGAGGCTCAGATGAATCTTCGAGGAATTGTTCTGTCAGCAATCCTGCTTGCCGCGTGGCCTCTCACAGCAAGAGAGAAGACAGATGTGCTCGTAATGAAGAACGGTGATCGGCTTACTTGCGAAATCAAAAGCCTCAGTGCCGATGTTCTCTACATTAGTCTCGATTATGCCCTGGGCACCGTCTCCATTAATTGGTTTGAGGTCGATCACCTCGAGAGCAATCAACTGTTTGTCGTCAAAACCCAGGACGGAGAGGTCTATTCTGGCACGCTTTCCATGCCAAAGAGGGATAGCGCTCGGCCAGCTTCGATCGAGGTAATCAATGAACCTGGGGAGAAGCTAGTGCTCGAGCGAGACCAAATCGCCAAAATGGATCAGTCTTTCGAGAATTGGTGGCATCGCTTCAACGGCAGCGTCGGCCTTGGCGCGATCTACAACAAGGGGAATCAATCAACCCAATACGATCTCTCTACAGATGTGAACTACCCGCGAGAACGCTGGTCCGCCTCCGTTGCCTACAATTCGACCCTATCCTCGAATAAAGGGGCGTCTGCCTCATCTCGCAATCAGATTGATGCTTCCGCCCAGCGTCTGCTGCGTTGGAATCTCTGGTATTACACGGGCCTCGCCAGCTTTCTCCAAAGCTCCGAGCAGGGCATCAATCTGCAATCTACTTTCGGTGGCGGCGTGGGCCGATATCTGAAGAATACGAATCACACCTCGATCAGCGTGGCCGGGGGGTTTGCCTTCCAGCGCATCAATTATCAGCAAAATATCGTGGTCGCACCCGGGCAAAATGTAGCTTCTGGTTGGGTCAATACACAGGCGAAGCTATTCCAATTCGACCGCACAAACCTTACTGTCGCGGCAAGCCTTTTGCCGGCCCTATCCGATCCAGGGCGAGTCCATTTCAACCTGAACACGTCCTACTACGTAAAAATTTGGGGAGACTTTAGATTCAATATTACTTTCTATGGTAGCTGGGATAGTCATCCTCCCCCTGGCTTATCGGGAAGCGATTATGGGACTAGCACCGGACTGAACTGGACTTTCGGCAACCGCTAGCATTGCGTGTACCGAACATAGTTCGATCGAGTACTTGCTATTCACGATTCGCACGGGTGAACTTAATGTGTTCACACAGCGTCCGCCTTGCGCTGCATATTCAACTCTTCAGCAATCTCATTTTCTGGCTGAAGGGGCACGCACACGTCGATCCGCGTCCCCTTCCCGGGTTCCGACTGAATCTCGAATTTTCCACCCACCAGGCGTGCACGTTCTCCCATACTTCGGATTCCCAAACCCAATCTATTCCTCATCTCCTTCGCATCGAATCCACGCCCATTGTCGCTCACGGAAAGAAACACTCTGTCCCCGGCCTTGCGCAAATCTACTTTGCCCTGTGAAGCTCCGCTATATTTTCTTAAATTCTGAAGGCCTTCCTGGGCGACGCGGAATAAACACAGGGCCACATTGGGAGGCACAGCACGTGGGATATTCTTGGAAGAAAAAACGATTTCGATGCCCTGCCGGGAGGTAAACTCATCACACAAAGCCTTCAGCCCGGGGACAAGTCCCAAACTCTCAAGCGTGGATGGGTGCAGGCGACGGGATACGGTGTGTAGATCGGCGCCGAGCTCGCTGGCCGAATCCAAAAGCTTGTGCAACTGTCGCTTCGTGGCTTGCGACGAATCGGGTAACGCCTCCGAAGCATTTTCCAATTCGAGCGCGAGTAGCGCCAGACGCTGGCTAAAATCGTCGTGAAGTTCTGACGCCAGCCGGCTTCGTTCCATTTCCTGTGCGTTGATCAACAGGCCGCTAAGCTGCAACTGTGCGTCTCTGGCCTGCCTAAGTTGTTTTCGGCTAAAGTGAAGGTAGGCGGCAAGTGCGGACAGAAAGAGGATGATGAGCAACCCACTGATCCAGATCCATTTGCTGCGTTCCCAAAGAGTTGGTTCGCGGTTCAGTACAATGCTGCCCGCCGGGAGATTGCTCTCCTTGAATCCCCAGCGCTGTAGCGCTCGCCAGTCGAACATGTAGGTGGTTACATCTGTCATGATCGGGATGTTTTGAGGTTTCTCTCCGTTGAGTATTCGTAATGCGATTCCTCCAGCAATCTTGCCTTGTTCGATGGAGTCAGAGACTTTGCCTCCTACTTCGCCATGATTGAGGCTCCTATCAATCAAGCTGAAAACCGGCACATTCGCGTTGCCTGCTACAATGGCGCCCGATTCGGCTGTGGAGTAAAGATTCCCAGCGGAATCGAGCCCCAAATTACCAAGAAGAATAATCGTGTCATTTGGTAAATCCTGGAGCCTTTGCACGAGATCAGGCACCGGGATACCGGTGAAATAGGAGATCTCGAGATGGCTTTCATAGCTCTTCAATTGATTCTGAATTGCGGCGTTTCGCTCCAGGTCGATATCTCCCAGACCGCCAATTACAACCACGCGCTTTATGCCGGGACGCAGCCTTAGCGCGGCATCGAGCGTCATTGCTGCTGCAATGTCACCCACTACACCTGTGAAATGAAGCTCGTCAGGTAGATTGGCCAGCAGCCTGTCGGGAAGACAGAAAACAATTGGCACTCCGCGAAACGCTTTCTCATGCGTTTCCGCCATGAATTGAAGCGGGGCTTGCCCGACAACGATAATCACGTCGGGCTGGTAATTCCGATACCTGCTAACGATAAAATCGCGGAACTGCTGATTTGAATCGGTAAACATTCCTGCTTGCAAGAATTCGCGGTGGAAAACAATTCGGTAAGGCGAACTGTCAAAGCTAGTCCGTATTCCTCGATCGACGTTATCGGTGAGCGGCAAATAAGCGCCCACTTGGTGGATAATCAGAACGCTCCGAACTGGTTTGACCTGAGCAGCCGAAATGCCCGCTAGAAGAGAGAACGATAGAAGCAGAGTTTGAAGAACTACGGCGTCGCGCCATCGACTTCCAAGCGAAAGTCGAACGAAGCGAATACCGCTGCAGCTCTCGTTCATTGCCGAAGATCCGACGGCTTTCCTAAGGAGTATCGACCAGCCATTCTGGGCCACCTTCCGCGACATACCCCTGTCAGAATTAACAGGTTCCACAGATTCAATTAGCGCGTTAACATCCTACGCCAATTTATGAACTTAGTAATCTCTTAAGCTCTTTTTGTCACAGCATGAAGGCTGTAGGAAAATCGGTCAGAGCGTCCGAGGAGTGAGAGCGGAGGCAATTCACTCGACAAACACCACAGCACAGACGAAGATACGGGAAGGCGATGACATCAATTGAGGTTGCAATGTACAAGGGCTCGATTAGACGACACTGCGGCCAATTGCCTGGCTGCAGGGTTTGCCTCGCGGTGGTGATCTTTACGTTTGCATGCGCGGAACGCTTAGCCGCACAAACGCCATCCACCGGTTCCGTTACTGGCATTGCCCAGGATCAGAGTAATGCGGTGGTTCCAGGGGTCGTTGTTAGTCTTTCGATAGCTAATAACCCACAAAGCCAGCTTGCAGTATCAGATGAACTCGGACGATTCGCTTTTGTCCAGGTGCGACCTGGCATGTATGACATACACGCATCTAAGACCGGTTTCAAAGAGCTGAAACTGTTGGACATTCGTGTCCATGTGACGGAAACGTTGCGTGTCGAACTGCACCTGCAGCTCGACACGCACCTCGAGCGAGTTCAGGCAGCTGCTGAACCGTTGATGGCTCAAGTCGATAGATCTGCGCTAGGCAGGGTCGTGAATGAAACTGCCATTCAGGATCTACCGTTGGTGACGAGAAACTTCTCACAGATTGTAAGCCTTTCTCCTGGGGTCACGGCGGGAGTCAGCAATGCGAGCGAACTCGGTCTTGGCGCTACTGCGCAATCGCAAATTGGCAGGTCTAACGACGGCATCTACGTACACGGGGCGCGATCCTACGACAATAACTGGCAGTTAGACGGAATCAGTGTGAGCGATGTGCAGAGTACAGGTGCGACAAGCGGGGGGATCCCAATTCCCAATCCCGACACGTTGGAAGAGTTCAAGATGCAAACCGCGCTTTACGATGCAGCGTTCGGACGTTCTGTGGGAGCTAATGTCAGCATCGTCACAAAGAAAGGCAGCAATCAGTATCACGGGACCGCGTTCGAATTCTTGCGTAACGACGTCCTCAACGCGAACGACTTTTTCTTGAACCAGACCGGACACCCGCGGCCCAATCTGAAACAGAACCAATTCGGATTCTCGGCAGGCGGGCCGATACTCAAAGACCGACTGTTTTTCTTTAGTTCCTATCAAAGAACGCGACAGATAAACGGCCTGGCCACCGGTCAGGCCCGGATCGCGTGTAGTGCCAGCTTAAGCGAGCCTCCACTCACAAGTGACAGATCGGCCGCCGCGGTTGGGAAACTGTTTGGTGGCATGAAGGGTGCGCTGGGGGGAGTCGCGATTAACTCAGACGGATCAAACCTCAATCCAGTGGCTTTGACGCTTTTGAACTTCAAGCTTCCGGACGGCAGCTATCTGATTCCTAACCCTCAGACTATTGACCCATCAAAGCCGTTCGCAACCCAGGGTTTCTCGGTTTTCAGTGAACCATGCCATTTCAACGAAGACCAGGGACTGTTCAATATCGACTATGCCGCTTCCCAGAACAACCAAATCGCAGCGCGATTCTTCATTTCAGGCAGCGGCCAGACAGTTACATTTCCGAGCAACGGCTTCAATCCGATCGGCAATATTCCTGGGTTCGCGAGTCCGGGCAATTCTCGCTTCGTGGTCTTCTCTCTTGCTGATACTTATGCCTTGAACAAGAACTCGCTGAATGAATTTCGCATCGGCTATGTCCGAACTCAAACCGGGACGGAAGCGCAAGCTCCTTTCAGCTGGAGTGATGTTGGAGTGTCCGAGAGCGACATGAATAGGTCAAACGAACTGCCCAGTTTAAACATCTTGGGCTCCGTCAGCATGGCTCCCGCTTTTCCTCGGACGTACACGCAAAACACCTTTGTCGTCAGCGATGTCTTCAGCTGGATTAAAGGCGCCCACGATTTGCGATTTGGGGGTTCCCTTACTCGGTTGCAAGACAACCTTTATTTTGCGGGCTTCGATTCGAACATACGATTTCTCAGCTGGGCGGATTTTCTCCTTGGCCTCGATAGCGCAGGTAACGGCACGGGAACCTTCAGCAACGTCTTTGAATCGGACGATCAGTTTGGGTTCTTTGATCGCCAGTATAGGTCTTGGGAGGGTTCGGTGTTTGCACAAGACGACTATCGGATTAAGCGGACGCTGACCCTAAACGTAGGCCTGCGATATGAACGAATAGGACAATTAGGTGACAAACTCGGCCGTGGTTCGAGCTTCGATTTCAGTAAAGCCGATCCAAACCCGCCGCCAGGCGGAAGTCTTGACGGTTTCACTGTAGCTGCTAATTTCCCCGGCACTCTCCCGCCGGGCGTCATGCGCGCAAACAATACTTTTGCAACTTACGGCAACGGTCAGAACGCGATTGCGCCTCGAATCGGCTTTGCCTGGCAGATGTTGCCACAAACTAGTTGGCTCACACTGCGTGGTGGCTATGGCATCTATTATTCGCGGCCAACCGGCCAGGCTTTTGCTATTTCGATCCCTTCTGCCCCCTTTGCTTTGGCCAGGAGTAACACAGGTCTCACGAACGCGGGGGCGACATTCCAAGTGCCATTCCAACAACCTTTTCCAACTCCCGATTCGTTTCCCTTATTTGTCCCTTACTCTTTGGCAACGCAATTATCGATTGCGTCGATTGCACAGGATTTTCGGCCAGCCATGGTTCAGCAATTCTCTTTGAATGTGCAGCAGGAATTCCACCACGGTTGGTTGTTGGAAATAGGATACATTGGCACCAAGGGAACGCACTTGCAGCGGCTCCGTTCCCTCAATCAGGCGCTGGACGCGTCCCCCTCTGATCCGGTCAATGGCATGACTTCTAACACATTGGCAAATATCCCCTTGCGGGTGCCGGTGCCTGGAGTGCTTCCCGACTCTCTTCGCGTTGCGGAATCGGAAGGGAGCTCCTGGTATAACGGGCTTGAAGTGAGCCTGACAAAGAGATTAAGCCACGGTCTACAACTCCTTGCGTCCTACACTCTCTCCAAGACCGAGGATACAGACGGATCGGAAACCAATGGAATCTCAGCTGTAAACACGCTTACCCTCGGCAACCAAAACGTTCCGTCGCAACGCTGGGGACGCGCCAGCATTGATCGCCCCCAGAGGTTTGTGTTCAGCACAACATGGGC
>DATHOY010000040.1:0-4705 GCA_035484435.1 Vulcanimicrobiaceae bacterium | reverse complement strand
CAATCCGGCCGCTCAATCCGCTCGGCCACCATCTTGAGCACCAGCGAATCCGGCACCAGCTCACCGCGCTCCATAATCGGCTTGGCCTTCAAGCCGAGAGGAGTGCCTTTGCTGACATGCTCCCGAAGCATGTCACCGGTCGAAAGATGCGGCACGCCATACTGCCCGGCCAGCTCTTTCGCCTGCGTGCCTTTCCCGGAACCCGGAGGCCCCAGAAAAATCACCGCGCGGTCGAGTTTTCCCACGGGACGCTCTTCCAGCGCCACGCTTGCTCTCCCTTAACGACGGCCGCGCAGACGGCCCTTTCGCGCAAAGCCCTCGTAATTGCGCATGACGAGTTGTGCCTCCAGCTGCTGCACTGTGTCCATCGCCACGCCCACCACGATCAGGAGCGAGGTACCGCCAAAATAGAACGCCACACCAAGCCCGTTCAAAATCCACTGCGGGAAGTGCCGGTCAAACCAGTCTCCACCCAACCAGGTCGGCAGATGGTTCAAGTGGATGCCCGCGATCATCCATTCCGGCAGCAGGCAGACCAGCGCCAGGTAAATCGCGCCGATGAACGTCAGCCGCTTCAGGATCATGCTGACGTATTCCGAAGTGCTGCGGCCGGGACGTATGCCGGGAATGAAACCGCCATTCTTCCGCATGTTGTCCGCAAGCTCGGTCGGATTGAAAACGATGCCGACGTAGAAAAACGCGAACAGAATGATCATCGTGATGTAGATGACCGTGTACAGTGGTTCGCCCCACTTCAACTTGTCAGCGATCACTTTTACGAACGGCCAGCGCGTGCCAAGCATTAAAGCCGCGGTTGCCGGAAACGCCAGCAACGAACTGGCAAAAATCGGCGGAATCACGCCGCCGGAGTTCACGCGCAACGGCAAGTACGTGGATTGCCCGCCCATCATGCGGCGGCCAACAACGCGCTTCGCGTATTGCACCGGTATGCGGCGCTGCGCCCCTTCAACGAACACGATGAAGGCGACGACGGCAACCATCAACGCGACCAGCATGATGATCGCCAGCGGGGTAAGCGCGCCCCAAGCCTGGGTCTTGGCCTTTTCGTATAGGTCATAAATCGCGCGCGGCAGCCCAACTACGATGCCGACAAAGATGATCAACGACATTCCGTTGCCGATGCCGCGTTCGCTGATCTGCTCACCCAGCCACATGATGAATGCGGAGCCGGTGGTCAGGGTGAGGATCGTCATCAGGATAAAGCCATATCCCGGGTGATAGACCATGGACTGCCCGCCGGGGCCAGACGCAGACTCTAAAGTCTGCGCAATCGTGAACGACTGCACGATGCTCAACAAAATCGTAAGGTAGCGCGTGTACTGCGTGATCTTGCGCCGGCCGAGTTCGCCTTCTTTTTGCAGGCGCTCGAGATACGGAAACACCACGGTCATCAACTGCAGGATGATCGACGAGGTGATGTACGGCATGATGCCGAGCGCAAAGATCGTCAACCGGCGGAAATTGCCACCGCTGAAGAGATCGAATATGCCCAGCACCGAACCCGCCGACTGCTTGAAAATCTCTTCCAGAACAGCGGTGTTGATCCCCGGTGTCGGAATGTGCGCGCCCAGGCGGTAAACCGCCAGCAGCCCCAGCGTAAAGAACAGCCGGTTCCGCAGATCTTCGATCCGGAAGAGATTCGCGAATGCCTGGATGAAACGATTCATGCTGGTTCCCCGCGTCTCCCGCTTACGCTACAACCTCAAATGACCCGCCCGCCTTGGTGATCTTTTCCTTGGCAGTCGCGCTGAATGCATGGGCGTGAATGGTGAGCTTGGTCTTCAGCTCGCCATCGCCCAAAACCTTGATCGGATCCGTCGCGCGGCGGATGAAGCCGTGCGCGCGCAGCAGATCCGGCGTCACCGTTTCGCCCGCGGGGAACACGTTCAGTTCCTCGCGGTTGACGACGGAATAGCTGACGCCAAATGGATTGTGAAAGCCGCGCTTCGGAATGCGCCGATGCAGCGGCATCTGGCCGCCTTCAAAACCCCGGCGGCGCGAATAGCCGCGCCGGGACTTCTGGCCCTTGTTGCCGGCGCCGGCGGTCTTGCCGAGCTTCGATCCCATACCGCGGCCGACGCGCACTTTTTTCTTGCGCGAGCCCTTTGCCGGGCCGAGGTTCGAGAGAGAAACCGTGTTGTGTTCCGCTTTTTTCTTTTTGTCAGCCATGACTTATTTCACCACTTCCACGAGGTGGCGCACCTTGTGAATCATGCCGCGCACCGCCGGCGTGTCTTCGCGCTCCACCACCTGTTGCAATCTGCGCAGCCCGAGGCCGCGAATCGTTGCCCGCATGTCGTCGGTGCAACTGATGAAACTCACCACCCACTTCACTCTTAGCGTGCCGGCGCTTTTCGCGCCCTTTTTCTCGGCTGCCATGAATTATTCCCCTGCTGCCTTTTCTTTTTCAGTCTTCTCGCCGCCGCGGGGCGACTTGGCACTGACCTCTTCAACCGTCTTCGAACGGGATTCCGCAACGTGGGCGACATCCTTCAGGCTCAGCAGCGCCGCGAAGGTGGCCTTGACCACGTTGTGCGGGTTGGACGTGCCAATGGACTTCGTGAGCACGTTCGTAATTCCCGCAACCTGCATCACCTTGCGCACCGGGCCGCCGGCAATCACGCCGGTGCCTTCCGACGCGGGCTTCAGCAGCACCTGTGCCGAACCATACCAGCCGGTAACCTGGTGGGGGATGGTAGTGCCCTTCATGTTGAGCTTGATCAAGTTTTTCTTGGCCTGCTCGATGCCCTTTTTGATGGCCATGGGCACTTCGCGCGCCTTGCCCATGCCAAATCCCGCGTGGCCGCGGCTGTCGCCGACCACCACAAGCGCGGAGAAGCTCAAGTTCTTGCCGCCCTTCACGACCTTTGTGACGCGGTTGATGGCGATGACGTCATCCTTCAACTCCGAAAGATTGACATTGAGGTTCCGCCGGACCGACAAACTATCCCGCAATAGTTGCTTCGACATTTAGAACTGTAACCCCGCTTCCCGCGCTGCATCTGCGAGCGCCTTGACGCGGCCGTGATACTTGTACCCGCCGCGGTCGAACACGACCTTGGTGACGCCCGCCGCCTTGGCGCGGTCGGCGACAATCTTGCCGACAGCCTTCGCGGAAGCGATGTTGCCGCCACCCTTCAATCCCTTTTTCGTTTCCTTGTCGACCGAGCTGGCCGAAATGAGCGTGCGGCCGCTGCGGTCGTCAATCACCTGCGCGTAAATGTGACCGACGGAACGATAGACGTTCAGGCGGGGACGTTCCGGCGTGCCGGTCACTCGGGTGCGCACGCGCAAATGCACGCGGCGTCGTTGCTGATCCTTGGACAACTTGCGAACTGGTACCGAAGCCACGTTGTTTCTCCTTCAATCCTTTTCCGAACTGTAGTGACCGGGCTTAAGCCCGGTCAGAACTCGAAACCCTGCCTAGTAGCCAGTCGAAAAACTGGCCACCACAAAATCTTAGGCTGCCCCAGCCTTGGCGCCGGCCTTGCCCGCCTTCTTCTTCAGGCGTTCGCCGGTGATGCGGATGCCCTTCTGCTTGTACGGGTCGGGCGGCCGAAGCGAACGAAGGTCCGCCGCCACCTGGCCGACTTGCGCCTTATCCGCGCCGCTGACGACCATGTGCGTCTGCTTCTCGACCGTAATCTGAATCCCCTCGGGGATTTGAAACTCGATCGGGTGCGACTTGCCGAGGGCGAACGAAACGTGTTTTCCCTTCAACTCCGCGCGGTAGCCGACGCCAACGATGTCGAGTTCCTTCTTGAAGCCCAGGGTTACGCCGTGAACGGCATTCGCGAGCAGCGCGCGAGCCAGGCCGTGCAGTGCGCGATGCTCTTCGTTGTCGCGAAGCGCGTTCAGCACGCCGTCTTTCTGCTCGAGCTTGATCTGCGCCGGAACCAGCACGCTCAGCTTGCCCTTGGGGCCCTGCACTTCCACCCTGCCACCGCTGACGGAACTGATCTTCACGCCTGCGGGAACTGGAATCGGTTTGCGACCAATACGTGACATTGTTTCTTTATCCTTGTCTCAAAACTTTCGTGCTACCAGACTTCGCAAAGAATTTCGCCGCCAACGTTGGACTTGCGCGCCGAGCGGCCGGTCATCACGCCTTTCGGCGTGGTCAGAATGTTGATGCCGAGTCCCCCAACCACCGGTTTAACGTCGCGCGAGCCGAGATAGTTGCGCTGCCCGGGACGCGAAATGCGCTTCATGCCGGTAATGACGCTGCGGCGGTCCGGGGTGTATTTCAGGAAGATGCGCAACGTTTTGCGGGACTTGTTCTCTTCCACCATCTTATAGGTGGAGATGTAGCCCTCTTCCTTCAGGATGCGCGCGATCTCGGTCTTCAGCTTCGAGACCGGAACGTCCACGCGCTGGTGCTTTGCGGCAGCCGCGTTGCGGATGCGCGTCAGAAAATCGGCGATGGGATCCGTTTGCATAGTGTTCTTCTCTCGCTCCTACCAGCTGGCTTTCACGACGCCGGGAATTTCTCCCTTTAGCGCCATGCCGCGGAAACAGATGCGGCACATCTGAAACTTGCGGATATATCCGCGGGCGCGGCCGCAAACGCGGCAGCGGTTGCGCACGCGAACCTTGAACTTGGGCTTCTTGAGGCTCTTGGCGATTTTCGCGGTGCGTGCCATTTATTGTGCCACTCCTTTTTCGCGCAACGGGAAGCCCAGGC